>JANPIJ010000458.1:0-56050 GCA_031424955.1 Ferruginibacter sp. | reverse complement strand
CAGTCGGCGCTGCTGGCGAAACAATCAGCGGTGCTTTCTTTTGCAACAGTTGCCAATGCACATGCTACCATTGATGTGGATGCAACGCAGTCATTTCAAACAGTTGATGGTTTTGGGTTCACCCTGACCGGCGGAAGCGCTTATCTCATTAACCGGCTCGCAGCTACGGACAAGGCAGGTTTATTAGATGAGTTATTTGGCAGGGCTTCTAATTCAATCGGCATCAGTTATCTCCGTATCAGCATTGGGGCATCCGATTTAGATGCGGCTGTATTTAGTTACGATGATATGCCAGCCGGGCAAAGCGATGTTCCTTTGGCTAATTTTAGTTTAAGCCCCGACAAAGCGGATTTAATACCATTGCTAAAAGAAATTCTATTGATCAACCCGGCAATTAAAATTTTAGCAACCCCCTGGAGCCCGCCGGCATGGATGAAGGACAATGACAGCTCAAAGGGAGGTAGTTTGCAAACGAGGTATTACGATGTGTATGCCAGGTATTTTGTAAAATATATTCAGCAAATGAAGGCCGAAGGCATCACCATTGATGCCATTACCCCGCAAAATGAACCATTGCATCCGGGTAATAATCCAAGCATGTTGATGCTGGCGGAACAGCAACGTGATTTCATAAAAAAACATCTCGGGCCTGCTTTCCGGGCAGCAGGCATAAACACCAAAATAATTGCGTATGACCATAATTGTGACCGTCCCGATTATCCCCGGGTAGTGTTGGATGATGCCGCAGCAGGGGCTTTCACAGACGGCTCGGCCTTTCATTTATATGCTGGTGATATCAGTGCTTTATCGGAATTGCATACAGCTTATCCAAACAAGAATGTATACTTCACAGAGCAATGGACCAGTTCTGCCGGTGACTTTGGAGGTGACCTGAAGTGGCATGTAAAAAATGTAGTGATTGGGTCCATGCGCAACTGGAGCAAAACGGCTTTGGAATGGAATCTTGCCAATGATTCAACATTTGGTCCGCACACACCCGGTGGCTGTACCCAATGCAAGGGAGCGCTCACTATTGGCGACAAGGTTACAAGAAATGTTGCTTATTACATCATTGCGCATGCATCCAAATTTATACCCGCCGGTTCGGTTCGCATTGGCAGTAATATTGTTGGTACTTTACAGAACGTTGCTTTTAAAACACCTGCAGGAAAAAAGGTATTGATCGTGGAAAATGACGGAACGACTGATGAAACATTCAACATTCGTTTTAGCGGCAAATGGACTACCACTTCCTTACCGGCAGGTTCGGTGGGAACCTATGTTTGGTGATAACAGGCAATTAAGAATTAAGAATTAAGAATTAAGAATTAAAAATTAAGAATTAGGAATTAAGAATTAAATAAACCCCATTTTATTTATTGGTAATTTTATCCTTCTTATCTAAATACCAACCAGCTTGCATTTAAAAACAAAACATGAAACAATATCTTTTTTACGCCACTATCATACTCTTAGTATCCTGCAATAATAAAGCAGCAAATGATTCGGGGAATGAACCAGCCAAACCCATAACCGGCAATGCCAGCTATTCTGCGGAAGGAAAAACAGTGATGGTTTATACCACTGCAGACAGCAGCAACCTGCGGCTTACGGCTTCGGATACCCTCAATTTTAAGCAAATGGGGCAACCCATGGAAACGCAGGTTTGTGTTTTTGTTGATCCGGGTAAACAGTTCCAGTCTTACTTTGGAATTGGAGGAGCATTGACCGACGCTGCTGCCGAAACCTATGCCAAACTTCCTGCAGGTAAGCAGGCAGAATTATTAAAAGCCTATTTTGATAAAGAAAATGGTATCGGGTACACTTTTGGCAGAACCAATATCAACAGTTGCGATTTTAGCAGTGGCAGTTATACCTACGTTGCTGAAGGTGATAAAGAACTGAAGACCTTTGATATTGCACCCGATAAAAAATTTAAAATCCCTTTCATCAAAGCGGCAATGGCTGCAGCAGGTGGCAAACTGAATTTGTTTGCAAGCCCGTGGAGCCCGCCAGCCTGGATGAAGGACAACAACGATATGCTGCAGGGTGGCAAATTAAAAACGGAGTTTTACAATAGCTGGGCGTTGTATTACACAAAGTTTATTAAGGAGTATGAAAAAGATGGAATGCCCATCTGGGGCATCAGTATACAAAACGAACCGATGGCCAAACAAAGGTGGGAGAGTTGTATTTACACTGCAGAGGAAGAGCGTGATTTTCTGAAAAACAACCTTGGCCCCACCATGGAGAAGGAAGGATTGAAGGATAAAAAAATCATAGTATGGGATCACAACCGCGACCTGTTGTACCAGCGGGCCCAAACTTATTTTGATGACCCCGAAGCTTCCAAATATGCATGGGGCATAGGTTTTCACTGGTACGAAGACTGGAGCGGCGGACAACCAATGTACGAAAATCTAAAGCGGGTGCATGAGGCATATCCCGATAAGCAAATCATGTTTACCGAAGGATGTAACGAAAGGTTTACACCAACCCGTTTAAACGATTGGGCATTGGGCGAAAGATATGGCCGTTCGATGATCAATGATTTTAATAACGGTATGGGCGGGTTTACAGACTGGAATATTTTATTGGATGAAACCGGTGGCCCCAACCATGTAGGTAATTTCTGTTTTGCTCCGATCCATGGCGATACTAAAACCGGGCAGTTAATTTACACCAATGCATATTATTACATTGGCCACTTTTCAAAGTTTATTAAGCCCGGTGCAAAACGCATCAGCAGTGCTGCCAGCAGGAGCCAGCTATTAACTACGGCTTTTCAAAATGAAGATGGAAAAAATGTGGTGATTGTGATGAACCAGGGAGCCGCCGCTACGCCCTATTTTCTATGGATCAATGGTAAGGCTGCGGAGCTAACTGCGAGGCCTCATTCTATTGCTACGTTAGTGTTTTAAATAGTTCACTCCAGTCAGACGGAGACCGTCAGACTGGAGTGCTGGTCCGACGGTCTCCGTCTGACCGGCAAGCGGTATAATCAATTCGTTAACATTTTGCCACCGCATAAAAACGATCCATTTTTCTTCTTATGTTTGACAATTGATTATTAAACACCAGGCGCATGCAGGAAGACATCCTTGTTCAGATTACCAACAAGTTAAAAGATATCCGGAAAGAGAAAAACATTACCCTGCAGGAGTTAGCGGAAGCGGCTGGTGTAACAAAGGGGATGTTGAGCCAGGTAGAAAATAACCGCACCATTCCATCACTCACGGTGTTTTTAAATATCATCAAATCATTGCATGTTGATATCAATGATTTTTTCCAGGACTTTAATACCGGCCAGCCTGGTAAAGTTATTTTTAAAAAAGCGGCACAATACCAGCCTTTTGAAAAAGAAAATACGATTGGGTTTAATTAACAGCGGATCATGTCATCCACCATTGATGAGTACCATGTAGATTTTGTGTTGCTTACACTGATGCCCGGTGCGCAGCGGGCACCGGTTCAAACGGATGCCTTCGAGTTTAAATATATATTAAAAGGAAAAGTGGAATATACCATTGGTGAGGAGCTTTATATAATGGAACCCGGCGATTCGATATTTTTTGATGCAACGGAGCCGCACAATCCCAGAAACACTGGCGATGAAGAAGCACAATTATTGGTACTGTATATATTTAATACGCCGAAATAGCCCATATTTTCTCTTATTCCCCACCCCTGCAAGTTTACCTTCATTAAACTAATTCCCCGTTTGGTAACGATAAGTTTACTTTAACTTAACTTTTCCTCAACTATTTGTTAAAACACGGCTTTTAGGTTTGCATTCACAAAAACAAAATTGTTTATGAATCAACCTACACTCAAACTAACGAGGTGCTTACTTGCGTTCGCAATAATGTGCCTGCCCTTCTTTTTAAATGCACAAAATATTACTGTAAAAGGAAAAGTAACAGATGCTTCTACCGGAAGCCCGATTGAAAGTGCAAATATCACCACCGTAAAAAAATCTACGAACGGAACCATCACCAATGTGGATGGCGAATTTTCACTAACCGTAGCAAAAGGTGAAAAATTATCAATCAGCTTTATCGGCTTTGAAAGCCAGGTTGTTTCAGCCGGTGGCAGCTTTATTGTTATCAGGTTGAATGCTGATAGCAGGCAATTAAGCGATGTAGTTGTAACAGCGCTGGGTATTAAAAAGGATAGAAAAAAATTAGGCTACGCCCTGCAGGAAGTAAAAGGGGATCAGCTTACCACGGCGAGGGAAACCAACGTAGTAAACCAGTTGGCCGGTAAAGTGGCAGGCGTTACAGTTGTGGGTAGTAACTCCGGTATCGGAGGGTCTGCAAGGGTATCTATCCGTGGAGAACGTTCGGTTGATTTGAATAAAAACCAGCCACTTTATGTGATAGATGGCGTACCGGTTAGTAACTCGATAACGGGTGGTTCGGGTAAAGGTAATTTGGAAGTTGATTTCGGGAATGGCGCCGGGTTTATCAATCCGGACGATATTGAGAGCCTGACCGTTTTGAAAGGCCCGGCTGCATCAGCATTATATGGTTCACGTGCCGCCAATGGTGTGATACTTATTAAATCAAAGGCAGGTAAAGCGGCTAAAAAGGGATTGGGAGTTGAGTTGAATACAAACCTTACGCTCGAAAACGCATTGAAACTTCCTGAATACCAAACCGTATACGGACAGGGTAATGGCAATGGCGGAGCCTTCGCGTTTGTAAACGGTGGCGGTGCCGGCCTTACAGATGGAACAGATGAGGGATGGGGCCCGGCGTTTAGCGGTCAGAGTTATCCGCAGTACAATTCGCCCCGCACTTTAAATGGGCAGGTGATACCGTATACCGGTGGTGATTTAAATGCTCCTGCGGGAAGTGTTATTACTGCTACGCCATGGGTTGCGGATAAAGATAACCTTAAAAATTTCTTACAAACGGGTTCTACTTTTACCAACAATGTGGCGCTGGTAGGATCCAATGCCAATGGTGATTTCAGGTTAAGCTATACCAACCTCGATCAAAAGGGAATTGTACCCAATACCGATTTAAAACGTAATACAATATCTCTTTCAAGCGGCTATAATTTTAGTAAAAAATTGTCGGTTCGTTCATTTGTAAGTTATATCAACAGCAATAGTGGCAATCGTCCTTCTATCAGTTATGGTACCGAAAGCATCATGTACCTCTTCAATTGCTGGTTACCCGCTTCGGTAAATGTTAGTGATATGAAACGCCTGTGGATGAACGGGGAAGAAGGAAAACGTCAGTATAGCTGGAATTACAATTACCACGATAACCCTTATCTCACCGTGAATGAAAATACCAATGGCCAGTTCTACGACCGATTGATAGGGAATATTGCAGTTAAATATGATTTTACAGACTGGTTAAACTTACAGGTACGCACTGCAACCGATTGGAGCAACGAACGTCGTGAATATCGCAGGGCATTTAGTACACAGCGTTTTCCTTTTGGTGAATACCGGGAAGTAAAAATCGTTAACGTGGAAAGGAATTCCGACTTCCTGTTGTCGGCTAATAAAAATATTAACCAGGACTTTTCTTTTACTGCAAACGTTGGGGGAAACCAAATGCGCCAAACATCCAGGTATGCAGAAGATGTGGCGGGGCAACTCAATATTCCTGGTATTTATAGTTTGAATAATAGTCGCATACCGTTGGTAGTAGAGCAAAACAATGTGGGCAAAAGAATCAATAGTTTGTATGCCGCTGCCGGTGTTGGGTACAAAAATAAAATCTTCGTGGATGTTACCGGCAGAAATGACTGGAGCAGTGCTTTAACGCTTCCGGAAAATTTGAAAGCCTTTGGCAAAGAAGATAATTCCTATTTTTATTCTTCGGTAGCGCTGAGCGCAGTAGTGAGTGAAATAATCACACTGCCAACTGTTATCAGCTTTGCTAAAGTGCGTGCCAGTTATGCACAGGTTGGCAACGATACAGATCCGTTTACCTTTACGCAAACCTACAGCCGGAGCGATCCTTATGGAGCTGCCCAGGTGTATGGTGAAACCAGCCGCCTCAGCAATTTGAATCTTAAACCAGAAATTAGTTCAGCCTATGAAGTGGGTGCAGATATCCGGTTCCTTAAAAACAGGATAGGGCTTGATGTTACTTATTATCAAAGTAAAACAGTTAACCAGATTTTAAATATTCCCTTGTCAGGAACTTCAGGATACGATAGCCGCGTTATCAATGCCGGCCTTATCAAAAACTGGGGTATGGAAGCCATATTAAATATCAACGGTATTAAAACAAGGGATTTCAGCTGGAACACGGATATCAATTTTTCAACCAACAAAAGCAAAGTAATTGAATTGAGTGATGGCTTAACCAGCTATGTAATGGCAAACCGCAGGGTTACCATTGAAGCAAGGGTAGGCGAAAGAATGGGCGACATGTACGGTATTGGTTTTGCCAGGATACAAAACACCAATCCTTCTGGACCATATTACGATGCAAAAGGCGAATACACAGGCCAAATGGTATTTGATGCAAACGGTCGTCCTGTGAGAACAACCAATCGTATCAAATTGGGTAACTATAATCCCGATTGGCTGATGGGTATCAGTAACCGGTTTAATTATAAAAACTTCAGTTTTAGTTTTCTGTTCGACATCAGGTCTGGTGGTGAATTGTACTCAGAAACACAAACAGTGGGCCGGGAAGGTGGTATCATCATTGAAACACTGGAAGGCCGTGCTACCGGCTATGATTTAACACAAACCGGCAATGGGGTAATTGGCGCAGGTGTAGTGGCTTCCGGTGCCGGCTTTGTACCCAACACTAAAAAAGTAAGCGCAAGGGAATGGCATTCGGCATACACCGGTGGCCGTGGTATTGCAGAAGGAGTGATGTATGATGCATCCTTTGTTAAATTGCGTGAATTGCAGCTGGGTTTTAATGTACCCGCTAAAATGCTGACTAAACTTCCTTTTACTGCAATCAATGTTTCATTGGTAGGCCGTAACCTTTGGTTAAAAGACAATGTGCCGCATGTTGATCCCGAAAATATGTCGTACAGTGGTGGCACTGCATTGCCGGGGATTGAGAACATGGCCATCCCCTCCACCCGTAGCTTCGGTTTTAACCTGAGCCTGAAATTCTAAATTCTGATCAACATTTAAAATTAGTATATGAAAATTTTAAAAATAGCTATTCCTGTTTTCTTTATAGCCCTTATGACCGGCTGTACAAAAGACTTCAGAGAAGTAAATACCAATATCAATAACCCAACCACCGTAACGCCGGACTTATTATTAAGTGGCGTGATACGCAACATGATGAACCAGCAGGTGAACGATGCCTGGGGTATAGGAAACCTGGTTGCACAGTACCATGCCAAAATTCAGTTTGTAAATGAAGACCGATATTTATGGAATGAACAAAATGGTGTATGGAATTCGGTTTATGGCAACAACCGGAATTTGCAAAATATTTTGGTAGCCGTTGAAAATGATACTAAGAGCCCGTACCAGGGAGTAAGCCTGATTTTGAAATCATGGATGTTTTCGCTGGTAACCGATGCCTATGGAGATGCACCTTACAAAGAATCCGGCAAGGCCAAAACAGACGCTTTGTATGCACCGGTATATGATACGCAGGAAGAAATTTATACCGGCATTTTAGCAGATTTAAAAAAGGCAAACGAGCAGTTGGCAACCAGTAATGTTAACCTCAGCGGTGACATACTTTTTGGCGGAGGAGCAGCTTCCATTATCAAATGGAGGAAATTGGCAAACTCACTAAGATTACGCTACCTGATGCGTATTTCTAAAAAGAAAAATGTGAACGCGGATATGCAGGCAATTGTAAGTGACCCTGTCAACAACCCAATATTTACAGGGAATGCAGATAATGCAGAATTGAAATATTTTACAGCAGCTCCCAACCAGTTTCCTTTATATGGCTCAAGGGTAGGATCATTCGATGAGATAAGGGTAAGTAAAACACTCAGCGACAGGCTTACTGCACTCAATGATACCAGGCTAAATGTTTTTGGCCGCCCGTCACAGGCTTCTGTAGTTGCAGGTACCCCTAAAATTGAAGGTATTCCCAACGGGTTAGGCGATGTAGCCGCATTGAATTACAATGGAGGCCCGCAGGGTGTTTCAAGAGTTGGCTACACCTTTGCTTGTTTGGTTTGCAACGATCCCGGCCAGGCAGTACCTGATCCATCCGCCCCCCGTGCAATATTGATGAACTATGCGGAGCTTCAGTTTATTTTAGCAGAAGCAAGGGAAAAAGGGATGATTGCTACCGGTAGCGCTGAAACGTATTACACAAATGGTATCACCGCCAATTTTGATTACTGGAAAGCATTGGTACCGGTGCAATACAACATTAATGTAAATATGCCGGCGGGATATTTAACACAGGCGACTGTGGCTTACGATGGCACAGCAGATCAAAAGCTGGCCAAAATTGCATTGCAAAAATGGATCGCATTGTATTTTAATGGGCTGGAAGGTTGGTTTGACTGGAGAAGAACAGGGATGCCTGAAATTGTACCCGGTGTTTCGAATTTAAATGGCGGTAAAGTACCGGTACGGTATATCTATCCACTTTCAGAACAATCCTTAAATGGTACTAATCGCCAGAAAGCAGTAACCGCCCAGGGTGGTACAGATGACCTGAATACAAAAATGTGGTTGATTAAATAAAGCGCTCTTTTTAAACCCGGCTTTTAAAGATAAAGGCGAAACTTTCATAGTTTCGCCTTGTTTTCATTTCATATAAATTATACCATGCAAATAAAAAACACACTGTTACTTATATTCATTGTTTACGGGTTTATTGGAAAAGCCCAAAAGCAGGTAACGGTTCTGCAGGTTCCAGGTATCAATCAATATTGTACCATCAATGAAAAAGGAGTTTCAGTTTTACCAAGCGGACGGCTATTAACGCCTGCCGGAAATTTTATCCGCATCACCAATGATCCATTTGGTATGGCCATTTCCCCGGATGGTAAAAAAGCAGTCACGCTGCACAATGGAGTGTTTACAATCATAGAACTCACCTCGCTAAAAAACACCCGGGTGCCCGGCTATAGCAAGCAGTTAAACTCTCCTTTAACACATGAGCCGCTGGGTGAAAACGAACCGCCACAGGCACATAGTCTTGAAACGGTTGTATCCCCTTTTACAAAGGGTTCCTTCCTGGGCGTTGCATTTGCACCCGATTCAAAAACAGTATATTTAAGTGGTGGCGATAATGGAGCAGTGATAGTGTATGATATAGAAAAGCTGCAACGCACCGATTCAATATCATTGGATGGAATGGTAGATGGAGTTGCTTTTGATGATAGTTTTACATCAGACCTTTTATTGAATGAAGCTAAGAACGAGCTGCTCATTCTTGACAGGGGAAATTTTCGCTTGGTGAGGTATGACATCAGCAAAAGAAAGATCACTGCTTCCATACAGGCGGGCCGTCAGCCATTTGGCCTTGCACTCAGTGCAGATAAACAAACAGCATTTGTGGCAAACGTAGGCATGTATGCTTACCCGCTGGTAAAGGGCATGACCAAGGAAAACTATAATTCAATGGTGATCTCCCATCATCCTTATGGTGATAATACAAAGGAATCAATAGAAGGAACGGAGGTGGACGGTAAAGTAATACCAGGCGTAGGAAGCCCGCATTCACCGGAAGCAATGAGTGTATTTACCATCGACCTGGCAACCAATAAAGTGGTGGATAAATTTAAAACAGGTCATCAGATTGGCGAGATGATTGAGGAAGCGGAAGTGGTAGGTGGCGCCAGCCCTAATTCAATTGCAGTAGGTAAAAACTTTGCGTATGTTTCCAACGCCACCAACGACAATATCTCCATTATTGATTACAGGCATCATAAGCTACTCGGCCATATTCCTATTAAAGTGGATCAGCGGATTGATAAATTCCGCGGACTGCTGCCATTTGGTATTACCTTAAGTAAGGATGAGAAAACATTGTACGTAGCCTTGCTGGGTTTTAATGCAGTTGCGGTGATAGATGTAGCTACCAAAACTACCAAAGGGTTGATCCCAACCGGCTGGGGACCTACAAGGGTTCAGTTATCGAAGGATGAAAAAGAAATGTATATCATCACCTGCAGGGGCCTGGGTGCCGGGCCAAATGGTGGTGCAGGCTTTGTTAAGCCGCCACAGGGTACCTATATTGGCGATATCCAATTGGGCAGTTTTCAAAAAGTAATGATGCCAACTCCTGCAAAATTAAAGGACTATACAAGGCAAACAATTGCCAATACATTTGTAAGTAGCCTCGTAAAAGATGATATCAGAAACCCGGTGCCTGTATTGCCCGGCTTACGCAAGAGCCCTATCAAATACGTATTGTATATCACCAAAGAAAACAGGACCTATGATGAAGTGATGGGACAATTAAAAAATGCAAAGGGAGATAGTACCCTCGCAAGATTTGGAGTGAACTGCGAGTACACCGTGCCGGATTCTTTGCGTAGCAAATATACTAACCTGCGGGTATCGCCCAACCATCATAAATTGGCCAAACAGTTTTCATTCAGTGATAATTTTTATTGCGACAGCGATGCGTCTATTCACGGGCACCATTGGATGGTGGGGGTAATACCCAATGAGTGGGTGGAGGCCAATTCAAGTGTAGATAAATCGGCCAGGTTTTTTTCCAAAGCACCGGGCCGCCGTTTTCCGGGTTCTACCGGAAGTATGGACCCGGAAGATTATGCAGAACGCGGAGGCTTATGGGAAGCGCTGGAAAGAAAGAAAGTATCGTTTTATAATTTCGGTGAGGCCAACGAAACGGCGCATGTACGGGAAGAGTGGATGGATACGGCTACGGGTGCAGCACACGGTGTGATGGTGCCCATGCAAAAAGCATTGTTTACACGCACCAGTCATAACTACGCCGGCTTCAACATGAATATCCCCGACCAGTTCCGGATGAACCAGTTTGAAGAAGAGTTCACCAAAATGTGGATTAAAGGAAAGCAGCCAATGCCTTCCCTGGTTACCATGCAGGTGCCCAACGATCATTCTGCCGGGGCCAGGCCACAGGATGGTTATTATTTCCCCCAATCTTTTATGGCGGACAACGACCTGGCGGTAGGCAGGATATTGCATTTTCTTTCCCGTACCAAATACTGGAAAAATATGCTGGTGATCATTACCGAAGATGATCCGCAGGGTGGAGTAGATCATATTGATGCGCATCGCAGTATTTTAATGATGGCGGGACCTTATGTGAAGAAGGGTTATGTAAGTCATACCCATGCTAATTTTGGATCCATCTTAAAAACAATGTATAATATTTTGGGTGTGCCGTATGTAAACCAGTATGATGTAACCGCCTCTTTGCTGCAGGATTTTTTTACAGCAAAGCCCGACTTTACTCCTTATACAATGGAACTGCATGATGAGCGTATATTTGATGTAAAGAAGGCCATGAAAATTTACAACCGGGATATTGACTGGCGTAAAATACTGAAGGGCCCCGAAATGGATGATGTGGATGATATGCGGGCGGATCATTACAACCAGCAAACTCAAACAATAAACGGAACGTATAATAAATAGGATGATGAGGTATTTTTTACTGAGTATTTTCAACCTGGTTTTTACGACACTTGTTTTCGCACAAGTTGATATAAAGGCGGATGCTGAAAAAAGCTCAGCGGAATGGAACGACTCTGTCAATAATTTACTGGAGGTAACGCTTACCGCCACCCGAAAAAGTACGGTGCTGTTATCCATTCCATATTCCGTATCGGCTGTTGATGACAGGGTAATTGAAAGGTTGCAGTTTCGTTCTACCCCGGAGGCGCTTACTGGTACTGCCGGCGTTTTTGTGCAAAAAACAAATCATGGCGGAGGTTCGCCTTTTGTAAGGGGATTAACAGGTAATCAAACCTTATTCCTGGTAGACGGGGTTCGGCTCAACAACTCCACATTCCGCTATGGTCCCAATCAGTATTTTAATACCATTGATGCCACCACTGTATCAAGGATTGAAGTGGCAAGGGGTACAGGCTCCGTTCAATATGGCTCTGATGCATTGGGTGGGGTAGTGCAGGTATTTACAAAGCAGCCGGAATTTAGCAAAGAGAAAAAATGGAATGGCTCGGTAAGGGGAAAAGCTACTACGCAGGATATGGAATACAGTGGCCGCGGAACAGTAGGATACCAATCGGAAAAGCTGGCGATCATTGCCGGGTACAGCAACAAGAAATTTGGAGACTTATATGGGGGCGACACTACCGGGCGGCAATCACCATCCGGGTATCATGAACAATCCGCCGACTTCAAACTGAAGTATAAATTAAGTGCCAATGCAGTTATTACAGTTGCGCATCAATGGCTTCGGCAAAAAGAAGTGCCACTGTATCACCGGGTAAAACTGGAAAATTTCGCTTACTATTATTTTGCCCCGCAACAACGGCAGTTATCATACGCCAAACTGGAGCTGGAAGGAAACAATAAGTTATTGGAGAAAATTACCTTCATCGGTTCTTTACAAAAAAGCCGCGAACGCAGGGATTACCTGCGAAATGGCAATGCCAGTAAATTTATCGAAGAAGACAAAGTGAGTACTATTGGAATGGTAGCCGATGTATTCTCCAATATTTCAAAAAACTGGACGGCTAATTCGGGTATTGAATATTATCATGATAAAGTGAATAGTATTAAACAACAGGTTAACCTTACCACTGCCCAATCGGTTAACCAACGTGGATTGTATCCCAATGATGCAACCAGTGAGAATTTTTCTTTGTACAGTTTGCATCATTTTAAAGTAAACCAGTTTGAGATAGAATCCGGTTTGAGATATAATAGTTTTTCCATTCGCATACCGGATACCCTTACTACTGCTTTAAAACTGGGCGATATTACTGTTCGACCTGCTTCATTGGTTGCCAACCTGGCGCTGCTTTACCATGTGGGTAAGTACCAAACTGTGTATAGTTCTTTCAGTACCGGTTACCGGGCACCTAATATTGACGACCTGGGTTCACTCGGCCTGGTTGATTTCAGGTACGAAGTGCCGGCTTACAATTTAAAGCCGGAAAAGACTTACAATACAGAAATCGGGTACCGGGTAAATACCAAAAAGATGGAATCTTCGATCGCCTTTTTTTATATGCATCTTACGGATTTGATCAACAGGGTGCAGGTGCCTGGCCGGCAGGTAGGTGGGTACAATGTGTACACCAAGGAGAATAGTCAGCGCTCTTATATACGTGGTACAGAATTTAGTTTCAATTATCGCTTTACCAGCGCCCTTTTAATTAAAACCAATGCCTCCTACCAATATGGGCAAAACCTTTCTGCAAATGAACCCATGCGCCGTATCCCGCCATTTAGCGGGAGGTTGCTATTGGATTACCAGCAGGATAAGTGGGGCATCTCTGCGGAGCATTTACTGGCCGGTAAACAGGGTCGGTTGGCAAAAGGAGACATGGATGATAATCGTATACCAAAAGGGGGCACTCCGGGATGGCATGTAACAAACCTCTATGGCAATTACACAATGGGACGGCTGCAATTCTACCTTTCATTCCAGAATATTTTTAACAGGGATTACCGTACCCATGGAAGCGGAATTAACGGAATGGGAAGAAGCGTTTCTTTATCAGCAGAGATGAGGTTGTGAGTGATGAGTGAATGAGTGATGAATGATGAATAATGAGTGATGAATGATGAGTGAGGAATGATGCCCCGATAGCTATCGGGAGATGAGTGATGTCCCGGAGACAGACTAACCATTAAAGTAGCCTGTTGAATGAGGTTGTATTTAATTCGTGTAATTAGCGCCTTAAAAATTCGTGTAATAAATACTTATGATCGAAAAATTTCAACAGGTTGCCGATGAAGTGCTATCACTTTACCAGCGCTTTGGTGACCAGGACTATATTGGTGAACCGGTATCGCAGATAGAGCACATGTGCCAGTGCGCTCAGCTGGCTGAAGCAGGCGGTTTTGAAACGGAAGTGATACTGGCTGCCTTTTTTCATGATATCGGGCATTTGCTGGAACATGTACTGCCTTCGGAACAGATGGATGGATTCGGCGTGGTGGATCATGAAAAAATAGGCGCTGAATACCTGCTACAGAAAGGTTTTTCAGATAAGGTTGCCAAACTGGTCGCCTCTCATGTGCAGGCAAAAAGATACCTTACTTTTAAATACCCTGACTATTTCAACCAGTTGTCAGCAGCCAGTAAACGCACTCTTGAATTCCAGGGTGGGGTGATGAGTGAAGTAGAAGCGGTTTATTTTGAAAGCGATGAACTGCATCCGTTGTACATTCAGTTAAGAAAATGGGATGAAGCGGCCAAACTGGAGCAGGTGCCCTTGCCACCATTGGAACAATACCGGAAAATGATGATAAGGCATTTAATGGATAATGGATAATTTTTTAATTGATAATTGGGGGGGAAATGAAGCGGTGGAATGAACAGGTTTAATGAGGAAAGTTTTTGTAAAACGAAGGGGAGTTGTTCATCGAACCGCCGAAAGGGTTTACAACCGCTGTCGGGGTTAGGGAGGCGTTTACCGGTTTAAATTATTTTAGTCTTGGTTGCTGAACCACCATGGCCAACCCTGTCGGCGGTTGTAAACCCCTACAGCGGTTGGAGAAAACTGTACAAATTAATTTCGATGCTTGTAAAAATTCAATATCAACGTAATCAAAGATCCACATAGGTATGCAGTACAAGTGAGTGACACAACGATGATGATCAAAGATTAAATGCCGGGAACCAAAAAATGAATAATGAGTAATGAATAATGAGTGATGAATGATGAGTGTTGCTAATAACAAAACCGGCATCAGATAGTTTGAACAAATATTTTTTATTGTCACCGGACCATTATCAATTAAAAAATTATCAATTGTCAATTAAGAATCTATGCAAACAGAACTAGTTGTTTTCGATATTGCCGGAACTACGGTAACAGACAATAACAGTGTAAATGATGCTTTCCGGGGTGCGCTGGAAAAATGCGGCTACCCCGTAGCGTTGGCAGATGTAAATTATATTATGGGCTACCGGAAAATTGAAGCCATTAAAATTTTACTGGAAAGGTTTTACCCGGAGCAGTTGCATAATGAAAAACTGGTAGATGATATTCACAATCGTTTTATTGAAGATATGCAGGCATACTACCGCAGTACCCCCGATTTGCATGCAATGCCTTTTGCGGAGGAAATTTTTGCCTGGTTACATTTGAACGATGTTAAAATTGGCCTTGATACCGGCTTTACAAAAAATATTACGGATATTATTATGGAACGGTTGGGCTGGATGAATAATGGCCTTGTTGATACTGTAATCTCCAGCGACGAAGTGCCCGAAGGAAGACCGCACCCCTATATGATACAGGCAATGATGAAGCGGTTAAATGTTATGGATGTAACCAAAGTAGTAAAAGTAGGCGATACGGAGGTTGATATTGCAGAAGGTAGAAACAGTGGTTGTGGTCTTATTATCAGTGTAACTACCGGTTCGTATAGCAAGGAAGAACTGGAGCAATTCTCTCCCGATCATATCATCGATTCTTTACATGAATTACCGGCCATCTTAAATTTAAGGGCGTGAGCATACCCGTTCTTAGATCCGAACCTTCAAAGTTTTCTGCCTCTCCACTCTATGCGGCGGTTATTACTTTTCTTACCTATGCCATGGTGTATGGATTTCGCAAACCTTTTACAGTAGCTACATACGGCGATGTAGCACCCGTGCTGGGTGTTGCGTACAAAAGCTGTTTGGTGATCAGCCAGGTGTTGGGGTATATGATGAGTAAGTTTTACGGTGTAAAATTTATCGCAGAGTTAAAAAGATTTGGAAGGGGAAAAATGATTTTAATGCTGGTGGGTATTTCGTGGATAGCACTCTTGTTTTTTGCTATCATTCCTGCGCCTTACAACATACCCGTACTCTTGCTAAATGGGTTTCCGCTGGGACTAATCTGGGGCATTGTATTTTCCTTTGTAGAAGGCAGGAAGGCAACGGATTTTATTGGGGCAGCCCTCGCCGTGAGTTTTATATTTTCGTCGGGCTTTGTAAAAACCGTGACCGGTTTTTTACAATTACAGTTTTCGATCCCGGATTTCTGGTTGCCATTTTTTGCCGGCTTTGTTTTTTTAATTCCGTTGTTATTATTCATCTGGCTGCTCGAAAAAATTCCACCACCGTCTGCATCCGACCAGTTGTTGCGTACCGAAAGAAAGGCAATGTTGAAAGAAGAAAGAACTACATATATAAAAACATTTTTTCCGGGAATTGTAACCTTGCTGGTTATTTATGTTTTCCTTACCATCTTCAGGGATATACGGGATAACTTTGCCGCCGATATGTGGGTGGAGATGGGATTTGCCAACCAGCCGGAAAAGTTTGTAGCCACCGAAATTCCCACTACCATTATTGTACTGGTATTGATATCTGCGATGATCTATATCAAAAATAATTTACACGCCCTGATGGTTTCACATGTCATCATTGGCGCCGGATTTTTACTGGCGGGCATATCCACTTTACTTTTTATGCAGGGCAGCCTTGCACCGTTTTACTGGATGATGCTGGTGGGACTTGGTTTATATATGGGCTATATTCCATTCAATTGCGTACTGTTTGAGCGGATGATTGCCACATTCAAGTACGCAGGTAATGTAGGCTTTTTAATGTACCTCGCCGACTCGTATGGCTACCTCGGAAGCGTAGCCGTAATGCTGAGTAAAAGTGTATTTCATATCCGGTTAAGCTGGACGAATTTTTATTCCTACGGCGTAATGGGCCTCTCTGTTGTTGGGTTGCTGGGAACTATTATTTCTGCATGGTATTTCAAATCCATGTACAACAATAAATTTCATACAGATGAAAAATAAGCAAGCTATCGTTATTGGTGCCGGTATTGTTGGATTGGCCACTGCAAGGGCATTATCACTAAAGGGCTTTTCAGTAAAAGTATTTGACCGTACACAACAGGCGGTAGGAGCATCCATCCGCAACTTTGGAATGATATGGCCTATTGGCCAGCCCGAGGGCAAATTGTATAACCGTGCCATCCGCAGCAGGGATGTATGGAAAGAAACCTGCGAAGCGGCAGGCATCTGGCACGAAGCATCCGGCAGTTTGCACCTTGCTTATCACGCAGATGAAATGCAGGTACTTACCGAGCTGAATGATATTTTCAAACAACAGGGTCGTAATATATCGCTATTAAATAAGGGGGAGATTACCGGTAAATATGATGCGATAAATCCTGCGGGTTTAATTGGCGGATTATACAGTGCCGGTGAAATGATCGTGGACCCAAGGGAAAGTATTGCGAAGCTTCCCGGATATTTTTCGGAACAATATCCTATTGAATTTTACTGGGGCAAATGCATCAGTTATATCTGCGACCAAACGGTATATATTGGTAATGAAGAAGAGCATGAAGCAGATATCATTTTTGTTTGCAGCGGAGCCGATTTTGAAACCCTGTATCCCGAACTATATTCATCACTGCCGCTTACCAAATGCAAATTGCAAATGATGCGGTTAGCGGCACAGCCGGATAACCAGCGTATTGGTACATCCTTGTGTGGCGGGCTGTCACTCATACATTACAATAGTTTTAAAGTGGCGCCATCGCTCAACGATCTGAAATTACGCTACGAAAATGAAATGAGCGACTATGTGAAATGGGGCATTCATGTAATGGTTTCGCAGAATGGAAGAGGCGAATTAACAGTAGGCGATTCGCATGAATACGGATTAACTTTTGATCCGTTTGATAAACAATTTATCAATGAATTGATAATGGATTACGGGAAGCAGTTTGCGCAATTTACAGATTGGTCGTTGCTGGAAACATGGAATGGCATTTATCCAAAACTAACCAATGGCGAATCCGATATTTTCCTATCCCCCGAAAAAGATGTCTACATTTTAAACGGCCTCGGCGGTGCTGGTATGACGATGAGTTTTGGCCTGGCAGAGGAAGTGATAGAATCGATTTAATACATTTAAATGCTTTGTAAGTTATCTATATATTATTTATCCGGCATTGTTGGCGGCGGGCATTTTGTAGCCAATGGATGACTAATGGAAATATAGCTGTTAAAACAGGAGACAAATTTTCAGAAGCGGTCATGAGCTTTTTTTTGATGAAATTTTCCAGGTAGATATTTTATATCGGTTAAGTAGCTTAATAAACAGGCCATAGAGTATAAGCAAAATAATAAGTGCCAAACTAATCCATTTTAATAGTTTAAATATTTCGCAAAGTGTGGCAACGAAAATTGATTGCCGGGGGAAAGTATTAAGCAGGATAATTATATTGATATTTTCTCCATAATCCAATGGCATAGTTATAAATGGCAACACATTTATCCAGGCAAATGATTTATTTCGATATAAAAGCGTAAGAATTATTCCGAACAAAAAAGTATACACCACGGGATAGGCCAAATCAGCCGTCATTTCGGTTTTGGAGTAATAGGCACGTGCCGCATCGCCATACCCGGCAACCATATTCAATGTCTTTTGTATGTTGAACCCAATAGCTAAATCTATAATACCAATAGGTTTTCCGGCCAGTTCATTGATTTTAGTTTCAGCATTTTTAAAAACGTAACCTAAAAAAAAGAGGTAGATGGCTAAAAACACCAGGAAGGTTTTCCAATTGGCAATGCGGTGGAGAAAATCAGAAAGGGCTTTCATAATAATTATTTGTTTTCCTTGTATAAAGAATTGACATGTCTAAAAGTAAAAGTTGTCCCGAATTTCCGTGAAGATGTCTAAGGTAGCGGTTTTTTATACTTACCACCAACTCTTCCCTTTATTTATATTTGAACATTTCAGGCATTCGGTTTGTAATAGATTTAATAAATTATACATTATGAAAATGATCATTTCCTTCTTTCTTCTTGGCATTACGTTGTCGGCTGCTGCACAACATGATGGTAAAAGCAAAGAGATGCCGTTTATTACAAGAAGCGTTGGGGTAAGCTTCCAAAAATTTGATGGCCTTAACAGCCGTGTTGCCAATTTTCCACAGTTTGAAACTTTACGGGATTATACTGCCACAATTGGATTGGGTTGGTTAAAAGAACGTAAGCGGGTAGTGTCGGCTGGTGGCCTGAATTTAGGCAGCAGTATGAGCGGCGACCGCGATAAAAAAAGCAGTACCATCCGTTATTTTGGTTTAAATGCTGATATAGGTTACGATGTGTTAAAGAGTGAAAAGGTGATGCTTTATCCAATGGTGGGTCTTGGTTACCAGGGTTACCAGGCAATCTTTTATAAAGACAACTCAGCAGTGCTTTTTAATGATGTGCTGCAATCGCCAACCGTTCAAAACAATATCAGGTCTGTCAGATTTAATAACTCATTCCTGTTGTACCGGCTGGGATTTGGTGTTTCCTTCAAATCTGCCAAACACCCGGAGAATTCAATAGGATTGCAGGCGGGTTACGCTGGTAGTTTTAAAAAACGGATGTGGCGAAGCAATGAAAACCAGTTGCTGGGGAATGCACCGGAAGATAAATTGAGCCAGTTTAACGTGGGCATTGTATTGACAGGTAAACCACACGGTATGAAGTAGGAGATTTTATTAAATATCGGTCGGGTACATTTTTTAGCACTACAGACTGAATGGCCGGGTAAATTTTATTCCGGCCATTTTAATGCCTTGCCTTTTTGAATGATGTTTTCGATGGTGGTTAGGTTATTAATATCGGCTAATGGATTTTTTTCCAGGATTAATAAGTCTGCATATTTCCCTGTGGATACAGAGCCGTACCAATGCTGGAGCGATAAATAGATGGCAGGGTTGATCGTCGCTGTTTGTAATGCCTGCTGATTCGTTAATCCCGCCTTTACCAACAAGCTGAGTTCCTGGTGCAGGCTGATGCCGGGATAAACATAAGGCATGCCGGCAAAATCACTTCCCGCCAGGATCATTATTCCCATTTGATTCAAATGATTCACCAATGCCAGTTGTGAGGTAAATGTTTTTTCTAAATCACTCCAGTCGCCATTTTTTGTATGCCTTTCCATTCTTTTTGTCCAACCCTTTTTCCATTCATCCATCATTGAAGGGCTGATATACTGATCATACGATTTCATTACAATTGAAGTATCCCGTACCCTGGTTTTAAGTTGATAGGTGAGAAGGGTGGGGCAAAGAAATGTTCCATTCTGTTTCATTAAATTGCCAATACTGTCTAACCGGCTTTTATTGGTTTTCCAGATATCGTCTAACCGGTTTAAATGTTCTACACTTTTTTGTCCCAGGGTGATGGAGATTTCAGGTTCAATATATTCAGATAAATGCCCGGCAAAATTGATATGGTTTGAACGGCTATAGGCTGCAATAGAGTCAAGCTGTTTTTCCCTGAGCAGTGAATAGGTTTTAAAGAAATCAGCGCCTTTGTTTTTTAAACTGTCAAGCCTGGCTTTTATATTTGTGTTGTCATCCACCGGCAAACTGAAATCTGAATATACCGGCGGATTGCCATCAATCATGGGCCCGGCACCAACTATCACCGGCCCGGTTATTTCCCCTTTTTGTAACCTGGTTTTAAAACGGCGCATAATGCCAAGGTCGCCTCCCATATCTCTTATCCCGGTGATACCGTTTTTCAGGAGGATGGGAAAAAGCAGGGAGTCGTTATTATTTTGCCAGCACCCGTGAAAATGCATATCCCATAAACCGGGCGAGAGAAATTTGTTGGTGCCGTCGATGTAATTAGTATTCGATGGTATTGTTTCAGGAAAGGAATTGCCAATAAAATAAATCAGTTGATCCTTAACCACCACATCCTGCCCGGGCAGGATTGTTCCATTTAAAACGTCGACTACATTGATATTACGGATGATTAAAATGGAAGTTCCAGGCTGGCCCTTTTTTGTGGCGGTACAACCTGATAGCAGGAAGGCAAGTAGTATTTGTATAAGTGGTTTTGTATATTGATGCGTGCGTAAGTTCATTCAACGGCTTTTGAATTGATGTCAGGCTGAAAATCTATTTAAAATCTCCATAGCTTTTTTAATGTCATTTTTGTTCACAAATATATGGTCATGATAAAAGGCGGCAACAACATTGCAACTTATTCCTGCTTCTGCAAGTGCGGTAGAAAAAGCTGCCGTCAAACCAACTGCTTCTAAAGATGAATGAACAGTTAGCGTAATCCACGCTGCAATAAAAGAGTAATCCAGTTTTAAACTATCTGCTAATTCCTTTCTAATGACAACGGTAAATCCTTCGTCTTCCCTGAAAAATAATATGATATCTTTTATAGGAGCGATTGCAAGGTCATCGACCACGCAAAAAACATAATCACCTGTATTATGTTTTGGTTGCATGGTTTGCAGCAGTTTATCTAAATCTTTTTCGCCGTTCATATTAATCCGTTTGTTTTTATTTGCAGGTGGTCTTTATCACTACCGGTACTGCTTAATCAGTGCAGGCCGCTGCGATATCTCGTGATAGCAAACGGCATCCTCTTTGAAATAATGAAGCACCATGCTTTTCCTGGTTTTTGTTTTGTCGGAATGTGGGTCGCCTCCATGAAAAAGGTTGGCATGCCAGATTAACAAGTCGCCTTTTTTTGCAAAGAACTGTACCTTTTCAAGTTGCAGTTCCTTCATTTTTTCGCTAATCATTTTTTCATATTCACTGTAAGATTTGTTCCCTAAAAAGAAAGCATTTCCCTCGTTTCCATAATCTGCATTTAAGTAATAAGGCAACAGGTGGCTTTTTGGATAATAATGCAATGGACCGTTGTCTGCAGTAATATCTTCCAAAGCTATCCACACACCCAAAAGCCCACCCAACGGATAAGTGGTCATGTGAATACTGTCGGAATGAGTTGCCTGTTCGCTGCCCATTAAAAAATTAATACTTTGGAAGAGAGTGGTATTGCCACCCAGTAAAATATTCAGCACTTCCTTCAATTGCTTATCATCACCAATCTGTTTTAAAAGGGGCGATGCATGAATGGCAAACATGATTTTATTGCCATTGGTAAATTGTACCTTTTTCTGTTTTAACAGCAAATCGATTTCATCATTTACTGCTTCCACCTGCTCGTTTGACAGGTAATTATTGATTATTGCAAACCCGTTGTCTTCAAATGAATAAATACTTTCCTTATTGCTGTTGGATAAATTGTTGAACAGTTTGCAGTCGGCAAGTTTTTGTTTGTCTGGTATAAAATTTCCGGCAATACTACCAGGCAGGCCGGCAAAATCTTTACTGGATAAGGAGGAATAATATTTTTTCGGGATATTCCATTTTTTGAACATCCCTTCATTATGGATCAGTTGTTTCCGGTGAAAGAAATTATAGATCGAATACAACAGCCTGGTACGTTTTATTAAATCTATCATATTCAAAAAATTAAATGACGGTATTGTATTTATCTCGGATGTTTTGCAATCAAAGATTTATCAACTGTAAAGTAGTGTGAAGTTTTATACTATTGAAATTTTTTTGCCTGTGGATGCTGCTTCATAAATGGCTGCCAATACTTTCATGTCTTTCATTCCTTCCTCGCCGGTAATATGACCAGGCAGTTGTTTCCCTGCTAACAGTACTTTTGCAATTTCATCACATTGCGTGGTTTGCTGGTTAATGGTGGGGAAGTTCAGTTCACCTTTACCCGTTCTTCCTTTAAACGGGCCGTAACTGATAGCAGGGCTTAATTCAAAAAAGCCTTCATCTGCCGCCGCAAAAAATCTGTCAACATTGCAATTATAGGAACTGGTGGAGGTACAGATAGCGCCCCCCGGAAAATACAGTTGCCAGGTAATGGATTCTTCTACTTCAGTAAATATGGCCGGTTTTGTAACGGGGCCAAATTGTGCCGTTACCGAAACAGGTTCTTCTCCCAAAACATAGCGGTTGCTCTGCACACAATACACGCCCAGGTTCATCAGGGGGCCACCTCCTGACAGCGCTTTTTTTAACCGCCATTCGGATGGGTCGCCGCTTTTGTAACCCAATGATGCTTCAATTAAACGCACCTGTCCAAAAATCTTTTCCTGTCCAAGTCTTTTTATTTCCTGGTGGTAGGGTTCGTAGTGCAAGCGATAGCCGACGGCTAGTTGTACACCCGCTTTTTTGCAGGCGTCAATCATTTCCGTACAATCAGCTACTGTAATCGCCATAGGCTTTTCAACAATAACATGTTTGCCGGCTTTTGCAGCCCGGATGGTAAACTCTTTATGCATGGAATTTGGCAAAACGATATACACCAAATCAATGCTGTTGTTATTTACAATCTCATCAAAATGGGCGTAATCGTAAATGTTTTTTCCAGGGATATTGTATTTCTTTTTCCATTCTGCTGCTTTGGCCGGTGTGCCCGTTACAATACCCGCTAGCCGGCAATATTGTGAGGTCTCCAGTCCGTAAGCCAGGTAACCTGCATAGCGACCTAAACCACAGAGCGCAATATTGAGCTTTTTCCCATCATGATTTTTAGCTTTTGTTTTATTCGGATTGATAAAAGACGGAAGGGATGCAGCAACGGTGGTGGCACCAATACCAATGCCTAAATTTTGCAAAAATGTACGGCGGGATAAATCTTTCATTGGTTGTTTTTACTCTTAAAAGTATGGAAAATAATCATGCCTGGTAGCCATTTTATTTAAATGGCGGCAAAGTAAAAGCTAGTTGTTTTTTAACTGTAGTCTGGCGTTTTAGATTCGCGATGAAAGGGTTGATATGGCAATTAACTGGTATGAAAACGTATCAGTCTTTGATCATTGTCAGCATCATTTTAAATTGCTCATTTGCTTTAAGTGAGTGAGGAATGTTTGCAGGGAGAATAATACTCTGCCCGGTTTCCAGGTTGTATGAAGTTCCTCCAATGATAATTTCAGCTTTGCCGTCTAACAATTGAACGAGCGCTTCGTATGGCGAACTATGTTCCGCTAATCCTTCACCCCTGTCAAAAGCAAATAAAGTGATATTGCCTCCAGGCTTCTTTACAATGGTTTTACTTACCACAGAACCGCCTGCATATTCAACACTTTCTAGAGGCAGAAATGCTTTTGATGTTTCAATTATGTTGCTCATTGGATTTTCTTTCAAAAGTCGGCAATAATAGTCAAAGCAAGATGATATTTGTTGTCACGGAAATGGAATGTATGCGCCTATGCAACATAATTGCCGCTAAAATATGGGTATGGTTTTTAGGGGAAATTGATGTGATGGTTTTAGGAAATAGTTCTGTGGTATTGTGCCGGTTTAACTGGAAGGAATAATCAGCCACCAAAGATTGGAGGCACCAGCAGGAGATATTGGGCTCTGCGAATATTATATAGTTAGCGGTTTGTAGTTTCTCTCAAATGCCCGGATCGTTGGACGGTCTATCAGTTTTTTGCTTTCGCTTTTTCCAAATTCTTCTCCACCCTGTATTTTACCATTTTGCTGATTAGGGCCAAGGGAAGCGGCTTGTTTAATGGAAACTGCACAGTGCTTTTTGTTCCGTTATAAGTTGAGAGTGCTGTTTTAAATGCTTCCACTTCTCTTGGTGCGGGATAAAATCCGATATGGTTTTTCCAGGCTCCAAAACTCACTAAATTACCGTTCTGGGTAAAGGTGGGGATGTCATACTTAATAGTCTCGGCAGCTTCCGGTACTGCTTTTTTGATTGTTGCTCTTATGGCCTGAAGCATCTGTTGGATGTCTTTTGGAAAACCTGCGATGTACTCATCCACCGATGTTGCTTTGATGGTTTTTGTTGTTTTTGCCATAGCTTGATAATTTATCTGAATAATACAAATCTACAACGCCATTTTAATATGAATACTGTGTGGAAAAGACATTCCGGGAGTAAAATGCGACAAGGTTTTGGATGATTGTTAATTGCTTATTTACATTTATTACCAGGGGATTGAATTTGAGGATAACAATACACTTGAACGCTAAATGAAAAGGGGGATAGAAAAGCACAGGCGCCCTTGTAATAGCAACATTAGGTATAAATTTATTTGATCGGAATTTTACATAGGTAGTATGAATGAAAACCAAACAGATGATGTGAGCCTTAGTTGTTCAATGTTATCACAAGTCATTATTAAAATAAAAGCAAAATAATTATAACAACACACTATATACGACTGAAATCAAAATGCCTGCAGGCCAGGGCGTTTGGTGAAAGTATGCCGTACAGGATAACCACAATGAGTAAAGTAAACAAATCGATTTTGAGACAGGCCTGGGTTAGAGAGCGTGCAAATGATGTGTTGTGCTATTCAAAAATCAGGAATGCCGTTATACATCTGAAAGGTAATCTATTCAGACGTATAACGGCATTTGCTTACTATAACCCCATAGAAAATAATAATAATACGGGTATAGTGTTAAAAAAGTATTTTAAGCTTTTATTTAAACTTAGAGTTGTTTAACGGTGCAATAAAATACCACATCATTAAAATCGTGATCACAGTCCCGTGCAGTTCTGTCAAGATCCTCAAATGCAACGATCACTTTGTTTTCAGGAGCATAATTAACCAGCACGGCATGCTTTCTCAAACTGGAATCAATTTCAGGGTTTAAAACATCGTCTGTAAGGAAGTGTACTACCTTGTTATTGAGTCTTCTGGTTGTAAGGTCCCAGGCTTTTTGCATTACTACGAACCCAATCGAAGTGGAGGAGTCGAATCTTCCGATTTTAACCTTATCGCCACGTTGTAAGGGCGTTTTATTCCCTGAATTTGCGAAAACATAGGTCATTGTCTTTATGTCTAATGCATTTACGGGTGGCTTCCCCGTGGGGTAAGTGTAAAAAGCGAAGGCGCTGGTAAATCCACCACCCTGGGACACAAAAGTGATAAACACATCCGATGTCTTCGCTATCACAATATCAGCAATGGCACTGGTTGTAAACAATTCCGGATGGGTAGTTCTTAAATCTACTTTGTCTTTAATTGTATTATTAATGTATGTAAGCAGGGGAGATGACATACCATCTCTCGGGGATATTAAATAACTTGGTTTCCCTACCGTATCGAAACTACCTAATGTCAGATAATTCGTGGAGGGGAATTCTACAACTTTTGTAACGGGAATTTTTTCCTCTTTCTTACAGGAAATAAATATCAAAAGGGCAATACAGAGCGGGGCGAATTTTCTTGTTGTCATAAAGGGTAGTTTTAAAGTGTATGAACGGGTTTAATGAAATAATGGTTTTTAATAAGTCGAAATAATACCCGCATTGGTAACTGGTTTTCAAAAAAGTTGTCCCAAAAAAGCGAATATTATAAAAAGGCTTTTTACATAGGGTGATATTACCGGCAATACTGCATTTTAGCAGTTGTTTTTGCATGGCTGCATTCTTTATCTTCCTGGTAAAAATTGCCAATACCTGTTCCCGGGATTAATTCCCGGAGGTACCTGTGTATTTTTTTACCAGGTTGGTTTGTTGGTATTAAAAATGTTAATATTTTCCCTAGTACAAGTAAGGGTATAGCAAGGAATACATGGAATAGGAATTTTAAAAAAGATAGTTTGGATAAGTAAATATCACCAACAACATCGGTTGTTGATATTTTTCTTCTTGCTAAAGACACTTTGTGGTTTTATCAAAGATCAGCAAAACATCGCAGATGCGTATTACATAATTCAAAAAAAAAATTACATAATTCACATTTTTTCAATTTCTTTTTTAGGCTGGGTTGGAGCCAGCTTTATTAAAAGCAACAGCAACCGGAAAATTAATTCCTAAAGCCGCCTTGCCTGGCACCTGGTTTTTTACCGGATGCAAAGGCTTTTCTGACAAATATGTAAAAACCATGACAGTTCATGACAGGTAAGCATATAGCTATATTTATCTTCATGTCCTTATTGCTTGTTTATATTTAAAAACATTTTCCCAATGGGTGTTATTCTCGGAGTTATTTTTCATTTTCTAGGTGGTTTTGCATCTGGTAGTTTTTATCTTCCTTACAAAAAAGTAAAGGGCTGGCATTGGGAAAGTTTCTGGATCGTGGGGGGGCTCTTCTCCTGGCTGATCGTGCCTCCGCTGGCAGCATATCTTACCATTCCAGGTTTCATGGACATCATCAGGAACGCCAGTGGCAGTGCCCTGGTGGCAACTTATATTATGGGGTTGCTATGGGGTATTGGCGGACTTACCTATGGTTTGGGGGTAAGGTACCTTGGAGTATCGCTGGGAAGTTCTATTATACTTGGGTTGTGTTCCGTATTCGGAGCCATCATTCCATCTATCTACTATTATTTTACGCCCACTGCCGGTAAAGATACCATTGCAGATTTATTTGGCACTCCCTGGGGTTTGATGGTCATCCTGGGCCTTGCGGTATGCGTGGTAGGAATTATTATTTGCGGTAAAGCAGGCGCAATGAAGGACAAGGATTTGATCAAATATGATGAGGAAGTCCTTCATTTGAATATCGACAACAGCGCACAGGGCGACAATATTTTAAAAAAGTCGCATATAGATGCATCCGGCAGTGAATTTAAAATTGGATTAGGCCTTGTAGTAGCGATCATTTCGGGTGTATTAAGCGCCTGTTTTAGTTTTGGTATTGAAGCAGGTACCAGTCTCGGTATTGTTGCCAACGATATCTGGAAGGCTGCAAATCCCGGCGAAGGCGAATTCCTGTTTCGTAACAATGTAATCTTCGTAGTAATTCTATGGGGCGGATTGACCACTAATCTGATATGGTGTATCATTTTAAATTTCCGCAATAAAACCTTTGGCGATTATACCAATCAAAAAACACCCCTGTTAAAAAATTACCTGCTTTGTGCATTGGGTGGTACCATGTGGTTCCTGCAGTTTTTCTTTTATGGTATGGGCGAAAGCAAACTGGGTAATGGCGCCAGTTCATGGATATTACACATGTCGTTTATCATTTTAATTGCGAATATGTGGGGACTGGTTTTAAACGAATGGAAAGGCGTAAGTAAAAAGACAACCCGCACCATCATTCTCGGTATTGCAACCATCATCCTTTCAATACTGATTGTTGGGTATGGTAATTCAATAAAATAAATCCACCCCCATGCCCTAAAGGGGGAAAGAAACAGCACCATATAAATAAAATAATAAATTTTTTAAAAATATAGTTATGGACAAGAACACAAATACCTCAGAAGAGAATAATGTTGCAACTACTACATTGGAAAGCCCGGCGACTAACTCCCCTTTAGGGGATGGGGGTGCCGATTTCAAACACGTTAGCTACCTGTGGGACGAAAGCAAAGCCGCTGAGTTGGCGGGTGATGAAGTTGCCTTATTAATTTATCGCTCAAATTTATTGGGAGCCGATTTAAGGTTAACCAATTATGGGGGAGGAAACACTTCGTGCAAGGCGATGGCGAAAGATCCTTTAACCGGGGAAGAAACAGAAGTGATGTGGGTCAAAGGTTCCGGCGGTGATATCGGTACATTGAAAAAAAGCGGTCTGGCTGCTTTGTATGTAGATCGTTTACGCAGTTTAAAAAATGTATACCGCGGGTTAGCGTTTGAAGATGAAATGGTGGAATTGTTCAATCATTGCATTTACGACCTGGCATCTAAAGCGCCTTCTATTGATACCCCTTTACATGGATTTCTTCCATTCAAACACATTGATCATTTACACCCCGACGCAGCCATTGCAATTGCTGCTGCAAAGGATGGTGAAAAAATCACCAAAGAATTATTCGGTGGTACCATTGGTTGGGTAAAATGGCAAAAGCCGGGTTTTGAACTGGGGCTAATGTTGAAACAATGCCTCGATGAAAATCCCGGTATTCGTGGCATCATGCTTGGCTCTCACGGGTTATTTACCTGGGGCGATACGGCGTATGAAAGTTACCTCAATACCCTGGAAGTAGTAGAGCGCTGTGCGGAATACCTGGAAGAAAATTATGGCAAAAAAGGCGAAGTGTTTGGCGGGCAAAAATTAACATCTTTATCTAAGGAAGAAAGGCTGAAGCAGGCTGCACAATTAGCACCAATACTTAGAGGCTTTTGTTCAAATGCAGATGCTTCTTTGAACCCCCCTTCGGGGGGCAGGGGGGCCGTTGGTCATTTTACCGATGATGACCGCGTATTGCAATTCATCAATTCCAACGACCTTTCCAGGCTCGCTCCATTGGGAACAAGTTGCCCGGATCACTTTTTGCGCACCAAGATCAGCCCCCTGGTTTTACCACTCGCTGCAGCCGACGACCTCACTGATACAAACGCCATAAAAGAAAAGCTGGCACCCGAATTTGATGCTTACCGTAAAATGTATGCAGCTTATTACGATGGTTGCAAACATCCAAACAGTCCTGCTATACGGGATGCCAACCCGGTGGTATTACTGTACCCTGGCGTAGGTATGTTCACCTTTGCAAAAGACAAACAAACCGCAAGGGTTGCCGCTGAATTTTATATCAATGCCATCAACGTAATGAAGGGAGCAGAGGCAATTTCTGAATACACTTCTTTACCAAGGCAGGAAGCATTCAATATAGAATACTGGTTACTGGAAGAAGCCAAATTACAAAGGATGCCAAAGCCGAAAGCACTCAGCGGCCGCATAGCATTGGTAACGGGCAGTGCAGGTGGAATTGGAAAAGCAATTGCAAAAAAATTCGCGGATGAAGGCGCTTGTGTAATCATCAATGATATCAATGAAGAGCGCTTAGAGGCAGCCACCGCAGAGTTCACTAAATTATACGGTAAGGATACCGCTGCGGCAGTAATACTGGATGTTACCAACCTCGACACGATCAATACAGCCATGGAAGGCGCAGCCCTTGCTTTTGGAGGGGTAGACATCATTGTAAACAATGCGGGCATCAGTATTTCAAAATCAATCGCAGACCACACGATCGGCGACTGGGATAAATTATACGACATTTTGGTGAAAGGACAATTCCTCGTTTCGCAGGCAGGCGTAGCAGTGATGCGTAAGCAGGGCATTGGTGGCGATGTGATCAATATTGTTTCCAAAAATTCAGTAGTTGCCGGCCCTAACAATGCAGGCTATGGTTCAGCAAAAGCAGCACAGGCACACCTTACCAGGTTGATGGCGGCTGAGGTTGGCGGTGATAAAATAAGGGTAAATACGGTTAATCCCGATGCGGTCATTGCCGATTCAAACATATGGGCAGGCGGATGGGCCGAAGGGCGTGCCAAAGCCTATGGAATAACGGTAGCGGAGTTACCGGCTTATTATGCCAAACGGACTTTATTAAATGAAATGATTTTACCGGAAGATATTGCCAACGCATGTTTTGCATTGGCAGGCGGATTATTGAATAAATCAACCGGCAATATTTTGAACGTAGACGGAGGGGTTGCAATGGCATTTGTAAGATAAAAGTTTTCTCATATACAATAGCATAGACGTAATCGTCAGGGTTGATGATTTTCTAATCTGTCAACCTTTTATTTTTATCCCCGTCAATAACTAAAATATTTTTCTGTATGAATGGCGAAAAAAAAACCGGTGAAGATCTAACTCCCGGCAATAACCCCAATCAACTTTATGTACATCGCCTAGCTTTCAAAATGCAGCTTCACAAGGGCCACGAAGAAGAGTATAAAAAACGCCACGACGAATTGTGGCCCGATTTGCAGCAGTTGTTGAAAGCGTCAGGCATCAGCGACTATTCTATTTTTTTGGATGAAACCACCAACAGTTTATTTGGCGTATTAAAAGCCGAAAGTATCAAGTCGCTGGATAACCTGCCGGATAGCCCGGTAATGCAAAAATGGTGGGCTTATATGAAGGATATCATGGAGTCGAATGAAGATAATTCGCCGGTTAGCATGCCATTAACAGAAGTCTTTTATTTACCTTAAATTACAATTTCAATTCTCCATAAAAAATTACGATTATGTTACTGAATAAACGATTGATTGACGACAGCAATAACAGCAATCTTGCAACACATAAACGCAGCTACGATTATATAGCCCAGGGCATTAATAATGTGGAAGCCCTCATACAAAAACTGGTCGATTTCCAGGTGGCCATTCCCAGTTGGGCATTGGGTACAGGCGGCACCAGGTTTGGCCGTTTCAGCGGTGGTGGCGAACCGGGAAATCTTGAACAGAAAATCGAGGATATTGGTTTACTGCATGCACTCAATCAATCCAGTGGTGCCATCTCACTGCATATTCCCTGGGATATTCCATCCAATGCGGATGAAATAAAGAATCTGGCAGCCATGCATGATTTAAAATTTGATGCGGTAAATTCCAATACATTCCAGGACCAGTCGGGACAGGAACGCAGCTATAAATTTGGCTCATTGCAACATATGGATAAAGCAGTACGCAAACAAGCTATTGAACACAATATTGAAGTAATCAAACAGGGAGATGCACTGGGCTCAAAAGCCCTGACCGTATGGCTGGCAGACGGATCCTGTTTCCCCGGGCAGCTAAATTTCAGGAAGGCCTGGCAAAATACTTACGAAAGTTTGCAGGAAATTTATGCCGCCTTACCGGCCGACTGGAAGATATTCGTTGAGTACAAAGCGTATGAGCCCAACTTTTATTCCACAACAGTGGGCGATTGGGGACAATCTTATTTGTATACTTCCAAACTGGGGCCGCAGGCGTATACCCTGGTTGACCTTGGCCATCATTTGCCCAATGCCAATATTGAACAGATCGTTTCTTTATTGATGATGGAAAATAAACTGGCCGGTTTTCATTTCAACGACAGTAAATATGGCGATGATGATTTAACAGTAGGCAGTATTAATCCTTACCAGTTGTTTTTAATTTTTAATGAACTGGTAGAAGGCATGGATGCAAAAGGGATGAAACATGCCAGCGACCTTGCATGGATGATTGATGCCAGCCACAATGTAAAGGATCCGCTGGAAGATCTATTACAATCTATAGAAGCGATCATGATCGCCTACACGCAGGCGCTGATCGTAGATACGCAGGCACTGAAAGAAGCACAGGGAATAAATGACGTAGTAACTGCGCAGGAAATTTTACAAACTGCTTACAGAACGGATGTACGTCCGCTGGTAGCCGAAGCAAGAATGAGAACAGGTGGGGCATTGAAGCCATTAGAGGTTTTCAGGTCACTAAAAGTAAGGGAGCAGTTGATAAAGGAAAGAGGACAGGCAACGGTGGCGACGGGATTGTAGAAAACCATCCGCCCCTATCCCCTAAAGGGGGACAAGGCAGCAGTATTTGTAATGGAATAGATGTTTGATTATTGCAGAATGATCGTATTATGTTCATTAAAGCGTTAAGGCAGATATGGAAGATAAAATGTTTTAAAATGGTATAAAGCACCGCCTCCTCTCTTTTGGAGAGGAGGAAGGGCTGAGGTCACCCGAGTCCGCCACAATCAAAGTCTACTTTATTAAAAAAGTAATAAAAAAAGATCATTCACTCTTAGCAAGAGTGTAGCAAAGTAAATAAACCATGGCAGCCAAACCTGTTATAGCGATTTTTGATGTGGGTAAAACCAATAAGAAATTATTTCTGTTTGACAGGCAGTACAAAATTGTGTATGAAAAAACGGCGAAGTTTATAGAAACCGTAGATGAAGATGGGGATACCTGCGAAAACCTCGAAAGTCTTCGCCTGAGCGTGTTTGATTCATTAAGAGAGGTTTTCCGGATGAAGGAATTCAGCATCCGGGCCATCAATTTTTCTACTTATGGCGCCAGTTTCGTATACATCGATGAACAGGGTAATCCGCTTACGCCGTTATACAACTATCTTAAAAAATATCCTGCGGAACTGAGTAAACAATTTTATGAAACCTATGGTGGAGAACAACTGTTTGCGCACGTAACTGCTTCGCCTGTTTTGGGTAGCCTCAATTCAGGGATGCAGTTGTACCGTATCAAAAAGGAACGGACTGAACTGTTTCAAAAAATCAAATATGCATTGCATTTACCGCAATACCTGAGTTACCTCATTAGCGGTATTCCCTGCTCGGATATCACCAGCATTGGGTGCCATACCAACCTGTGGGATTTTTATGAAAACGGTTATCACCGGTGGGTGACGCAGGAAGGAATACTCGAAAAACTGGCGCCCATTTTACCCGGTAATGAAGTATTGCCGGCAGCTTTCCCCGGCAGAAATTATTCGGTTGGTATCGGGCTGCATGATAGCTCGGCGGCACTGATACCATACCTCGTTAATTTTCACGAACCTTTTATCTTAATATCTACCGGCACCTGGTGTATCAGCATGAACCCCTTCAACCCTACGCCGCTTACAGACAAAGACCTTGAAAATGACTGTCTCTGTTACATGACATACGAAGGAAAACCTGTAAAAGCTTCCCGGTTATTTGCCGGCTACGAGCATGAGCAACAGGTAAAGAGAATAGCGGAGTATTTTAAACAGAATACCATCCGCTACAGGAGTGTTCCATATGATGCCGACATTTTCAACAAGCTGAAAAAAGGATTATCCGCTCAAAATGATGTCATAAATTTAAAGGAATCCGCTTTTCCGAAAAGAGATCTGTCGAAGTATAAAACAGATACGGAAGCATACCACCAGCTCATATTGGATATCGTTGTTCAGCAATGCTTCTCTACCAAACTGGTAATTGACGGTTCGTCAACCAGGCGGATTTTCGTGGATGGCGGTTTTAGTAAAAACGCTATCTACATGAATTTGCTGGCTTCATTTTTCCCGGAGATAGAAATATTTGCAGCTTCCATGGCGCAGGCAACTGCGGTAGGAACGGCCTTGTCCATTCACAAGGCATGGAACAAAAAAGCGCTCCCCAACGACATTATCGAATTGAAATTTTATGGCAGAAACCAGGCGGTTACAATGTAGAGTGTTGATAAGCCCTCACCGGTCAGCGTCTTTGTCTGATCATTTTCTTTACACTTTCTAATAGTATCAATAATATAAATCAACGTCAGACCATTTTGGTTGCAATTGAAGAAGGATTCGCTTAATGCAATATATTTTTAATGGTTCCGTCATAGCTTGTTTGGTAGAAGCTATAGTTATCGGTCAAAAATATTTATTCACGGATTACTGCACGGGTAGTGTTATTTAATCATTTAACAAGGAAACCCGCGAACTGGGAATGAACCGGCGAAACAGGCGTTGGTACAGGTTAATTGAATGCTCAAAGCCTGTGAATTTTCTAACATTTTTTTTAATCGTGCAACATTATACCGGATATAAAGTCTGCCTGGCTTTGGCTGCCGGAGACACCCTGGCAACAAGGAACAGGAAATACTCATCCTGACCTATCCTGAATATATTTGATAAATTCAGGATAGGTCAGGATGGTTTTTTTTGCCTGTTGCAATACTTTTATACCGGATTTGGAGTTAATCTTAACACAGCCCCGATAAGACCAGATTTTAAAAGTCGTTGTCGACGTTATTTTGCTAAACCAAAACAAATCTTAATTGCTATGCTTGCTAAAAATTATTCCCACACAACTATTTTAATTCCATACTACAATCCGGTTATTATTTCAGATTATTTTAAAACTACTTTTTTCAATAAGGGTAGGTTTATTGTGAGCTGTGTGAAAAAGTTTCACCGCCCTTGCTAACTAACTAAAGTTCGTTTTTATAATATGAGGGTATTGTTCCTGCAATACACCTTACGACTGCTTATTACCATTGAATTTAATTATCTATATACATTATGAATAAAAAATTACAAACGGTTCTGCTGCTGTTAACGCTGATGCTGTTTATGGTTAACTGCCGCAAGAAAGCTTATGATGAGTACTATGGCCGCCCGGCTTCGCTTGAACCACCAATCTACCAACAACTCGCAGCCAAGGGGAATTTTAAAAGCCTGCTCGCTGTCATTGACAAAGCCGGTTACAAAAGCATTTTAGGTGCAGCCGGTTACTGGACTTTTTTTGCACCACATGATTCTGCCTTCACGGTGTATTTTAAAGAAAACAATATTTCAGGTACCGACCAGTTGGATAGCAATGCCTGCCGTAAAATAGTAACCTATTGTCTTGTATACAATGCATTTAAGAAAGAGCGCATTGGCGATTACCAGGCTAATACCGGTTGGGTAGCCAATGGTGCCTTCAAGCGGCGTACCGCTAATTACAGAGGTGTGTATGATGGAGTGGATACAGCCGGAAGACCAATTAAGATTATTGCAAGTAACCGTAATAATAACGGTGCTACGTTTTTTGTAGATGCAGATAATAACAATAAGTACATCCCTTATTTTGTAGACAACTTTATGTCAAGCAAAGGGCTTACTGCTGCTGACTATAATTATTTTTATCCAAACACTCCCTATACCGGTTTTAATGTAGTGGATGCAGTTGTTACAGAAAAAGACATCGCGGCAGAAAATGGCGTGATACATGTAATAAACAAAGTGATTACTGCACTGCCCGGGTTGGATGAATACCTTGCCGGTAATCCAAATTACAGCGAATTTAAAAAGCTGTTTGATAAATACCTGGTGCAATTTGCGTTGAATCAATTGGCAACAGAAAAGTACCGGAATGTAAACGGTGGTGCATCGCAGATATATACCAAAATATTTAATTCCGCTCTTGCATTTTCGCCCAACAATGAAAATTTCATGAAGCTGCAGGATAATGACGGGCAGGCAAACACATACAGTATGTTTGCACCTACCAATGCAGCATTATTAAACTATGTTAATTCAGTTTTGCTGGAGCATTTTGCCAGACTGGATGCCATACCAATTGGCATCATTTACGATTTTGTAAATGCGCATTTATGGCAAACAGCAGTATGGCCCAGTAAATTCAAATCCACCTATAATTATTTGGGAGAAGAAGCCCGCTTCGATGCGCTTTCAAATGTTACTGATAAAAAAATCCTGAGCAATGGTATTTTTTATGGTACCAATAAAGTGCAGGAAGCCAATGTATTCAGTAGCGTATATGGAAAAGCATACCTGGATCCCAGGTATACCATGATGACCAGTTTGCTTAACCAGGAATTGAAATTCCAGATTTCAAATGTTAGTCAGAAATACACGCTATTCCTTGTTACCAACAGCGCTTTAAATGCAGCCGGTTATTTTTCTGATCCCACTGTTGACAATAACCCCAATTTTCAATGGCGCTATATACCGCCTGCCGGTGGCACTGCATTAACAGGTTCCTCGGCATTGGTTCGTTTGTTAAGAGTACTAAATCTGCATGTTATACCGGGTGTTGATATTACCAGTCTTTCCGGGTCAGGTGTTGCGATGTCTTATGGAGGCGAGTTTGTCCGCTATGATAACAATAAAGTATTTGCTTCAGGTAATTTGTATAACAATTCCATGATAAATAAGTCAGCTACCAAAACTGCCAAAAATGGTTCTGTTCATTACATTGACAGTATTATGGACTTTAGCAATTTCACCCATGGTACCTACATTAAAAAAATAGGCGCTGCAACAACATCTCCATTCAATTCGTTTTGGCAATATTTAAGTAATTCTACCGCTTATATTGCGGGTACCGATGAAATATTAAATGTAGCCGGCGGAACATTTTATACTTTTTTTATTCCGGATAACAATGCCATCAAAGCCGCGGTTAATGCCGGCCTGCTGCCCGGAACCGGCACCGCTCCCAACAAGGTTCCTAATTTTAAACCTACCAGTGCGGCCGATAAAGATTTGGTATCGAAGTTTATTTATTACCATATTCTTAATAAAAAATCAGTGGCTACCGACGGCGTGGAAAGCGGTTCATTTGAAACCCTGTTTAAAAATAATAACGGCGATCCTACCAGCATATTCGTCAACAATACTGTGCCGGGAGCGATGACACTTACTGACATGAATAACCGCCAGGCAAGTATCATATTACCAAACAGTAATTACCTGGGCAATCGCTTTGTGGTTCACCTGATCAATAATTATTTGAAATATACTGACTAACCCTTTATTATAATACTAACTGGTATGATGAAATTTATAAAATCAATCGTGGGTGTACTTGCACTTTGCGTATTATGCGTACTCCATTCTGTTGCCCAGGCTCCGGCCGGTTCAACTGTGGTAAAGGGTAAAATTGTTGACAAAAAAAGCAAAGACCCGATATCAGGTGTATCTGTTACAGAAATTGACGCAGACAAACGAATTATTAAAGGTACCTCCACTGATATTGAAGGTAACTTTGTATTGAAAATAACCAATCCAAAAAATAAGATCAACATTTCTTATATCGGTTATAAAACAATTGCTCAAAACATTAACGGGCGTAGCAATATTAACTTTCAAATGGAAGATGAAACCTCTTCAATTGATGAAGTTTTTATCACTTCTTCCCGGTCTACTGATAACGGAATGATGAATATCAGGGAAAGAAGCTCCACCATTGCTGCTTCCAGGATAAGTGCCAAAGAACTGGAAGAATTACCAGCTGCCAGTATTGACCAGGCCTTGCAGGGTAGGCTGGCCGGTGTGGATATTACAGCTACCAGTGGCGATCCCGGTGCGGCGATGAATATCCGCATAAGGGGTATTTCTTCTATCAGCAGTACGGGTACCCCCTTAATTGTAGTAGACGGTATGCCATATGAAACAGAGATACCGGGCGATTTTAATTTTGGTACAGCCGACGAACAAGGCTATGCCCAGTTATTAAATATTTCACCGGCTGATATTAAGGATATCACGGTATTAAAAGATGCGGCTGCTACGGCAGTATGGGGTTCAAGAGCCGCAAACGGTGTGTTGGTAATCACTACCAAACGGGGTAGTATCGGCAAACCGGTTATTACCTATACATTTAAAGGCTCGGCTTCCTACTTGCCAAAACCAATACCGCTACTCAATGGTGACCAGTATTCCACGTTAATACCGGAAGCTTTTATGAATCGCATCGGTACCCCTTTAGGCTCGGCTGTTCGTGAATTTAATTACGATCCAAATGATCCATACTGGTATAATAATTACAGCAACAATACCAACTGGATAGATGCGATATCAAGAACAGGTAAGTTACAGGACCATACCATCAGTATGAATGGGGGAGGCGAAAAAGCCCGCTACTTTGCATCGGTTGGGTATTTTGACCAGGTAGGTACTACGCTCGGTACCGGTTTGAAACGCATGAATACCCGTATCAACCTGGATTATAATATTTCGGAAAAAATAAAGATTTTCACCAGTATCGCCTATACGCATACCGATCAAAGCCGTAACTATTTAAATGCCAGGGACGGTGCTATCCGGGGGGTTGCGTACATCAAAATGCCCAATATGAGTGTATTTGAATACGATGAGTTAGGCAATTTATCTCCCAACTATTTTTCACCGGTTTCCAACGTGCAGGGTTCTTACACCCGTATTTACAACCCGGCAGCCATGGTCACACAGGCAAAATATACGGTAAACGGAGAAAGGGTAGTGCCTCGTTTTCAAATGAGCTATGATATTTTACCCAAGGTGTTAAAGGCCACTTTTGATGTACAGTTTGATATCAACAATACAAAGAACAAAAGCTTTTTACCACAGATCGCTACCGGCCGCCCCAACACCGAAACAGTGGTGAACAGGGCATATGATGGCGATATTGACCTGTTTGGGGTTGCCACAAAAATCAACCTGGAGTATTCGCCCACACTGAAAAATGAGAAGCATTCTATCAAATCTTTTTTAAGTATCCTTACCAATGATTTTAAAGCAGTAAGCCAGGAAACGATGACTTCCAATACTGCTTCTTCATTATTGGTAGATCCGTCTAATGCTGCCAGAACTCAAAATGAAGAACTGAGGGCGGTGTCCAATGTATCGCAAACCCGTAGTGTAGGTGCAGTTATTAGCGCCCAATATGATTATAATGATAAATACATCATCAATGGATCGCTGAGGGGTGATGGTAATTCACGTTTTGGCCCTAATTACAAATACGGATTGTTTCCTTCTGTTTCTGCCAGGTGGCGGGTATCGGCAGAAAAATTTCTGAATAAAGTAAAGTCAATTGATGACCTCAGTCTTCGGGCAAGTTATGGCCAAAGTGGCGAAGCTCCCCGCTATGATTATACTTTTTATAACCGGTATGCTACCTATGGATGGAGTTACCAGGGTCAAAGTGGTGTGTTTCCTTCCACCATGGAACTTAAAAACCTCCGCTGGCAAACCATTAACGGAACCAACCTGGGTGGTAATTTATCCCTGTTTAAAGGCAGGATACGCACGGATGTTGAATTTTACCGCAACCGTACCAAAGATCTATACTTTGATGGATTGCAGATTGCATCTTATACCGGTTATAGCAGTGTAAACCTCAACGTTGGTACATTGGATAACCAGGGCTGGGAAGTAGCTGTATGGACTACTCCTTATAAAACAAAAAACCTGACTGTAGGATTTGATTTCAATATTTCGCACAACGAAAATATCATCCGTGAAATTTCTGAATATTACCCCAGCAGCAGGGGAGATGTTACCAGGCTGGGTGAATACCTGCGGCTACTCCAGGTGGATAATCCTTTCGGTTCTTTTTACGGGTACAAGTTTAAAGGTGTTTATACCGATAAAGCCGCTACCGTTGCCCAAAGCAATAGTGGTAAACCAATCGTAGGGCCAAACGGGCAGGTGGTGTATATGCGCTTTAATTATCCCAACATTGATTATACTTTTCAACCGGGTGATGCGATCTACGAAGACATCAATCATGATGGAAATATTAACTACATGGATGTAGTGTACCTCGGCAACAGTAATCCAAAATTGTCAGGCGGTTTTGGCCCGTCTGTAACCATTAAAAACAATCTCAAAATTTCTACCTATTTCAATTTCAGGTACGGGTATGATATCATCAATGGTACTAAAATAAATACCAGCAATATGTACCTTTTTGATAACCAGAGCACGGCTACCCTTCGCCGCTGGCGCAAAGAGGGAGATGTTACTGATATTCCGCGAGCCATCATTGGTGGTGGTTACAACTGGCTGGGCAGCGACCGCTACGTAGAAGATGCATCTTTTCTCCGGTTCCGCTCTATCACGGCACGATATAGTTTTGGTAAAAAAGTAATATCGAAATATAAGATGAAAACATTGAGTGCCTACATCACGGCAGAAAACATATTTACATTGACCAACTATACGGGGCAGGACCCTGAAGTAAGTGCATCCGGTTCTGATCCATTCAGAATTGCGTACGATTATTCAATGACTCCGCCTTCGAAAACAATCACGATCGGCCTGGTGGCAGGTTTCTGATAACACTAAATGAATATGCGCTGGCGTATCAACCAGGCATACATTAACTAATTTAAAGATTGTAGATATAATGAAACATCTGTTAAAATTCACTTTGCTGATCGCCGCCATCACAAGCTTTTCGTCTTGTAAAAAATGGCTCGACCTTAAACCCCAGGATGGCATCGTAAGAGAAGAATTCTGGCAAACAAAGGAGCAGGTAGCCGCTGCTGTCACCGGCATTTATGCTTCTATGCTTTACACCGGTACCAATACCAATACGGATAAACTGTCGATGGCTGAATTGTTTTTTATGTGGGGAGAAGCCAGGGCCGACATGGTAGCGCCGGGCTTTAGGGCTGTTGCAGAGGAGCTCGATATTGTAAATATCAATATGCTGCCGTCTAATAGCTACACCAACTGGCGTTTATTGTACCAGACCATCAATTATTGTAATACGGTTATTGAACTGGCGCCGGGTGTTTTAACAAAGGATAATACATTTACGAAGGATCAGCTAAACCAGGCAGTTGGTGAGGCGCTAACCATCAGGGCGCTGATGTATTTTTACCTGGCCCGCAGTTTCAGGGATGTACCATTAAAACTGGATGCCACTATCAGCGATGAAAACATTGTAGCGATTCCTAAATCGGGTAGCGATACGGTTCTAAACCAGATCGTAAGTGACTTGAAAAAAGCGGAACCTTTTTTACCACTCACCTATGGAAATATCAATACAGATAAGGGACGTGTAACCCGTTTTACTGCAAATGCTTTACTGGCGGATGTTTACCTGTGGATGGAAAAATACAACGAGTGCGTAACAGAATGTAATAAAGTTATTGCTTCAAACAGGTTTGGTTTAATAGGTGGAGGCACTTCTTTATTCGACGCCTTATATTATGACGGGAACTCCACGGAAAGTATTTTTGAATTACAGTTTGATGCACAAAAATTAAATCCCTTTTATTTTATGCATGTTGCAAGTACCCGCCGCTGGGGTGCTGCGCCACATTTAATGGAAGAGGTTTTTGGCGTAGATGCCGTAAATGCAGTACCTAATGTAGATCTTCGGGGAGACGGTACTTCACTTAGGGCATCTGATTTAACTATCTGGAAATACGTGGGTGCCAATAATGCGGGCGGCCTGCGTTCAGCCGACCAGTCTTTTGCACACTGGATCTTTTACCGCTATGCAGATATTTTATTAATGAAAGCAGAGGCCATCAACCAGTTAGATCAACCGCTCGAAGCTTCCCGGCTGGTAAAAACCATCAGGGAAAGAGCACAGGCTTTTGACTTTAACGGAACGATGGACTCTACCAGCAAATCCTCCATGGAACAATATATCCTGCAGGAGCGCCAGCGTGAATTTGCTTTTGAAGGCAAACGCTGGTACGATGTATTGCGCAATGCCAAACGCAATAATTACCAGCAGTTGAACTATTTATTAAATATGGCGGCGGTTAGTATTCCGTCCGACAGGCAGCAGGCTGCTTTTAATAAACTGCGTGATAAAAACAGTCATTACTTTCCGATTTACTTGTATGAAATGCAGACTAATAAGCTGTTGGTACAAAATCCATTTTATAAATAATTAACCAAATTAAATTACTTGCTATGAATAAGAAATTTTTAGTATCCATCCTGGTAGCAATGCTGTTCGTATTCGGTATTGCCACAATACCGGGTTGTAAGAAACAGGAGATTAAGATATCCACTACAGAGGATGTAAATATTGTAGGATACCTTGATCTGTATCCTGATTCATTTTCTTTATTCAGGCAAATATTGGTTCGCACTGAAAATGATGCCTTTTTAAATGCATACGGTGGCTATACCTGTTTTGCCCCAACCAATACAGGTGTAAAAACCTGGCTCGCTAAATTAGGTGCCGCCAATGTAGCGGCAGCCGATTTAGCTGTATTGAAGGATATGGTCAAGTTCCATTTATTGATCGATACCATTACCACTGCTTCCTTCAAAGATGGAAAGCTACCGGTACCTACCATGTTTGGCCAGTACCTGGTAACGGGGGTTGGGTATGATGGCGGCGTATCAAGTTATTTGATAAACAGGCAGGCACTCATCACCAAATCAAACATCAAAGTTGGAAACGGAATTATTCATCAAATAAACAGCGTGCTGGTTCCTGCGGCGCTTAGCATTGCCAAACAGTTAGAAGCAAAACCAGCTTATTCCATATTTTCGGAAGCGATTAAGGAAACAGGCTTTTACAATTTACTAAACACCGTTGACCCAGATACCACAAAGCGCTGGATGACGGTACTGGCGGAAAGCAATGCCGCTCTCGCTGATAGCGGTATCACCAGTTATGCGGCATTAAAAGCAAAATATTCCAAAACCGGTAACCCTACATTGGCCAACGATAGCCTGCATATGTATGTGGCCTATCATATTTTAGGCGGTATTAAATTCCTGGGCGATATTATTACCTCGCCTTCGCATCAAACATTACAACCGCAGGAAGTAATAAGTGTGCAGTTAATAGACCAGGATGTAATCGTGAATCAAAATGAATTTAACGGTATATTGGAAAAAGGGATATTATTAAAGCGGGTTACCAGTGATATTGCCGCAACCAACGGTGTATGGCATGACGCCGCCGCTCATTTTAGCGTAAAATACAGGAAGCCGACCGCTTTGTTTTGGGATGTTTCTACCTTTCCTGAAATATTAAAATTACCAGCCTACTACAGAAAGCAAAGTTTCAATTACCCGCGCCAGTCCGAATCGGATCAGCCGCTAAAAGAGATTACCTGGGGATGGGGACCACTGGCCGGTACCAATACTTTTACTTATAGCTACAGCAGCAGCTCCAGCATTACCAACACTGCTGTTTTTAATGATTGTAACCAGTTGCCGATGGGATTGCCTAACAGGCCGGTATGGTGGGAAATGACTACACCGCCCATTGTAAAAGGAAAGTACAAAATATGGGTATGCTATGCTACCAGCAAGCAGTCCAGTAGTTCTAATATGCTATGCCAGGTTTCGGTAAATGGTGATATTTTGCCACGTACTATGAACTTCACTGACTCGAGGCCCGCCGGAACAGATGCAGAACTGGAAGCCATCGGATGGAAAAGATATACAGAAAATACCGGCACCAATCGTTGTGGTAAATTGGTAGGCGTATACGATTTTCAAACCACCCAACGCCAGACCATACGGATAACACCCTTATCAGGTACCCAAAACAATAACTTCCTGGATATGATTCATTTTATACCCATTGATGAAAACCAGGTATTGCCCAGGTTTCAACCCGATGGCACCAAGATATTCCTTTAGTTATACCACACCGGTTATGCTTATTTGTGCTGGCCGCCAGGTGTGAAAAAAACATTTGACTTAATAATTTTGAAATGATGCGTAATAAAATAAATACAGTCTTAATCGTACTATTTGCAGGATTTTCCATGGTAACAGGTTGTAACAAGTGGGATGACCACAATGCGGTTACAGATACCGCAGTTACCCAAAACCTGTTTGAACAAATCAGTGCAAATACAGCACTCAGCAAATTTTCGGAATTGCTGACCAAATCAGGTTATGATAAGGTAATTGGTTCATCAAAAACCTTTACAGTATTTGCACCAACCAATACAGCACTCGCCGGCCTGGATGCTTCTATTGTAAATGATACCGCCCGGCTGCGTAAGTTTGTGGGTAGTCATATAGCCAACCAGTCTTACTTTACCACCGCAGCTACCGGAAAGACCCGCATTTTAATGCTCAACGGAAAATACCATAACCTGCTGCTGAAAAACATAGACGATGCCACTATTACCGAAGCGGATAAATATGCCAAAAACGGGGCATTACAGGTAATTGATAAAATGCTGCCGGCTCTTGACAATGCATGGGAGACATTACAAAACAATTCAACGATTCCTGCAGCGCAAAAAACATACATGCTTTCACTTTTTCGTAAAGTGTTTGATGCAGCCAATGCTGTACAGGTTGGCGTAAACCCGGTTACCGGTCAGCCGATTTACCAGCCGGGTACTGATTCTATTCAAACAAATTTGTTCTGGCGCAATGTGTACGACCTGAGAGACGAAAGCAGGGAGTATTCTTTTTTCGTGTTGAACGATGCGGCCTGGGCAACGGAGGTTGATAAGTTTAAACCTTATTTTGCTACCGGCACCGCAGATAGCACTACCGATCTGTCAAACTGGAGTGTAGTAAAGGACCTTGCGATGGAAGGGGTGTATACCAACGCAACTTTGCCCGACACCCTGTTATCGAAATTCAATGTAAAGGTACCGGTTGAAAAAGCATCCATTGTACAAACGATCAAAACAAGTAATGGTAACATCTATATTATGGGTAAAGTGGATGTGCAGCCACGAGATAAATAAAACAATTTTATATAGAGGCCGAAAAATACAGAACTACCAGCGCAGACAGGCGGGGCAATACGTATTTCCGCGACAGGTACAATGCTATAACCGGTAAAGATTTTAATGATGTGCTGGTATTTAATCATGGCCTGGCATTATTCAATATCAATTACCGGATCAGCAATGTATATAGCACCAAATACAAGGCCTATTGGTTAGCAGTAAATGATTTTCAAACGGCAGCATTCAACCAAAAGCTGGGCATTGGTACACCAACGTCAACCACCTTTGGCTATACTTCAGTTACGGCCAATAATTACAACGAAGTGTACATTGGTGAATTTACACTGGCGAAATACCAGTCTGTTTATGATATTTATTTAACTGCCGCTAACAGTACTACGGCCGCTGCCAATGCGTTGGTGTGTGATTATATCCGGCTTGAACCTGTATTTTAAACCATTACCAGCTCAGTACTTCATACCACATAACAATGCCTACAACAATAAATAAAAATATTATCCTGCATACACCTTCTATTCAATATAACTGCACAACCGGTTATACAGCGGTAACAGGTGGGTATCATACATTTAAATTTTTTAAGATGAAAGTTATTTTTGCCATCCTGTTTGTTTTCGCCGCCGGGGCAGTATATGCACAGGTACCTAATAGTGCTGATGATACGGTAATTGTATCCAGGAAACCGGTCACTGGTGTTTTTGTAACGGGTAAAATAACCGATGCTGCCACCGGCAAACCGGCCGCAGGTGTTCGCTTGCAGGTAGAAAACTTTTCCGCTACCATTACTGATTCAGCGGGAAAGTTTAAATTAAAAGTACCTTCCTATGACGCTACCGTTTTAATAAGCGGCGAAGGTTTTAACGAAAGGCAGGTGCCATTAAAAGGCCGTCAGTCTTTTGATATTGCATTACTGGATGAATCACATGAGTCATTTAGTGAAGTAGTTACCATGCCCATGGGCAAACAAACAAAGAAGTATGTAACCGCCTCGGTTGGGCAGTACAATGTTGCAGGCTGGTCGCTCAATTCATCAGAAACACCGGACGCCATATTGCAGGGCAGAATCGCGGGACTGACTGCTACCCGGCGCTCCGGCACACCGGGTGCTGGTGCCAATCTTTTGCTGAGGGGGTACAACTCATTGTATGCTACCAACAAACCGCTCATCATCATTGATAATATGCTTTATGATGCCAATGATTATGGTCAAAGTATCATCGCCAATAATTACACTAACCCTTTAGCGCTGATAGATAATAAAGACATTGATAATATCACCGTATTACGCGATGCTTCTTCCATTTATGGCAGCAAGGGAGCCAATGGAGCCATCATCATTACAACCGCCCGTGCCAAAGAGCAGGCTACCAAAATAGATTTTGGCGCCTTTACCGGGTTTAATTTCGCACCCAAATCATTACCGGTAATGCAGGCTGGCGACTACCGCACCTACCTGAGTGAAATTTTACAAAGCCAGGGAATGAGCAGCAGCGAGATAGCTGCGCAGCCTTACATGGACGACAACATCAATAGTGCTGATTACACCAGCTATCATTTTAATACCGACTGGCAAAAGAAGATTTTTGAAAACAGTATGTCCAACAATTATTTCCTGAAGGTGACGGGTGGAGATAATATTGCAACCTATGGGTTGAGCATGGGCTATACAAAAAGCCAGGGCACTGTAAAAACAACGGATATGACCCGGTTTAACATGCGTTTCAACGCTGAATTTAATTTCAGCAAACGCTTTACCGGTTACACCAATTTATCTTTCGCATATAATGAACAGCGTTTAAAAGACCAGGGAATCGCCAAAAAGACTTCCCCGGTTTATGCAGCGTTAATTAAATCGCCTTTTTTAAGCGATCATGAAGTAAACAGCGAAGGAGTTGAAAGTCCAAACCTGGCCGGCACGGATATACTTGGCTTTAGTAATCCTTCTACTATTATAGAAAAAATGCTGGCCTATAATAAGTACTACCGTTTCTATGGTTCATTTGGTTTTAAATACGAGATCAATAAAAACTGGAGTGCCAATACCATTTTAGGTGTGGTATATGATAAGGTGAGAGAGAATATATTTGTACCAAGCGTGGGTATTTCTAAAGATACATTGAGCAATGCGGTTGCCAACAACCGGTTGGGTACACAGGTAAAACGGTTATTTACATTTTACAATGATACCCGGATCGAATACAATAAAGGATTTGGAAGTACACATAAACTAAATGCCCGTGTAGGCCTGCGCTACCAGAAGAATGCTGCAGAGCAGGATTTTGCGTTAGGTTTCAATTCAGCCACCGATGAACTGATCAGTGTTCAAAACGGCTTACCCGCTTTACGCCAGGTAGGTGGAGGTATCGGCGACTGGAACTGGATGAATACTTACTTCAATGCGGATTATGGATTTAAAAATAAACTATTCCTTACGTTTAATGTGGCGATGGACGGCTCCTCACGCTTTGGTAAACTGGCCAAAAACGGGGTAGCTATCAATGGAAATAAATTTCCGGTATTGCCTTCTTTAAGTGCTGCCTGGTTAATTTCTTCAGAAAACTTCATGGCTCATTCCGCTATCAATTTGTTGAAGCTGCGGGCTACCTATGGAATTAGTGGTAATGATGATATTGGAAATTTCAGCAGCCGCCAAACCTATGGTTCGCAAAATTTACTGGGCCTGCAGGGGCTTGTTCGCAATGGCATTGCCAATACTGCTCTACAATGGGAAAACGTTACCAGGTTAAATGCGGGATTGGATATTGCATTCTGGAACGAACGCCTGAGTATCAGCATAGATGCCTTTTCATCCAAAACAACCAATATGCTGGTGTATGAAAGCCTTGCCGCTGCCACCGGCTTTAGCACGATGTTAACCAACAACGGCAGCATGAAAAATACAGGAGTAGAGTTATCCGTAAATGCAAGGGTAGTAAATACATCAAAGGTTAAATGGGACCTGGGCTTTAATGTGAGCCGGTACAAAAATAAAATTTTATCGGTTCCGGGCGGTCAGTTTACAACAGACTATGCCGGTGCCACCATTCTCACCGCCAACGGCCAGGCAGGCAATCAATTTTATGGGTATACAACAAACGGCGTTTTTTCAACCAATGCAGAAGCAGTTGCAGCAGGTTTGCAAAAAATGAATGCAGATGGATCGTACAGCACGTTTAAGGCGGGCGATGCACGCTTTGCAGATTTAAATGGTGATAAAATCATTAATGAAAATGACCGCAGTGTAATTGGAAATCCCAATCCAACCTTTACCGGTGGTATTACCAACAGGGTTAGCTGGAACAGGTTTGAATTAAATGCCTTGTTTACCTATAGCCAGGGGAATGAAGTGTATAATTATTTACGCAACCAGTTGGAAGCGGCCAGCGGATATGAGAATCAGTTGATCAGTGTAAACAACCGTTGGCGCAACGACGGGCAGGTAACCAATTCGCCAAAGGCAACTTATGGCGATCCAATGGGTAACAGTCGTTTCAGCAGCCGTTGGATTGAGGATGGCTCTTATTTCCGCCTGCGCAGCATTTCATTGCAATATTATATTCCTTTTGAAAAGGGGATGGTAAATAATGCCACTATTTATGTAACGGGTACTAATCTTTTTACACTCACAAAGTATAAGGGATACGACCCGGAGTTCAGTGCAAACCCCAGCATTTTTGCACAGGGTATTGATACAGGTCTTGAACCCATTTTTAAGAATATTACAGTCGGTGTACGCATCGGGTTATAATGAAGATGAGGTAGCGCCAGGCTGGTTATTACAACATTGTGTAAACAAACAATAAATTTAAATTTGAAAAAGATAAGCGCATGAAGAAGTTTTTAATAAAACAGTTGTTATTTGCTGCCATTGTACTTGCAGCTTTTGCTTCGTGCAAAAAAACATTTGATATTACGCCGGAAGATCAATTGGATATAAGCCAGATGTACCGGAATGTGAGCGATGCGGATGCTGCAGTAGTAGGTATCTATGGTAAATTTGCAAGCCTTGCTGAACGGTATCTTATTTTGAATGAGCTAAGGGCGGATATGCTGAATTATACATCCAATGCAGATCAGTATTTACGACAGATCAGTACCCATACGGTTACGCCGGATAATCCCTATGCCAACCCACGGCCCTTTTACGAACTCATCATCAATTGCAATGATGTACTCAAAAACTTTGATGTGATGCGTAAAGGCAACAAGATGAAGGAAGCGGAATACCAGCAGCGCTTTGCCGACATCGCCTGTTTACGCAGTTTTCTTTACCTGCAATTGGGGATTCATTACGGCGAAGTGCCTTATGTTACCGATGCACTAGAGTCGGTTGATGCCATAAAGGATCAAAGTAAATTTCCTAAATTACCATTCAGTGTTTTGCTCGATAGCCTGATCAATTTTTCAGAGCGGCTTTCCTTTAAAGAGGAATACCCCACCGGTACCTCATTAAATATTACTGTTGATGGGTACCCTACACAGAAACTGTTTGTAAATAAAAAGTTTTTGCTGGGCGATTTGTATTTGTGGAAAGGTAATTATACAAAGGCAGCCACCTGGTACCGGCAGGTAATGGAAACGGGTACGGTAGGAACGGTAAACGGTTCTTATTATTCGATGTATAAAATTGGCTGGGATAGCAATGGTGATCTTGATCATTACATCAGTTATTCCCGTGCCGGGGATGCCTCCACGCTCGTTACCAATAGCCAATGGCGAATTATGTTTGAGCAGGCAATGAATACCGAAGGATTCAGGCGGGAGTGGATTTGGGCAATCCCTTTCGACAATAAATTCAAACCGGAAAATCCATTTGTAAAACTGTTTTCGCCCATTGGTGGCAATTACCTCGTAAAGCCATCGCAACAGGCAATGGATATGTGGGCGAATGAGCAGCAGCGCCCTGCACAGGGTACGCCCGGTATACCCTACGATGCACGTGGCATCTTATCCGTTAAGAATATTGGCGGACAGCCCGTAGTGATGAAATACCTGTACAACTATATCAATAATACAACCAACCTGCCTGTAAATATTTTACAAAAAAACAGCAAATGGTTTTTATACCGTCAAACTCATTTGCACATGCGTTTTGCAGAAGCGGCCAACCGGGATGGACGTTTCAGGTTAGCCTGGGGTTTGTTCAACACGGGTATCGCGGGTGCATACCCTGCTCCCACAAGCGATGTAACCCTGTACCACAATACCTTGTTTGAAGCATCTCCTTACAACTTTGATGCAAGAAACAGTGGCAGCACAGGGGTTCCATATTACCGCGCCGACTGGTACCGTAATATTGGCGTAAGAGCCAGGGCAAATGTGGTTGATTATCCTGTTACAAATACAACAGACAGCCTTATCCAGATTGAGAACGGACTGATTAATGAAACAGGTTTGGAAAACGCTTTTGAAGGAACCCGCTGGCCCGATTTGCTGCGTGTTGCATTGCGTAGAAACGACCCCGCATTCCTGGCCGACAAAGTATACAACAAGTTAAAGAAAGATGGCGATCCGATGGCCGATGCAACCCGTGCCAAATTGATGGATAAAGCGAACTGGTACCTGCCATTTAAATTATAATTGCCGCGTTAAGATTTTTTTAAAGTGATCAATTTATAGAAGGGTTATGTATGAATGAACATGCATAACCCTTTTTGATTTTTGTGATAACTTATGAACGTTGAGCGTCCATTTTTTTCAATGCCAACAGTACACTGGGGATTATTCTCAAATTTGTATGAAATAAGAAAGCGGGAACGATTGCGTAAATAGTTGGCCCTTTCAGGATGGTACAGGATGATTGTTAAAACAATAATTATACATTTGTCAACCGATTTTTACACCAAATTTAACAACGCTATATGAAAAAAAAACCGCTTGTAAACAAGTTGTACCTGCTACTTGTTTTCTCTCTCTCCTTTTTTGCAGCAACCGCACAAAATTTCGCAGTAAATGGTAAAGTACTCGATGCTTCCGGAAAGCCATTGGAAGGTGCTACAGTTTCGGAAAAAGGCAAAAAACTTTCGACTGTTACTACCCAGGATGGAACATTTCAGCTAAATGTTTCATCCGGTAACGCAAAACTGTTGGTTAGTTTTGTAGGATACGAAGAAGGGGAAATTGCTTTAAATAATCAAAAGCAATTATCCGTTATACTAAAGTCAGTAAACGAAAGCTTATCTGATGTGGTGGTGATAGGCTACGCAACGGTTAAGAAGAAAGATGTAACCGGTTCCGTTGCCGGCATCAACCAGAAAGACATCAGGTCCCGGCCAGTTGACAATGCACTGCAGGCAATGCAGGGTAAAGTTGCCGGGGTGGATATTACTTCCAATGAGCGCCCCGGACAGGTGGGCAGCATTAATATTCGTGGGGTACGTTCTTTAGCTGCATCCAATTCGCCACTGTTTGTTGTGGATGGAATTCCTTTAACAACAGGCGGCATTGAATATATTAACCCCAACGATATTGAAGCAATAGATGTTTTAAAAGATGCATCTGCCACAGCTATATTTGGTTCCAGGGGAGCCAATGGGGTAGTAATTGTTACCACAAAACAAGGTAAAGTTGGTAAAGTTCAACTCAATCTATATTCCTCCACTACATTTGAAAAAATAGTGGATTGGGCACCTATCATGTCTGCCTCGGAATATTTAGATTTTCGCCGCTGGGCTATTTACTACAGTAACCCGGCAGGCCGCCCAAGAGGGGATGCTCCTACTATTGCTAATGACCGGGATATTTTCCTGGCTACCGCTGACCCCACTGCCTGGAAAAATATTGCGAAAGGCTGGGCCGGTGGCACCTGGGATGGCTCAAAGGTTGGCAATACAGATTGGGCAGACCTGGTATCACAAACCGGCATCACAAACGACAATACCATTAGTGTGAGCGGCGGAACTAAAAATATAAAAGCGTATGGTTCTTTTGGATATTTAAATAATAAGGGTACTTCGCTGGGGCAAAAATTTACACGGTATTCAGGAAAAGCAAGTGTAGATATACAGGCTACTGACTGGTTTAATATGGGGTTGAATGTAAATGTTACTCAAAGTACACAGGAGTTTGGCCAATCGAACCTCGTAATTGGCTCATTTGTTGGATCCCCGCAAACAAGTATTTATGGATCTTCCAGGAACCTTTTTAAATGGGCGCTTCCCTACGATTCTGCCGGTAACAGGGTACTTTATCCCGGTGGCGATGTGGCCATTAAAAATATTGTGGATGAGCAGAAATATACACAGGATCAACGGGTAACCATTCGTGCCTTTGGAAGCTTGTATGCACAGATGGATTTTGGAAAAATCCACCACGCTCTAAAGGGGTTGAAATACCGTATGAACTTTGGCCCCGATTTTTCTAACTACACCAATGGTATTTATATCGACGGTCAGTCGGCGGCCAGCAGCGGGATCAACGGAGCCTCTTTGCAGGAATCCAAAACTTTTTCATGGACATTGGATAACCTGCTTTATTACGATAAGGAAATCAAAAAACACAGTTTTGGCCTTACCTTATTACAAAGTGCTACCAAGTTTGTTGCCGATCCTGTAAACAGGATAACAGGTACCGGTATACCCTTTGCCAGCCAAAAATGGTATGCGCTTAACAATGGTGTACTGCCTGCCACTAATCTAACCATCACTCAAACTTCCGATTTGACAGAGCGTCAGTTAGCAAGTTATATGGGCCGCTTGAATTATGGGTTTGATGATAGGTATTTATTGACTGTTTCAGTACGTACGGATGGTGCTTCGCAGCTTGCGGAAGGAAATAAATTTGATATATTTCCAAGTGCTGCCTTAGCATGGAAGATAAATAACGAGCGCTTTATGCAAAACTTTGGATGGCTGAATGATTTAAAACTTCGTGTTGGTATGGGGGTTACCGGAAACTCAGCCATTGATGCTTATAAAACAAAAGGTAGAACATTACCTTACTTTTATCCCGTTGGCAGTGCTGTTAATGCTGCTTCACTTCCTGTCGATGAGTTTGCAAATACGGATTTGCGTTGGGAAAAAACAACACAGTATAACATAGGGCTCGACTTCTCAATATTGAAAAGAAGAATTTCAGGGGCAATAGATGTTTATACTTCTCAAACAAAGGATTTATTAATGCGACGTGGTATACCTAGTGTAACAGGTTCTCTCTTTACATTCCAAAATGTTGGTGAAACTGCCAATAAGGGAATTGACATTAATATCAACACCATTAACGTAACCACCAAGCACTTTCAGTGGACAACCAACACAAACGCCTCCTGGCAAAAAGACAGGATAGTTACCCTGGCAAATGGCAAACAGGACGATATTAATAACACCTGGTTTATTGGCCAGCCCGTCGGTGTTATTTATGGATTTGCATCCACGGGGATGTGGCAATATGCTGATACCGCGACTATACGTAAGTTTGGCGCCAATGGCAACAATTTTACACCAGGCCAGGTAAGGCCCATTGACCAAAATGGTGATAACAAAATTGATGGAAACAATGACCGCGTAATTATTGGCCATACAAGGCCCCGCTGGATAGTTGGTATGACTAACAACTTCAGCTATAAAAACTTTGAATTGTCAATCTTTATTTACGGTCGTTTGAATTATTGGTTTAATACTGGTGGGGAAGCACAAACGGCACGTGGTAACCAGCGGCAGATAAACTACTGGACCGATAACAATCAAAACAGTGAATATCAAAAGCCCTTTTATTCTGTAGCTTCAGGTGATAACTATTCAGCAGCATTGGGGTATAAAAAAGCATCGTTTATGAAAATCAGGAACATTTCTGCTTCATATACCGTTCCCGGAAAAATGCTGACTAAAGTGCACATGTCCACCCTGCGGGTATATTTCCAGGCAGCTAATCCCGGTATGCTATTCTCTCAAATAAAATTCATGGATATGGATGCATCAGCCATGTTCTCTAACCGTGGTTACACTATTGGTATTAATGCGGGATTTTAATTGATAATTACTTGCCGGAAAAAAGCTTTTGCAATTATCGGTAACAAAAAATATACAAATGAAAAATAAAATAGTTAGAATAAGTTTAGCGGCCATTCTTTTTGTAATGGTTGCCACTTCATGTAAAAAATCATTCCTGGATGAAACACTTCAAACCGTAAGGGACCTGGAGTATTATAAAACGGATGCCGGCATACAGCAATTGGTTAACGGCGCCTACCACCAGGTGTTTGCCACTCCCTTCAATGGAGAAATGGCATTTTCCAACATGTGCTATGGCGCTGATGAATTCCGCGTGGGTGGCGACCCTTCAAACGGTATGTACAATTCTTATGGCAACACCTTCGGGGCATTTATTACACCCAACAATGGCAATACCGTAGCTGCTACTGCACAATGGGATAATTTATACATAGGAATTGGCCATGCCAACCTGATTATTGAAAATGCAACGGCCAGTGCATCTGCCGCTGATGCGATTAAGAAAACCGCATTAGGGGAGGGCTATTTTTTACGGGCCTATAACTATTTGAGATTGGTAAGCCAGTATGGTGCAGTGCCTATAAAAACCAAGCCAAGCATTACGGTAGAATTAGAGTTTACCCGTGCTACGCCCAAAGACATATATGACCTGATAATCGCTGATTTTAACCAGGCTTACAGTTTGTTGGGTAATACAGGATCGCCCGCCAAAATCACCAAAGATGCTGCAGGGCATTTCCTGGCGAAAGCCTACCTGGGCCGTGCCAGTGAAATTAATGATGCATGGAATTCATCCACCAAAGCAGCGGATTTAGCTGCCATTGGCCCATTGTGCGATGCGGTTATTGCCAATCATGCTTTGGCTCCAAACTTTGGCGATTTATGGAGATATACAGCTCCTAACAGCGCCAATGAAAACCTGAGGGAATTAATATTATCTGCACAATTCACATCAGATTTATCTGCAAGCGGTTCAAATACCCAGCATTTATATTATGCCGCCCGTTACGAAGACGTAGCACAAATGCAGCGGGACTTGAGTGGCGACCGCCCTTTCAGCAGGCTGGCGCCAAACTTTTTCATGTACCGGATTTATGACATGCAAAACGATTCGAGGTTTTGGAAAACCTTCCGGACAAAACACAAGGTGAATGCTGCTGCACCAACTGCCCCTTATGTTCAGGGAGACCTGGGTATTATGTATGTTATCAATCAACCCGGTGATACCCGGTTTTCTGCAAATCTGTTAAACAATTCTGTGGTATATAGTGGCACTGGAAAAACCGTACCCCATGTGTACATAGCCTATAAAAATGGTGTTACACTAGACGGTGGATGGAATGATACCCGTAAATTCCCTTCATTAACTAAATTTTTTGACGGTTCACGTACGGCAGGTTTTAACGATGTAAGAGGTCTTCGGGATATTACATTAGCCCGTTCTGCTGAAACCTATTTAATTGCTGCCGAGGCAAAAATACGTTTGGCAAAATTGGGTACCGGTGCCTATACCGATGCATTACCCTACATTAATCCATTAAGGGCACGAGCAGAATATAAAAATGCGGAAAGCCGTTCGGCCTATTATGATGGTGGCGCTGCACCCAGTAGTGCCCCTCAAACTATTCCGCCGTCTTTCTTCCCTGAAAATTCTTATTACGAGTCAAATAATATTCCTGTTACTACGGCTGCTTCAACCCCTTTGGCAATTACTAATATTGCCGCTTTACCTGCGGGAGATGAGTATATCATAAATGCGTTGGGTTTAACTGCAACATACGACAGGATGCTGGCACTTGTATTAAATGAGCGATCAAGGGAACTGGCAGGGGAGTACTTACGCTGGCAGGATTTATCACGTACCAAAACATTGGTAAAACGTGCCCAGGTATTTAATCCTGATGCGGCTCCAAACATTAAGGACTTTCATACTTTAAGGCCCATACCTCAAACTTTTCTTGATGGAATTCAGGCAAGCGGAGTTGCTTTAACAGGTACACAAAAACAAGCAATGCAAAACCCCGGCTATTAAATTATTGCTCGTGTTTTGGTAAACAAAGGGCGGGCAATGAAAATTGTACCGTCCTTTTACTTTTTAAAAATGAAATGATACCAGGTTAGTTTTGAAAGTACGCTTTTTCACCAATCCATCTTGGTTGCACTTTTTTCATTTTCTTTTCTGTACATCTGTGGCCGCATAGTATTTTGTTCTTTTTTATCTTTGGCCCGGGGGATGATGATATCTTCATTAATAAAATTTTCTTTCTTATGATAAAAACAATTCCGGCTTTAATGTTTGCACTAACAGTTAGCGTTACTGCAAATGCCCAGGCAAAGCCAGGTACGGATGCCAGCGCCCCATTGCATGCATTAGAGGTTGACTATCCTACGCCTTATAAGCCGATGCCAAAAGAGGAGATAAAAAAAGTACTGGATCGGGTTTTTAATTATCTCGATGCCGTTACTCCTGCGCAAATGATCAATAAACAAACCGGTGCGCTGGTAAATGATGTGTCCAACATAGATACCAACACCACCGTACAGCAGGGCGATTTCCGGTTGACCAGCTACGAGTGGGGCGTTACCTATTCGGGCCTGCTGCTGGC
>JANPIJ010000457.1:0-73093 GCA_031424955.1 Ferruginibacter sp. | reverse complement strand
TTTTGCTTTTTAACACTAAAGAACATTGCGGTAAAAAGTATCAACAGGAATAAAAAACTGCCAGCGGTCATGCACGTAAATTAAGGTACCCGGTTTATTTTAAAATTGAAACTACTTTTAATTTCCAATTTCACGGGATACTTTTTAAAAAACCGGTTTATTATTGGGATATAAGATGATGCTTTTTGTGGCATTGACTGGTATTGCAGTTTTTGTTAACTTCATGGTGAAATAATTAAAACACCCATTCCGAAAAACCGCAAGCGTTCATCATCATCCGGTAAAAAGACCTGGACATGACAAAAATCAACATTGATAAAGACTTCCCGGGCAATCTTAGTTTTGAGCCGCTACAAAAAAACAACTGGAGCAAGTTTGTTCAGCTTTTTGGAAATAAGGGTGCATGTGGAAATTGTTGGTGCATGTATTTCCGGCTCAAAAAATCTGTCTTTGAAGAAGGTAAAGCCGATGAAGGCAATAAGACGGCAATGAAAAATATTGTTTGGGGAAACAACCCAACGGGCCTTCTTGCAATACATGAAGACCAGGCTATTGCCTGGTGTGCATTTGCACCCCGTGAAGATTTTATCAAACTCGAAAATTCCCGTATTCATAAACGAATTGACAATGAGGCGGTTTGGTCTATCCCCTGTTTTTACATAGATAAAAAATTCAGGCGGCTGGGTGTTTCTGTTGAGCTATTAAAAGCGGTGGCCCATTACGCCAAAGCCAGCGGTATAAAAATTATTGAAGCCTACCCGGCCATTCCAACCAGGGAAAAACTTCCGGATGCCTTTGCCTGGATTGGTTTATATAAATCTTTTGAACGGGCGGGATTTGAAATTGTTGACCAGAAGTCGCGGAACAGGCCGATGGTTCGATTGTATACTGATAAGTTGCGCTGATTGATTCGGGTAATAGGATATTGGATATGGAGATAGTCTGACTCAGCAGGAAGGTCGGCAATGATCTATATCAATATCTGTTCTCAATATTCCAATAGCTGCTTTTAATACCCCAATAATCTTTTAAAATTCCTTGCATTTCTGCATTTATTTTTTTAAACTTAGCATTCTGCCTAATAAAACCTGCCTTATAAAATCAGTATTTAAAATTCAATAACCCGCCATTTTTTTAATTTATTACTCACACTAAATTAAAATTGCCATGCTCAACGAAAGTTCTATCGAAGCATTCAGGGCAAGCTTGAAAGGGGAATTGATAGAGCCCCGTGATGAAGGTTATACTGAAGCTTGCAAAGTGTATAACGGAATGATCCGCAAACATCCGCGAATGATCGTCCGATGCGCAGATGTGGCGGATGTGATGCGATCGGTAAATTTTGCGAGGGACAATGATTTACTGCTGGCCATTCGCTCGGGAGGGCATAATGCGGGAGGGCTGGGGATTTGTGATGACGGATTGGTAATTGACCTTTCCCTGATAAAATATACCCGTATTGATCCGGAGCTATCCACTGTATTGGTGGGCGGAGGCTCCACCTGGGGGGAAGTGGATCACGCAACCCATGCTTTTGGAAGAGCTACCCCCAGTGGCATCATATCTACAACCGGTGTTGGCGGACTAACGCTTGGGGGTGGCCTTGGACATCTTACCCGCAAATACGGGCTTAGCATCGACAATCTTTTATCGGTAGATATGGTGCTGGCAGATGGAAGCTTTGTAACTGCAAATGCCAATCATAACCCCGACCTCTTTTGGGCAGTGAGAGGAGGTGGTGGCAATTTTGGCGTTATTACCTCCTTCCTTTATAAACTTCATCCGATCAATACCGTTTATGGAGGCCCGATGTTGTGGGAAATGAGCGAAACGGAGGAAGTAATGAAATGGTACCGGGAAATGATCCTTACCGCACCGGATGACCTCAATGGGTTTTTCGCATTCCTGACCGTACCTCCCGGGGCCCCCTTCCCTGAACACCTGCACCTGAAAAAAATGTGCGGTATAGTATGGGCCTACACCGGGCCTATGGAAAAAGCGGAAGAAGTATTTCAGTCCATCCGTGCATTTAAAAAATCTGCCTGCGATCTTGTTGGTCCGCTGCCACAACCAGCTTTGCAAAGCATGTTCGATGCATTGTACCCTCCCGGTTTACAATGGTACTGGCGTGCCGACTTTGTAAAGGAAATCAGCGACGAAGCAATTCAACAGCATATCCGTTTTGGTAATACGCTGCCAAGCATGCATTCCTCCATGCATTTGTATCCAATAAACGGAGCAGCGTCCCGTATAGGTAAGGAAGATACCGCCTGGTGTTACCGGGATGCCAATTGGGCGATGGTGATGGTGGGGGTAGATCCCGACCCGGCCAATAATGACAGCATCACTTCCTGGACAAAGGAATATTGGGAAGCATTGCATCCCTATTCAGCCGGAGGTGCTTATATCAATTTTATGATGGAGGAGGGAGAAGACCGGATAAAAAGCCTCCTACGGCTATAATTATGAGCGGCTGGTTAAGGTGAAGAATAAATATGATCCCAACAACCTGTTCAGGGTAAATCAAAATATTAAACCAACTGTAAAAAAACAGGTAGCTGAATACGCGTGAGGAAAAGCATTGTACACCTGCTGAAATAAATGCAGGTGTACAATTTTAACAGTTGCTACAATAAAACAGCAAATGAATTTCCAATTGCTTTGATAAGTCTCCCATACCATCTTCTATTTCCCGCTTCTCATAAATGCGATTATCTCTTTATACCGCTGATTCCCAGAATTTAAAAACTGGGTAATCATTGGAACATGCCTCTTCCCCTTTAAGATATGATAGGCAGGACTGTATCCCATAGTCTTTAAAGCGGCTACCATTTTTTCATTGCTTGCTTCAATGGAAGGATAAGTGTTTCCTCCCCGATAAATCAGCATGGGTGGTATGCCCGTGTGCAAATGATATAAAGGCGAAGCGGCTTTCCAGGTATCAGGACTGGTTGTAAAAGTTTGCAGGTAGGTATTGCCATCCGGGAAGTTTTCTTTTTGCAGGTAGCCATACATATCAAGCCCCGCGGCATCAATAAGGATCGCACCTTTAATCGGACTTTCTATATCAATCCTTTTAAAATATTCATTGCGAACTGTAATCAGCGCTGCCAGGTGCCCGCCCGCAGAATGCCCCGAAATAAATATCTTCTTTGGATCACCTCCATATTGTTCAATATTCTCCTTTACCCATTTCACCGCCTTCGCAGCGTCGGTTGCCATTTCATTGTAGTTTGCCAGCGGGCTTTTTGGATAATCAATAATTACGGTTACCACATCTTTGCGTGCCATCCTGTTTCCCAAAAAACTATACATTGATTTATTTCCCGAGTTCCAGTTACCGCCATGAATAAAAATGAGTACTTCCTTTAGCGATGTATGTTTTCGCGGAGCAAACACATTTAGCTTTTGCGCTGCCTTATTGTGTGCGCTATCTGCGCCCATGTACGTTATATTTTTGGAACGGGCTACCCGCTTAAATGCACAACCGGAAAAGATGAGTATTAACAGCGTACTAAAAATTACAGTAGATATTTTTGAGATCAATGGTTATTCGGGAGGTTTAAAAATTGATTAACTTATAGAAAGATGTTTATAAAACTGACTACTAAAATTACGAATTAAAGTGGTGAATGGATTTGTTAGGGTTCAATTCGAGTTGTCCATTAAAGAGGTGCAAAAGGTTGCCAATCCTGGCAAAGAGTATCGCCAACAAACACATTCCGTTAAGAGGTTGACAACCCTATCCGACTATTTAAATAAGCAGATTCCTTCAATCGCTTAATTTATTTACCTTCAACAGGAACAAAAAATGATTTTAAAATAATTGCATGAACCGTATCGACAGACTATTTGGAATAATAACCCTGTTACAATCAAAAAAATTTGTTCCCGCCGAAAAAATCGCTGACAAGTTCCACATCAGCGTACGCACCGTGTACAGGGACATTAAGGCCTTAACTGAACAGGGTATCCCGGTTAGTTTTGAGCAATCGAAAGGCTATTTCGTTGTACCCGGATATTTTTTACCTCCTGTAGCTTTTAACTCAGATGAAGCCAATGCGCTGCTGTTAATGGAATCCGTTGTGTATGCTTTTACGGACAAATCCATCCAAACCCATTATTCCAATGCATTGAATAAAGTAAAGGCGGTGCTCCGTTATTCGCAGAAAGAAAAACTGGAAAAACTCAATCAACATATCAGGCACCAGTTACCACCCTGCTTCATAAATGATTATGAATATTTATCCCTGCTGCAACAAACCATTTCAGCCAAAACGATCATTGAATTTGATTATAAAAACAATAAGGAAGAAATCAGCCGGAGAAAAGCGGAACCGGTTGGATTAATTTTTTACGCCTTTAGCTGGCACCTGATAGCCTGGTGCCACCTGCGAAAAGACTACCGCGATTTTAAAGTATCACGGATATTGAAAGTAAGCGATACAGCACAACCCTTTCTAAAAACAGATCATATAGAAGTGAAGGACTACATGAAATTGCTGCCGGTAAATTATTAAATTATTTTTTGAGATAAAAAATCACACTGCCATAGGGTTGTCAGTGAGTCATGGTTACTTTGTGTTATCATCAAAAAATAAATAGTATGTCAATGATTCAAACCTTTTTAAAAGAGCTGGAAGCCGAAGCCAAAACAACCCGAAAAATGTTGCACATTATCCCCGACGATAAATTCCAGTGGAAACCACATGAAAAAAGCATGTCGGTGCAGCAACTGGCCACGCATATTGCCGAATTGCCGGGATGGGTTACCATGATATTAAATACCAGTGAACTGGATTTTGCGGTGAATGGCTATACCCCACTCAACCTTGGTTCTACCGCCGAAGTACTGGCAGCATTTGAGAAAAGCCTGGCAGAGGGAAGGGCTGCACTGGAAACAGCCAAAGAAGAACAGTTAGCCGATAACTGGACGCTGCGCAACGGTGAGCAAATTTATAGTACCGAACCCAAGGCCGATGTAATAAGAATGGCTTTTAGCCAAACCATTCATCACCGGGCACAAATGGGGGTTTACCTGCGTTTACTGGATGTACCGATCCCGGGCAGTTACGGGCCCAGTGCAGACGATATGAGTTTTTAGGTGGGCAATGGTGAATGGTCAATGGGCAATCGTGAATGCGGAATAAGTAGAGAAGATTGTTGGCAGAGAAGAATTTATACCTAAATGGAATTATTACAAAAAACAAAATGGTCAATCCGAAAAATTGAATACTTTTCGGATTGACCATTCAATGTCGTTTAGTTAAGGAAAATCAATTTTCAAGATTTCCCAGGCGAGTCCTGCCCGCAAGACTAGCTAAATACAAGGAATATTGGCAACAGGACTCGACGTTTTAGGAGGAGGAAATCTCTACCTGAAATATCATCCTTTAAAGTAATAGCAGAGAAGCCTGCCCATTAGATCAGTATTTCCCGCTCCGATTGCGGCGAGTCCTTCATAAATAGTCATTTGAATCGCAGCTTAAGCTGTGAAGAGACTCGCCTTGGAAGTCCAATAATAATTCATCATTGCCCATTGACCATTGCTCATTCACCATTGCCCATTTACCATTCACCCCCTTAAAACTTCCCCTCCTTATTGATCAGCTCAAAAAACTGGTCCATCTTCCCTCCTATTCCCTCTTCAAATGCCGCCTTCATATCTGCTGGCTGCGGGTGCTTATCCTTCCATTTTAAAAAATAAAGTCGGACTGCGTTGTCAACTTTTTCCCTGCCCACGGCAGACTCCAGCAGGTATAACCATACGGCCGTTTTTACATAAGAAATAAGTCCATATTCCTGGCTGCCAGAAAATTTGTCTGCCGGTGTTTCCATGGCAGTCTGCATGGGTATTTCCTGTAAATTCTGGTAAATGAGTTCCAGGAATTTATCGGAGGGCAATGCCTTTAAAGAAGCAGGCAATGCACTGCCGAAAATCGCGTTGGTGCGGTATTTTTCCGCTTCATATCTAAACTGAAAGTAGCTGTTCAGGCCCTCATCCATCCAGGTATGGGCTCTTTCATTGCTACCCAGCATACTCATAAACCAGTTGTGGCCGATCTCATGTGCAATTACCGCATCCAGGGTTTCAATTTTCGCATCCGGGCTGGTGATCAACGTGATCATTGGGTATTCCATACCACCGCTCGAATTATTCTTCGGCCCCTCCACTACCTGTACTACCGGGTAGCCATATTCCCCAATCCATTCACTGTATTTCTTTACGCCATCTTTTATATAATCGATACTGTTGTTCCAGATGGTTTTCTTCCGGTTATGATAAAAGCTAAAGGCATCGATTATTTTACCGGTTGCCAGTTGCACCGTATCATACTGAATTACAAATTCCTTATCCGCAAACCAGGCAAAATCAGGAACCTTATCCGCAAAATAAGTAAGTGTCTTGGTAGCCTTTTGATCAACCGGTTTATACAAGACAGGCTGCCCGTCCCTGTTAGCAATGTTTTTTGCCCCGATGCTTTTATACAGCGCCAATTCATTATTGGTTTGCAGCGTACCGGTTGCGCCAACCACATAGCCGGCAGGAACGGTTACCGCTACTGTATAGGAAGCATATTCGCTGTAAAACTCTCCCATATCGAGGTATGGAAATTCGTGCCACCCGTTTTTATCAAATACCGCTGGTTTTGGGTACCACTGGCAGGCCATAAATTCACCATCTGCATAGCCCGATCTTGAAAAGTAAGACGGCAACTTCACTTTAAATGGCGTAGTAATCGTAATGGAATCACCCGGCTTTAACGGGGAAGGTAAAATCAGTTTAATAATATCAATATAATTTGGATTGGAATGTGCTTCGGTAATGGCAGGCCGGTCATTTACCTTAAATGAAAGCCCCTCAATAGAGCCGGGTGTAGATTTTTCCAACTTCGTTTTCCTGTCAGCATCATTTTTAATCTGCTGCAATAAAGCGGTGGATTCATTTTTATAAGCATTTGGCCAGATATGAAACCAGATAAAACCGAGGGTGGATGGAGAATTATTTTTATATACAATACTTTCAAAACCGGTCAGTGATTTTTCCTGGTCATTCAGTTCGGTATTGATTGTATAATGCAGTTCCTGTTGCCAGTAACCGTCCTGGGCAAATAAACTGCATTGGAAAAAGAGGGTGATGGCAAGCAATATTCCTTTCATAAGTACTTTTCTTTGCAAGATAATAATATCGGGGGAATCGTGAATGGTCAATGGTGAATGGTCAATGGTGAATAAGTTACCAGGATTCTATACTCCCCCTTGCCATTTGTGATTTGCCTGCATATTGCCTTTTGCAAATTATCTTTTGTTTATGACTCATTGACCATTCACCATTGACCATTGCCCACTGCCCATTGCTCTTTGCCCATTGCCCATTGCCTATTGCCCATTCACCATTCAATGTCGGTGACGTAAGCTTTAGTGAGTCCCTAAACAACCGCCGACGGTGCTGATAGCCGCCGTCGGGGTTGGCGCAACCCCGTCAGCTGTTGCAAACCCTGACGGCGGTTGGCATTAAGTCAACGACATTGATTCACCATTCACCAAATCCCCCAACTCTTCCTAACTTTGATAAAAATCCGGTTAAAAAATGACTACGCTTTCTGTCAACATCAATAAAATTGCCACTTTACGCAACAGCCGTGGTGGCAATAATCCTGACCTCGTAAAAACAGCCCTGGATATTGAACGTTTTGGCTCGGAAGGGATCACGGTACACCCCCGGCCGGATGAACGCCATATCCGTTACGCCGATGTGTATGCGCTTAAGCAGGTAATCAAAACCGAATTAAACATTGAAGGTAATTGCACAGAACAAAAATTTACAGACCTCGTGCTGGCAAACAAGCCAGCACAGGTAACCCTTGTGCCGGATGCGCTCGGGCAGATCACTTCCAATCATGGATGGGATACCATTGAATACAAAAATTACCTGGTTGAAATGATTGGCATTTTTAAGAATGCCGGTATCCGCACCTCTATCTTTGTGGATCCTGTAATTGAAATGGTGGAAGGGGCCGCCGCAACGGGTACGGATCGGATTGAACTATACACGGAAGGATACGCAAAGTTGTATGCCGAAGGAAAGAAACAGGAAGCAATTGATCCATACATTGCTGCTGCAATTAAAGCCGGAGAATTGGGAATAGGCATCAATGCGGGCCATGATCTTGATTTACAAAATCTGCGATTCTTTGCGCAACATATCCCGGGATTACTGGAAGTTTCCATCGGCCATGCATTAATCTGTGATGCCCTTTACCTTGGCCTTGAAAATACGGTGCAACTGTATAAGAGGCAATTGATGTAATAAAGGATGAATGGTTCAATTTTCTACATCACATGCCTGATTAAAAAATTCTACATCCGGGGGGATTACCTGTTTAGATTTAATCGGTTAAAAACTGTTAGGCGGCATGCAAAAATCTCTGCAAAAGTGAAAAAAATTAAAATAGGATATTATAATCGAGAAGATTGGGATCGATTTATTAATATAATCGATGATAAAGAAAGTATGCACTCGAATTGGGAAGATTGGAATCAAGCATTTAATAAATTGAAAGCCGAATTAGCAAATAGCGGCTTTGAGATTTCTGAAGTAGTTGTTGATATGGAAAAGCTCATTGAATATTGCAAAGGAAACAGACTTAAAAATACTGGTGCAACTCGGTCTCAGTTTATTCAGAAAAATTAATAATGGCAAAGGTTGTAAAGATATTTGAATCAAAAGAAGAAATCGTTGGAAAGCACTTACGATCCAATGAATGGATAATGTATTCGGGTCGACTAACCGTATATGATCGACCTGACAAATCCGTGATTTTAGCAATCAAAAGTGAAATATTTGATAGTTTTATATCAATGGAAATGGATGAGTCAAAGGAATTTACTGGCGACAATATTACACAAGTTTACCAAAAGCTAGCATCATGGTTTAACAGGAAAGGGGTTAAATTTTAAGAGAAAAAAGCACGTCCGCCTAACAATGCCGTGAACGACAAGCCCTCAACAATCAATTAAGAGGCGATACTAACGTTTAACCCCAAACGAGTACCATCAACCATCACCTTCAACCTTCTACCTTCAACTATCAACAATCAACCATCAACCTTAAACCTTCTACCTTCTACCTTCAACCATCAGCCTCTCTCCTGCCATCTACTCATTGGTAACCACCGGCAAATAAATTAACTTTCAAATCATTTTGATTATTGAATAATATTTTTACTTTTAAAGACTGGTTTGTCATTTTTACCCGTTAGCTCCCTCCTCCACTCACATTTTTTTACAAATAAATCATTGTTATGCAACAGCAAACTTTAACTGCTTTACTGGCATCCATAACTGGTAACCTGTATACCACCACCGCAGAGGAAGAACAACAGATGGACACGCTTCACGAACAGTTGGCTCAAACCCTGCAACACCAGGATACCGGCAGTATCACCAATCAATCTTTTTCTTTTGAATCAAGCGATTTCTTTTTTACCCAAAACATAAAGGGTACCCGGCTGGATAAAATAGAGGATCGGGTAAGAAAAGTATTGGAGAGCAATGACACCAATGATCTGAAAGTATTTGTGAGAGACACGCCCATACGCTCCAGCCAGGTAGCCGGCAGCATACCCGACTGGGCAGTTGGTGCAAGAGTGATCAATACACTGGGGCCGTTCATAGGCAATGATGGCCGCTGGCGCTGGTTTGATTTTTTTAAGGTTGAAAAGCTGGTAGCCCTGTATTTCCAGGGACAGGCACAACCTGCCATACTGTTCAATGCCTCCTTTACGAACCGGTTGTTTACCGTAGCTAACCCTGAATTAACCCGGGACTATAAGTTGGTAGCCGGAACGAGTGTTTGGATCAATGCTAAAATACTAAGTCCATCAGCTCCGGATAACCGTTATTGTGGAATCCGCATTACAGGTGGTTCCATTCAGCTAAATGAGCTTCCCCAATTTGTAAATGGTAAACTGTCGATACCAAATGCTACACCGGTGCATGTTCAATTGAATATGGAACAACCGGCACCAACACAAAACATCCCCCTGGATGAACATGGTGCGGATGCCAGGGCATTAAAAATTGATCTGCCACTTTCCTGGCAATTTTCCTTTACTGCTACTACCCGGACCATCAGGGAACTGGACCCTGTTGAATGGACCATTTATGGCCAGGAAGGGGTAAGCAAATGGAACGGAAATCAAACGCTGGCGTATGACAACACAACCAGCCGGGTGCTAATCCCGTTGTTATCTGAACCGACTGTGTTTGAGGTAAGAAAATGCGAATCGCCTTTTGCGGTTTTTAGTAATTCAGCCCCTGTAAAAAACACCTGGTGGGGTATACCTGCAGCCGTAATAGATATTAGTAATCCAATAGCGGCAGATGGTAACGGGGCGTTGTTGATTTTATTGGAAAGGGGTTTAACATGTTTCCGAAAAACAATAATTGGATCAGACACTATTTTAACCAGTCCCTTATTGATCGCAGAACCTGGCCGTATCGGCATTACTGACCTTAGCAGCAATGGCAGTGGCAGTACGCAACATGTTGATTTGTGGAAAGATGAAGGCAATCCACATGGCACTTCCCTGGAAATCACCTACCTGAAAAATGTGCCGTTTATTTATAACACCCTGGCCAAAAGTGATGAAGTATTATTTACCTCCTGCGATACGGAAGTACAAACAGACAGGCCCGTAAAAGTAAATGGAGAAGCATTGACGGTAAACACCAAAAAAAGTGTCATTATTTTCGCGGCAAATGCAAAAAACAACATCCTGCTGCTGTATGATGATAATATCATTTTTGATAACAGCAACCCGGTTCCTGGTGCGGCGGCAGCCAATATTAAACCGGTTGCGCTGGCACTTGAAAATGCCTTATTTACCACAACCCCGGTAAATGGTTGTCTATTATACGCCGATTGTACCGACGACTGGAAAAAAGCGATCTATTGCAAACTCTTTCTAACGGTGGGGCTATACGCTTATCTCCCTACTTTGCCCGATCCCTATGCCGCCAATATTAATTTATTGAGGCGTCAATTTTCGGGCCGGGGAAATAATTTGAATAATGCCAACCGGCAGATCTGGCTTTGGCTGGTATGCCGGGTAAGCAGCAAGCCCAATACCAGTGAGGATAATATTCAAAATTTTGATGCGGTAAAAACATCCTTCCATTTTGGCAACCTGCCATTTGATGAAGAACAGCCCACTGCCAATACAAATAAAGCCATCTTAAATGCCAAAACCCTCCGGTCGAAGAAAGGTGCCGATATGTTGTCTATAAAGAATGCCAGGGCGGCCATGTTCAATATCCCACCCGGTGAGTCGGGCTCCGAAGAAATAAAAGCTATGATGGCGAATGCAACCGGACATCAGCCAAACCTTGAACAGGTATGGGATGAAAGAGTTGGCAATTATTTAACGGACTCTTTTTCGCTGCTGGATGTAAGCAGCAATGCCAACCAAATGGGCGTGAGTTTTGGCATGTTTGGCGGGGGCAGGATGGCGATGATCCCCACCGCCACAATCGCCGCCGCTGCAACCGATACCACGGTGAACAATGCCATTCCTTTTATGGTACAGGATATGTCGGTACTGGCGCCAGGCTATCATGTAAGGGCCTTTACCCTGCCACAGGTTGCCTGGGAACCGGTATTTAACCTGGCTCCGAAAATTGACTTTATGGATCCCGATCCGTTGTTTAATTATTACCCTAATGATGGCGGGCCCACCAGGATTTTTAATATGTCTCAAAAGCCGGTACCACTGGCGCCGATCCCCGTGGTGAAACACTTGCTGGCCGAATTTAAAAACGCTCCCAAATCAAGTACCCTGGCAGCATTTACCCTGCCCTTCGGTATGCGGGCGCTTGCCGGATTCTCATTAAGTGGTGATGAAACGCAGAAGCCGTCCATGAGTCCCAATCAACCTGATTTTAATAAATATAAAGGAGGAATACAATTTTCCATCCGGTCCGGCAACCATGGCTATAATTTTCCGGCCGAGCCTAACCTGGATGATAGCCCGATGTTGCCGGGGTACACCCTTCAACTGAATAATATTCTCAACCTGGATGGTACTCCCGACTTTACCAGTAACCTTGCTGAACAACCTACCATCATCTTTAATGGGGAATTTTTCAATTTTGCAAAAGAACGTGGTGTGCCGGTCAGCAGGATGGATATCTGCGGATATGGCGCCAATATGTTCAGCAACTGGGTCAGCCCTTCGGCAGCCTTTGCTGCCACCAGCCAGGCACGCTTTGATGTGATGCTCGGAAGAACCGCCCATGAAGTAGTACAGGTAAAATCGGTATTATACCCCTGGGGCATCAGGGTAGTACGCACCATTACCCTCAACAGGGAAAGCAGTGGCTACATTTATCGCCAGGATAGCGGATGGCAGGCGGAATCAGATGGCCTGTTTGATTTCAGGTACCGGCCCAGCGAAACCGATCCGCTAACAAAACCCTACACGATTCACCCCGGTGTAGTAACCGGTTTATTCAACATTCGCAACATCACGATAGATCCCACCATTCAACCGTTCAGGTCGGGTACAGCAGAATGCAGGGCCGTATTTTTTGATGCGGATGTAGAAATTGAAAATGTGGTACAGGGCAAGATTACTACGACAGACAAAATGGGTAACAAGCATACCAGTTGCGTGGTATCTAAAAGAGTATTGGGGTATGTACAGCTTGCTCCAACAGGTGTACCGCTAACCGCAGACCAGTTCACTACATTATTGAATGAACAACGGGGTTCAATCGGCGGATCCATCGACTGCCAGGTAGACATTAACCGGAGCAATCAGAATATGCGGATTAACCGGTTTGATGTGAGCCCTTCGGTAGATGGTGCAAACAATCCCATTTTTGTGGTGGCAGCGAGGGGCAATGTAATATTACCCAAGGATGGAAGCTGGAGCATGGTACAGCACAATGCCGGTACCGGTGAAGTAACTCCACTGGCAGAAGGCCTCACTGTGCCTTTAATACGCGTTGGAGAATGGGTGGCAGGCAAGGTAATTGATACCGTGGCAGCCAAAGATAAACTCATCCGGTTAGCCAACCCGATGGACCTGCTGCGCAATGTAGTTCCGCAAACCATCAACTTTGGGTTGTTGCAAAATATGGGCACGCAAAAAGCCCTCTTTCTCACACCTGCTTTTAAGATTGATGAAAAAACCCTGCTCAGTAAAACACCTCCCGTTTTTGCAGATGCCTACCGGATGATGACTGGTAAGGGAATCTTCCCAAACATTGGTAACGCGGTAACCGATTTTGGCAAAGCCTTTTCATTAATGTCGGGTGTAGATGGTGCAGGCAATCCAATTGCAAAAGCATTTGATACCGACACTATTAAAGACGGTGTAAACAATGTGTTTAAATTATTAACCATCGATGCGGAAAAGCAGGGAGAAGCAGCCATTGAACAGGGCATGCAGTTATTGAAAGGTGCTGCCGCCGGTGCCATTGATAAAGCCCTGAAATTTGACCTGCCTGATTTTGATGTACCATTGGTAGATATGGATGGACTTAAAATTTACATTGAATATAAAACCAGTAAAATTGATAAGAACGATCCAAAGAAAGACCTCCCGGGCACAAAGGACGACAGCAAACTGAATTTTGATATCGCCTCAAAGATCGGTGCAGCAGCCACGGATGCCGCTGAAACCTGGAAGGGCCGGCTGAATAACCTGTCGATGGTAGTTGACCTGGGAACCTTTGAAAGACTGATGCGGATAAAAGGAAACTTTGATTCCAAAAAGGGTAAGGCAGCCGGTTACGGCGGAGATACGGATGCTCCCGGGCAGGGATTACCAACCCCGGAAATTGAGTTCCACCCTGCATTGCAGCCCATCATCGATCTGCTGCAGGTATTAGCCGATCTTTCTTCCGGCGACTATGGAGCTGCTTTGAAAAAAGGCCTGAAGATTGCCATGGGCAATGCGGGCGAAATATGGGAATATAAATTTGAAGCCACCAAGGAGATTCCCCTTGTCCGTTTTCCACCAACCAAGGCATTGTATGATAACCCGCAAACCCCGCTTAAGCTGGAAGCTTCCATGGGACTGGGTGTTTATTTCAATGCGGCTTTAAAAGTCACCACCGATCCTTCACAATTATTACCTACTGCCGGGGCATTTTTAAAATTCCATGGCGGCATTAGTGTAATGTGTGTATCGGTTGGCGTGGGTACTATTTATGCAGTTGGTTCGGTAGATGTAAAGATTGCATGTGATACGGCCAAGGGCCCTAACCTCACGTTGAAATTTGGATTTGGAGCAAGCATTACGGTCGGGCTTCCGGTGGTAGGCAATGCAACGGTAACATTTATGGTGGGTGTTGAAATGTATGCAGACAGCAAGGAGATCAGCATTACAGCCTTCATGTTGTTCCGTGGCCATGCAGAATTACTCGGCGGGCTGGTTGGGGTTACGATTACTATTGAAGCCAAGGGCACTGTAAAAAGAATTGGTAACAGAACAGATTGTTCAGCACAGGTAACTTTCGCCATCGATATCAGCATCTTCCTTATCATCGACATCAGCTTTAGTGAAACATGGGGAGAGCAGCGGCAGGTGGCGTGATGATGAGTGATGAATGATGAGTGATGAATGTTGAATGAGTAATGAATGATGAGTGATGACTAATGAAGGACGATTTAGAAATATAAAATGGTATTGTTTGGCCACTATAAAATTTTAAATAAGAAAAACGATATAAACAGAAAAAAAAATCTTAACGTCTTAGCGCCTAAACGGCTTTGCTCCTTTGTCTAATAACATTCGTTCAGTTTAAAAAACGTGATAATGAATAAGAATTTCAGATACACCACGCTGGTGTTTCCTCAAAAGGTAACAGGTAATATCCTGCACCTGAATATTGTATTGCTGCCCCGCAACAGGGACCCTTTTTTGCCAATGGAAACCGGTGTGGCCGCCTTCCCGGAAACCACTCCCTTTGCGCAGTTTGCTCCCTTATTTGAAGCAAAGATTGTAAAAGGCCTGGAAGAGTTTGCCGTGGACAATAGCGCTTCCAATGTGCCGGTTCCCTTTGCATTGACTGTGGATGATACCCCCAATAAAGAAGCCCTTTTAAAAGCAGTAGAAACATCTTTTGGCGGCAAAATCAATAATACTGCCGCTGATAAAGCCGAAGCCCCAAAGGAGGAAGCGGTCAGTGTAAAAAAATACCTGCCACTCAGTTACCGGGGTGCATTTAATTTTACCACACCCCGTCACAAAAATGCCGTTACCGATGATAGTTACCATTGTGCCATCCGGGATTCGGCTCCCAATACCAACCCTCAAACCATTGATAAATTAAGCTGGGGCAAAATATTTGGCTACCTGATGAAGCAGCCGCTGCTGGCAAAAGCCTGTGGGTTTGTATATAGCACTACCCTGCCATTGCAGCCGGAATGGTTTGAAAAAGGCGGTTACCTGTATGTTGATATTGTAAACCCCGATCACCTGCAGGTGCAGGATGCCTCCTGGACAATTCCGGAAGATGGCTCTTTTATTAAAAGATTTGCTGCCAGGATTCCAAAGCTAAAATTGGATGAAGACCGCAGCCTGTTTGCGCCCGTACTCTTTCCGGTGTTGCATAGCTTTGGCGGCGTGGTTGCCGAACCCAAGGCGCCATGGGACAGTATTTTTAAAGAAGTAAATGCGTATGATGATGGCTTTGCCAAAATTGTGCATTCCAACCAGCCGGTGAGTTTGAATTTGTTGTCCGAAAAATTTGACAACGCCCATCCCGTGCATGATGCCGGTGTTCGCCTTGGCTGGGATGATGAGCAATTGCTGATCTGGTATATCCGCCAGATGGCAAAAAACCCAATGGATCCAACCGGCCGGATTGACGCACCACTGGGATTATTCGGATACCGGGTAGACGTAAGAATGCAATTGGATGCAGACTGGGAAAGTTTAAACACGGTTGTTACCAACCAGGAATATTTTATAGGAGATATTAATGTAGGTAACCCGGTAAACACGGAGATTGAATTACCCTACCAGGTTTATCCTTCTCAGGTAGATGGCCAGACCGCCAATAGCTTTTGGCTGCCCATGTATTTTACGAACTGGATGGGTAAAAGCCTGGTGATGAAAGATGATATAGGAGCAAGGCTGTATAATCATGATAAAGCCGACCGGCCTGCGGATGTAAACCAGCTATTTAGTGAAAAAGCGATCTCCTTCCGGCTGGTGTATGGCAACACTTATTATTTCCGGGTGAGGCTATGCGATCTAAGCAACGGCGGACCTTCCGTTACAGACCAGGCATCTCCTTTGATACAGGCTCCCAACCCTGCTGAGAAAGTGGATTTCAAACGTTTCATTCAACCTGGCAAATTACGTTTCACCAATTTAAAAAACCTGTTGGGTACCGATGATAATCCGAAAGCCAACCATATTGATTTTTATAACCAAACGATTGTAGCGGGGGAAGAAGGGTTTGATGGCAACCCGGTTGTTACTGTAAAAAGGCCGTTGTTGGGATATCCTGCTGTATTGTTTACCGATAAATATGAACTAAACGATGCCATTGCAAAATTACAGGCCGTGGCAGATGCCGAGGCTGACCCGCTCAATGCGGACTCACCCCGTACCGGCCTGGGTATCGCCGATCCGGATGTAGTACAGGCAGAAGTAATTGTGGAAGTGGAAACACTTCAGATGGATAACGGGTTAAGTTATTCCGGCCTGGAAAACTACGCACAGTTGTACACCACTTACCGCGATTTTAATGCGGCTGATTTTGATGCTTCTCTGGATATTCCATTCACTTTTATTGATGCACCTAATTTAAACATTACCGACTTTTTACATGCCATCACCGACCCTTTTAATAACCCGGCGCTGATGATGGATGACCTGGATAACCGGCCGGATATCGTAGTACCCACCGGAAGAAAGATCCGTATTACAATAAGGGCGGTATGTGCAAAGGATGACGTTTACTTTGGAAGCATCAATGGCCCCAAAGAAAAGCAAACCCGTTATGGCCTTACCACGCAACTATTTTTGTATAAAGAATCCGCTGTGGAAGACCTGCTCCTGCAACCATGGCAAACGGTTCCGGTGGTACAGGGCATTTACCTGCAGCCCGATGCCCCGGTAGTAAAACTAGGAGGTATCAACGACCTGTTTACAAGATTTGGAACAGGCAATAAGCCCAATATTGTACAGCGCCTGGCAAAGCAGATTGGCGTTGAAAGCAAGGGGCTCACACTGGTGAGTAACAAAGGGCAGCGCATCGTATTCGGTTGCAGTAACCGGATCCGCCATAGCCTTGCGCCAGACCAGTCTTCCATCACGTTTGCATCAAAGGAAGACCTGGCGGATCATTGGTTGGGTTGTATCGTGTATAAATTAAACCGCGACTGGAGTTGGGATGGTTTGGAAGATATTGCCTTTACATTTGAAAGGACAAAGCAATTTAAAAATGACCTGGACAATCCACCTGAGAAACTGATTTACCTTGGGGACATTGAATTAAAACCAATGGCTTCTTTTGAAGCATTGCAGGCAGACCGGTTTGGGAATATTAACCGCAATGAAACCATCCTGGTATTTATTGATGCCATTGAACCTAAAGCCGCTTTTAAAAAAGCTGACGGGGAACTGCGGTTTCCGGATGAACTCGAAGTGGAATATATCATTAAGGCCAAATTTAAAAAAGGGCATGGCAACGATCCGGTACTGCCACAACCGCAGAAACTAGACCTTCCCACCACCATCAACCCGGTGCAGGTTCCTAAATTAGCGAGTGTTGGCCTTGCTTTTTCGCCTTATGTGATTAATGGGAATTACGCATCCACTGATGCAAGACAGCGATTCCTTTGGGTTGAAATTGACGAACCGGTAAAAGACCCGAACGACACGCTGTTTTGCAGGATGCTGGCTTATGCGCCGGACCAGTTGCTTAGCAATAACGACCTGCAATTATTTGAAGCACCGGAAGAACCACCTTTACCTGTTGATCCGGAGTATATCAGGGTGATTACTCCAAATCAAACAGATGACCTGGCTGGCTTTAGTGCCATGCAGGTGATGACCAAAGCATCCGACAGCGACCGGCATTACCTGATGCCCATTCCTCCGGGTATGCACAGTGAAAGCGATGAACTTTTTGGCTTTTTCACTTACGAATTCAGGGTGGGACACGGTCATTGGGCGGACCGGAATAATAATTTATGGAGCACTGCCCAGGGCAGGTTTGGAAGGGCCCTGCGGGTGACCGGCGTACAGCATCCTGTTCCGAATTTATTGTGTGTTGTAAACCGGGATGAAGAAAGATTATATGTAAACGCTCCGTATGCGGTGGCCGTTGCTAATGGCAAAAATGTTACGGCCAATCCCCCCCGAACCCAGATGTGGTGCCTGCTGTATGCACAGGTACACCAGGCTGATGGAAAGGCTTTCCGGAATATTTTATTGGATGACCGTTACATGGATTGGAAGAAAAGAATCTTTCAAACCGCAGAAAGAGAGAAGGCACAATTGACAACCTACCGAAGCTTTATCAATAATGAAAGAGAATTCCAGTTAAATAAAATAAAGCTGCACCAGGAAATTAATGCAGGGATTGATCCGCAGATTATTAGCGCCCAGTTGAGTGCGGGTGCAAGGCTGGCTATTTTTAAGGATCAGCCCCGTATTGGCACAGCCACCTGGACAAATAAAGAAGTGATCGCTCTTTTACGGCAGTACGGATTGCCCGAAGATTCACCGCTGAGTGTTACAACGGTAGAGGTATTTGGTAATATCACCAACATAAAAGAGCATTTGACCAAACTGTATGAAAATAGTCAGCAAAAAGCCAGCTATCATTTTATGTCGAACCGGGTTAACAACCGGAAGGCAGAAGAATTAAAATCACAACTCGAAAGAGCGGGCGCCATGCAAACCGAAACATTTTTAGCATCTGTTCAGTTGAAACCATTAAGCAGCGGGCTGGGGCATTATAGGATATTGCGAACTTCACCGCTTACGGAAGTACCTTTTGTTTGCTGTACAGAGTAGCACCGATTCAACATTTGAAAGCCTATAGCCTTGTAGGTACAGGTCGCGGCCTGTACCTACAACCCTCTTTGGCGCAAGCGTCCGCTTGTGCCATTTGATATAAAAGCCGGAAAAGATTCTTTACAACTGCTCCTGAAAATAAGGTTTTTCTAAAATGGAATTCAACATAGGATAATTCATCTGCTTAGGCACACGCGGACGCTTGCGCCAGGTAGCTTTTTATACAGGAGATTTATCCATAAAAAAACCTTCCGAAATTAAACGGAAGGATTTTTTATTATAACAATTAAAATGATTATCCTAAATAAGCTTTCAAGGCACCACTATACCTGGCTTTCTGCAGGCGTTTGATGGCCCTTTCTTTTATCTGGCGGATACGCTCTTTTGTCAAATCATATTTTTGACCAATTTGCTCGATGGTTACTCCATTTTCGCCGTCCAGGCCAAAATAAGCATTTACAATTTCTGCCTCCCTCGGACTTAAAGATTTTAACACCCTTCGAATTTCATTTCTCAATGAGTCATGCATTACATCCTCATCTGTATCGTCGCCACCCTGCAATAAATCGCCCATTGCTACATCCTCTGCCTCATGCACCGGCGCATCCAGTGAAGTATGACGGGTATTGCTTTGGAAAATATTATTGATTTCGGTTTCACTCATCTCCAGCAACTCGGCCAGTTCTTCGGTAGATGGTTCCCTTTCATGTTCCTGTTCAAAGGCCATGTAGGCTTTATTGGCTTTATTATATGTACCAATTTTATTTTGAGGAAGCCTTACCAATCTGCCCTGCTCGGCCAGGGCCTGCAGAATAGATTGACGAATCCACCATACCGCGTAAGAAATAAATTTGAAACCTTTTGTTTCATCAAATCTTTGGGCTGCTTTAATTAACCCGAGGTTACCCTCATTAATCAAATCACTTAGGGAAAGCCCCTGGTGCTGGTATTGCTTTGCCACTGAAACCACAAAACGAAGATTAGCCTGTACCAGTTTATCTAATGCACGCTGGTCGCCCATTTTGATCTTCTGAGCCAGAATTGTTTCCTCTTCCGGGGTAATCATAGAGATTTTGGAAATTTCCTGCAAATATTTTTCCACCGCTTGTGAGTCACGGTTGGTAATTTGCGTTGCGATCTTAAGTTGCCTCATTGTGTTGAATTAATTACAAAATATCTTACGTTTTAGGACAGTAAATGTTGGGTTAACGTTGCAAAGGATTGGTTAAACTACAAAATATACTAAAAATCAGTTTGCAAAGTTAAGAATCTAATCTTGGATTTCATAGAGTTGTGGTAAAAAGGTTAAAAACGTTAACAACTGGGATGAAAAGTGGAAAAGAGCACCTGGCAATTTAGCGTCTAAGATTACTTTTTTTGCCCGTTAGCCTTGTTTTGAAAGTTGATTATACCAAATTTCCCGGCTGTAACGGTTGGTTAAGTACCCAATACAATGATTTCTGCTCAAACAATGTCTTAAGGAAGGCACACCGCGTAAAGCGGACTACATCCAACAAAAGATTATCATTGACCGGCTATCCTGCACAACAATCCGGATCCTTCTGCAGATAATATGGGGCTACATCATATATTTGCTTCATGATAACTGACCTTCGTTCCGATACATTTACCAAACCATCCCCTGCAATGCTGGAAGCCATGTTTAAAGCCCAGGTTGGTGATGATGTGTTTGGTGAAGACCCAACTATCAACTCATTAGAAGCAATGGCCGCAACCCTTTTTGGAATGGAAGCTGCTGTATTTTGCCCCAGTGGTACTATGACAAACCAAATTGCCATTAAATGCCATACCCAGCCGGGAGAAGAAGTAATATGTGATAAATTAAGCCATGTTTACATTTATGAAGGTGGTGGAATTGCATTTAACAGTGGCTGCCAGGTAAAGGCCATTGAAGGATCAAGAGGAAGAATTAATGCCGATGATGTTTTACAGGCGATTAACCCAAATGACATACATAAGGCGAGCACTTCATTGGTGAGTTTGGAAAACACGGCTAACCGTGGCGGTGGCAGTTGCTACGAACTGGACGACATCATTGCCATCAGGAAACTTTGCTTGCAGCACAACCTCAAACTACACCTGGATGGAGCCAGGTTGTTTAATGCGCTGGTTGCAAAAGAGGAAACACCATTGCAATACGGGGAACTTTTTGACAGCATCTCTATTTGCCTGAGCAAGGGACTGGGAACACCAGTTGGAAGCCTTTTACTGGGTAAGAAAGATTTTATACAGAAAGCAAGAAGGATACGAAAGGTTTTTGGTGGAGGCATGCGGCAGGCAGGGTACCTGGCAGCAGCGGGTATTTATGCCCTGGAAAATAATATCAACCGGCTGACAGAGGATCATCATCATGCAAAACAAATTGCAGAGGCACTTATTAAAAAAGATTTTGTTGGTAAAATTATGCCCGTTGAAACCAATATCCTCATCTTCGAATTAACCGGCAGCTATTCGGCAAAAAGTTTTGAAACAGCGCTGGCCCAACACGAAATACTAACCATCGCCATTTCTCCAACACAGGTTAGAATGGTTACGCACCTGGATGTTACTGAAGCGATGATTGACAGGCTGGTAAAACTGATTAACTCACTTTAAGCCACCATTCCATTGGTAATTTTACCGGCACTAATGTTGAATTTTACCTTCACCTGAATACAATTAACAAGTTTCCTGTTTTTCCAATAAGTACCGGTAGCTACGGTAATAAGATTATTAAACCCTGTTTTACACTGAAGGGACACCCCTGCTACAACCCTTTGTATCATATCAAAAACAATCGATACTACCCCGCTAGCTAAATGGCCGGGTCATAAAATCTATTTTATACCGCATATCAATCAACTGTTGAAGCCGGCTTTGCTTCTTCTCAATTTGCCTGCTGATTTTGTCAACTTTTATTTGTTGCTTTTCAACCTCCTTTTGTGCATTCCGGGCATCCGGTTCATTAATCGATTGATTGGCGATGACCCTGGTTTCATTTGCCTGGCCCGGATTGCTCCCTATACCCTTTCCGTTTGATTGATTATTTATATTTGTTGCATTTTCTGCAACGGGCTCCAGGCCCTTTGCCCTGTCGCGGTATTGCGACAATTTGTTTTGTTCATTGGTTAAATCAACTTTCAATGCGTCAATCTCTTTGCTAACTTTATTATATTCTATGTTGAGCTTTCCCGTATCACGTGCCGTGGAGTACTTTTGCGCAGTAACGGATATGCAGAAACAGGGTAGTAAAAAAAATGATTGCAGGGCAAATAGCAATTTCATATATTAAAAATTTACCGGGGTGGGTGAAAGAATAAAATATTTTTACACCAATTTGTATGACAAGTATCGTTAAACAAAATATTGTATAAATATATTCTATATGTTTCACAATGGCATCCCTGCCGGCAGCTTTTTTTCAAATAATACATCTATTTGAAGGACTTTAGATGATGGAGATTCGATCTTCCCATTTGTTAATAATATAAAAACTTCATACGATTCATAATTTTATGATTCGTGTGTCGCAGATAGCTGCAGTAAGACAGTAACATGCTAAATAAAAAGAAAAGCTTTTTCCTATGGTAGAATGCGGATCATCCTCAGGCTAATAAAATTGCCGGGGCCTTTATTAAAATGACTTTCCGGGTAAAATTATGACGGTTGAAACCAGTATTCTCATAATCGAATTAGCGGAAAGTTATTCTGCAAAGAGTAATGACACAACGCAGGCGTAACATGATATATTAACCATTGCCATTTCTGGTACATGTAAGTGTGGTTACCCATTTGGATAATGCCGGAGATATAGTCTACCAACCGGTAAATGTAACCCACTCCATGTAAATCATTTATTGCCTGCGAAGCGCTATTGAAAGCAAAAACAAGGACAGCTTACAACTTTGAAAATATGGTAGTTCGCATATCCGTCAATTGTTGCAGGCGTTTTTCTTTCTTTTCCAATTTAGCATTAAGCTTTTCAATTTTCTTCTCCTGCTTTTCTACGTCTTTTTGAGCATCACGTAAATCTTTTGCTTCATTATAAGCCTTACCTGCCTTTTCTTTTGCTTCTTTAGCCTCCCTTACCCTGCCATTGGTTGCTTTGGCAGCCTGGTTCGCACTGGAATTTGCAGCATCTCCTGCATCTGATTCTCCGCTTGTTACTTTACGCTGGTAGTCAGATAATTTATCCTTAGCTGACTTAATTTCAACAATCAATTCAGCAATGTCATTACTTACTTTTACATACTCCAGGTTTAGTTTGCCGGTGTCAGATACACTTTTATACTTTTGAGCATTGGCAGATACGCCACAAAAAAGGAATGACAAACATACAGCCGCGATTAAAAATTTTTTCATAATACTATTTTTTCTTTAAGAATAAATTAATCAAACAATGGGTGGTTGAAGATGTTTTTAAATTTAATACAACCAGGCACCTTCTTTAACATTTACCGTCCCTCATAAAACAACTCCTAAAATACGGTCTTTCCCGATATCCGTTGTTACACAATTCACACATTTTGAATTTGGGAAAATAATTTTACAAATAACTGAAGCAAGTTACATGTAAACGAAAACTCGATAAAGACTAACACAAGAATACCGGTATTTTAAAAAATCATTACCCTTACAGGTGTTATCGAAATGCTTTTTTATATAACAAACTATATCTTCGCATTTCTTTTCCACCTCAATTCAAACTAACTTATGTTTCCAACAATCAACCCCACTAAAACGCCCGCCTGGAAGGCATTACAGCAACATTTCGACAAAACAAAAAATGTTACCATGAAAGAACTGTTTGCTACTGATGTGAAGCGGTTCAACAAATTTTCTTTGTGTACAGAGGATATTTTATTTGATTATTCAAAAAATAATATTACAGATACCACCATTCAATTATTGTTGCAATTAGCCGGCGAATGCAAATTGGGTGAAGCAATTGAGGCAATGTTTGCCGGTGAAAAAATTAATACCACCGAGAACAGGGCGGTACTACATACTGCACTAAGAAATTTTTCGGGAAAGCCGGTAATGGCAGAAGGCAAAGATGTAATGCCGGATGTAATGAAGGTATTGGAACAACTAAAAAACTTCTGCAGCAAGGTACATAGTGGCGAATGGAAGGGCTATACCGGCAGCAAAATTAAGTACATTGTAAACATCGGTATCGGCGGTAGCGACCTGGGCCCTGTAATGGTAACCGAGGCGCTAAAACCATATTGGGTAGAAGGCATACAAACTTATTTTGTAAGCAATATAGATGGTACGCATATACAGGAAACACTAAAGAAAGTAAATCCTGAAGAGACATTGTTTTTGATAGCTTCCAAAACATTTACCACCCAGGAAACCATGACCAATGCCCATACTGCGAGAAGCTGGTTCCTCGAACAGGCAAAAGACGAATCGCATGTTGCCAAACATTTTGTGGCATTAAGCACCAATGAAGCAGATGTGGTAAAATTTGGAATCGCTCCTGAAAACATGTTTGTATTTTGGGATTGGGTAGGTGGCAGGTACAGCCTGTGGAGTGCCATCGGGCTATCAATAGCGTTAACGATCGGATATCAAAATTTTGAAAACCTGTTGAGAGGTGCCCACCAGGCTGATGAGCATTTCGCTACTACCCCGTTTGAAAAAAATATACCGGTCATCATGGCACTTGTGGGAACCTGGTATACTAATTTTTATGGCACTTCATCAGAGGCCATTTTACCCTATGATCAATACCTGCACCGCTTTGCAGCTTATTTTCAACAGGGAAATATGGAAAGCAATGGCAAATATGTTGACCGGAACGGGGAACAGGTGACTTATGCAACAGGTCCGGTTATATGGGGCGAACCGGGTACCAACGGACAACATGCATTTTACCAGTTGATTCACCAGGGGACTCAAAAAATACCCTGCGATTTTATTGCACCATCCATCAGTCATAACCCGGTTGGTGAACACCATGAAATTTTATTGAGTAACTTTTTTGCGCAAACCGAAGCGCTGATGAATGGCAGTGAAAATGCAGATCCGTACCGGACTTTCACCGGTAACAGGCCCACCAATTCTTTTTTAATAAAAGAAATTACGCCACATACACTCGGGCAACTGATCGCAATATATGAACACAAAATTTTTGTACAGGGAGTAATCTGGAATATCTACAGTTTTGACCAGTTTGGCGTTGAACTGGGAAAAGTTTTGGCGAAAAAGATACTACCGGAGTTGCAAAATGATGCAACCATTCAATCACATGATTCATCTACCAATGGATTGATCAATGCTTTTAAGAAAATGAAGGGATGAGGAATGAATGATGAGTAGTGAGTAGTGAGTGCTTCTATATAAAGTTTACACCTTTTTGAATGGTGCAAACTTTATATAGAATTGCATTTAACCTTTGGGGTATTCATTGCTGGTCCTGCCCTGCATTATAGCAAGGCTTTGTTGGTAGTATCGATGCTTCAAACAGAGATCAAAGAAATCGCCAATAAATGCAAATGCTGGTAATCACCTGGCTACAGGATTTTATGTAATATAATTTTGATAGACAATGTTGAGTCTGGCGATACGTTTGGAGGATAAGACTTTCTCTTAACTAATTCCGGTGGCGCTATTAATCTTCGCACTTCACCCACCTGCATTCCTCTCAATCCTTCATCAACACCTTCCGTTGCCTGGTGCCCGCCAATTAAAACCTTAACAGGTGTTGTTGTATTTTCATTTGAATATAGAATAATCCCGTTGAGGTATGATGTAGTTTCAAAAATCAACACTTCCTGTCCAGCTTTGGCCGTCTCACCACTTCCCTTTTGCAGCATTACATACATCAATCCGGTAGAAGTTTTTACATAACCGTCTGTTGAAACTGCCTTAGTTACTTTACGTAGATCAGTACAACTAAACATCAGGCACGAAGCCATCAATGGAAAATACAACTTCATAGTCAATAATTAAATGATCAATGTGGCAGTGGATCGCGGGGTTAAAGCATTCCTGCTAACAAATCATTATAAACCAACTTGTACAAAAACTCACCGCCGCCGTATCGAAACGGGCCGCCGTCCTCCAACGCAAAATCCTCCCACAAGCGGGGAGGACCATGCCAAATATTTAATTAAACTAACATTAGCGAGTTACCACTTATCTACTTCTTCCGTACTACCGTTATCAAGCGGAGTATTATCCACAACAGTGGAAACAGGTTCCGGTTCAGTGATTTTTTCAGCAATTACTTCGGGCTCTTTATCTATTTCAACCGGGGCAACAGATGATACCGGCAGTTGCTGCCCATCTTCCCCTTCATAAGGAGTATCATGATTGAAAGCATCAAAATCAAAATCAGGCATCAACTCTGTTTTCACATAATCAACTGCCTCGCCAAGTCCCTTGATAAACTTATTGAAATCTTCCTTATACAAAAAAATCTTGTGCCTGTCATAACCATCTGAATCAAAACGTTTCCGGCTTTCAGTGATGGTTAAATAGTAGTCATTCCCACGGGTTTCCCTTACATCAAAAAAGTAAGTCCTGCGTTTTCCTGCCCTGATGCGTTTGCTATAAACGCTTTCCATTTTTTTGTCGTTGTTTTCGTACGCCACAGTTAAATTGTTTTAGATTGTTCAGTGATATCAATAAATCAAATTCTGGGCAAAGATATAGCTGTTTTTGAAATAGCAAAATAAACCTGCAATGTCCGGATATTTAGTACAATTACCCGATACTGTATTCCTGCTCCTGCTGCCGGGCAAACATCTCTGCATAATAACCGTTTTGCTTCAATAAACCAGCGTGGGTGCCCTGTTCCACAATTCTGCCATCTTCCATTACAATTACTTTGTCAAATTCCAGCAATGAAAAAATCCGGTGGGTAATGATCACGGCCGTTTTATCTTTCCACCAGGCATTCAGGTTATTGAGTATTTCCTTCTCTGTCTTTGCATCCACGGCACTCAGGCAGTCGTCAAATATTACCATCGATGGCTTTTTTAACAATGCCCTGGCGATGGATATCCGTTGTTTTTGCCCACCGCTCAGGGTAACGCCCCTTTCTCCAATCATGGTTTGATAACCATTGCTAAACCCCTCTATTTCACTGTGAATACTGGCGAGCTTTGCTGCATTTACCACTTCTTCCAAACCGGCAGTATCCACTCCGAAACTTATATTATTCTGTACTGTTTCGCTGAATAAAAAAACATCCTGTGGCACATAACTTACCTGGGTTCGCAACCAGTTTAAATCAATCTGGTTCACCGGGGTGCCTTCATACAATATCAATCCCTCCTGTACATCGTACATGCGCAGCAGAAGTTGGGCAATGGTTGATTTGCCGGAGCCGGTTCTGCCAACAATCGCTATCTTTTCACCTTTCTTTATCTCCAGTGAAAAATTCACGATCGCATTGATACCGGTATGCGGATAGGTAAAACTAACATTGGTAAATGATATATTGCTGTTAAGGGCAGGCTTTAAAGGTTGCACCTGCTCCTTTATTGCAGGCGGGGTTTGGAGGAATTCGTTTACGCGTTTCTGTGAAGCGGCAGCACGTTGTGTCATGCTGGCGGTCCATCCAATAGCACTTACAGGAAAGGTCAGCATCTGTATATACAATACAAATTCGGCGATGGTACCCACACTGGCGCCCGGCACGCCATTTACCACATCCATTCCCCCGGCCATAATGGTGATAAGGGTACTTAGGCCAATCAGTAAGCCAATGCTGGGAAAATAAATAGCTTCTGTTTTGGCAAGCCCCAGCGCATTTATTTTGTATGCCTCGCTATTGGCGGTAAAAAAGCCCAGCATCGCCTTTTCCTGTACAAAAGATTTAATTACCCGTATGCCGCTATAAGACTCCTGTGCATTGGTTGTAAGGTCGCTCAGCAACGCCTGGATGCGCTCACTCTTCCTGTTGATAATGGTATTAACAAAATAAATTGTAACTGCAAGTATGGGTAAGGGCGATAAAGCGATGAGGGTAAGTTTTGGGCTGGCCTGCAGCATAAAAAAAATACTGAATACCAGTATGGCCGCCAGGTTGATAAAATACATCAGCGCCGGGCCTGTGTACATTCTTACCCTGCTGATATCTTCCGAAATACGGCTCATCAAATCGCCGGTGCTATGTGTTTTATAGAAGTTGGTATCCAGTTGCTGGTAATGGTTGAAAACCTGGTTTTTTTGATTGAATTCGATCAGGCGGCTCATTACGATAATGGTTTGCCGCATTAAAAACATAAAGATGCCGCTTATAAAAGCAAGTAGCAGCAAGGTAATGCCACACCATAAAATCTGCTGGCCAAAACTGACGGTTTCCAGTTTCGAAATAATCAACTGAACCACAAAATCGTATTCTTTGTTGTGAACCGGCTGTTTAATAATAGTAGCATTTTGCTCCGCCTTATTAACAACGCTATTTACTACATAACCTGTTAATTGCGGCGCCAGTATCCTGAAATAATTGGTGAGTATGATAAACAGTATGCCCAACAATAAGCGGTAACGGTATTTCCAAAAAAACGGGTTGAGTGCTGCAAGATGTTTCATTCAGTGCAAAAATAAAGAAAATAAACCTGCCGGATCAGGAGGGTATCCTTATAAATCCGATAACCGGATGCAACTTGTCCGAATTACCCGTTGTTGTGTTTTTGTAGGGATGGTCGGCGGATCGGCCCACCAACTACTTATAAGTCTAATATCCACTTGATTTAAATGGTAAACAATGTTGTTGGTATTCTCACGCACAGTGCCAGGCTACATACGTAACAACGGCGGTAGGCAAAGCATCTGCATCCGCTGAATTTGGGTAAGCGCATGTTTGTATTACCAACCATTTTTCTTAACCGAAATAAGTTCCGGTTGCTGCCGCCTGCCGCTATTAATTAAAAATGAACCGGAGTGGATATTTCTAAACTGGTGAATCTTGCGAAGCGGTTTTAAAATGGAAATAAAAAAAGCGAAAGGGATGTTATTTTTTTTCATAGCCAGGTAATCTCTCCTGTTGGCCCTGAGCCTTCGGAAAATATTTCCGTTACTCATCCCCCCTGCCCGCATTTTAACAATCAGTTTAGGCAGGTAACAGGCGCTTATATTATGAAAATAGAGGTAGCGGGTCATGAATTCGTAATCAGCCGCCGAATAAAAATGTGTTTCGTAATTTCCATATTGTGCAACCACTTTCCTGCTGATGTAAAATGAGGGATGAGCCGGCATCCAGCCAAACCTGAATTTTGTACGGCTGTATTCACCACCCTTCCACACCCTTAGTATTTTTTGAAGGTTAGTTTGCTGCACGAACACGATATCGCCATATACAGCCTGCACATCGTTGTATTTAAATCCATTTACAATGGCAGAAATTACATCTCCCGAGGCCAATATATCATCACTGTTTAATGTTCCGATAATATCACCGGTAGCCATGCGCATTCCTTTATTGATGGCATCATACATGCCATTGTCTTTTTCTGAAATCCATTGGGAGATATATGGTTGATACCTCCTGATAATATCCAAAGTAGCATCGGTAGATCCTCCATCTACAATAATGTGTTCAATATCGGGATAATGTTGTCCAATAACGGACTGTATGCATTGTTCAAGCCACCCGGCCGAATTATAAGTTACCGTTATAATGGTCACCTTCATACCCATACTTTTTAGCTGGTAAAAAAATAATTGAATTGGTTATTCTTCAAGGGGTAGTACCGACCATTCCAAAGGTGACAAAATATCCACTGGTACCATATAAATCTCCCTGAATTAAGCCCGCACCATTAATCCGGCAAATATTAAAATGCAACGATAGTATAATTAAAGGAAATTGGGTTTAGAGATAATTGGCAAACTATGAGCAATCAAATGTATATATAAAAATCAATTTCACACCAGATCAGTGAAATTATTTTAATTAATTATTTCACCAGGATGACAATATGGATTTGAGGTTAATGCCTTCGAACATGTTGGGGCAACCGTTGACCAACATTTATCCCTGGCGACCTTTTACCGAAAGCCTGCCTGTTGAACCATCTACAAACTTTTGTATCCGCCAACCCGGTATATAGTACGACCCATGCTTTTGGCCTGGTAACAAAAAAAGCCCCATATAAGGAGCCGTGTAAAAAATGATGTATTATTTTTTTTATAATAGCGTCAGTTCATTGAAGTTTCTTTTACCAAGATATTTTTTAAACAATTCCAGGCTTTCATTTTTTTGAAGCAACGATAAGTGCCGGGAATGATGCATATCTGTTCCTACAAAATCAGCCATATCATTATCCAAAATATATTTGGCCGCCTTAGCAACTGATTTTCCATAATAGCCGGTTAAGGACAACACATTTACCTGTAAATAAAAACCCATATCTTTTAAATGCCCATAAGCCCCATAGTTATCATGATAAAAAAAATAACGCTCCGGGTGAGCCATGATGGGGCGGTAACCTTTGGTCATGATGCTAAAAGCCAGTTCATTGAGGTTGTTGGAAGAAGCGGCGTAAGACTGCTCCGTAAGAATAATGTTTTTATGGATGGTCAATAAGGGTGCGTCATCCTGCAGCAGCTTTAAAAAATAATCATCCAGCATGTATTCTGCCGCCGCATTAATCTCAATATCAATTTGCTCCGCCAGGCAGGCCTCACGAAGTGCTGCCAGGGCTGCATTAATTGTTTCGGGGGTATTTCTATACAAGTCGGCGATTACATGCGGAGTAGCCACCGTTTTGCGAATACCCAAATCATAGATCCCTTTTACTAACTGCAAAGAAGTAGCAATATCAGGCGATCCATCGTCGATGCCGGGCAGTATGTGAGAATGAATATCTGTCTGAAAGGGCAGGTATACAGGTGACGGGGGGTCGGTATTTTTTTTCTTAAAAAAGTTGAACATGGGTTACAAAGTATGCAAGATACTAAGTTAATCCTTCCTAATAAAACCTAAACGAATGCGCTAATTTGCTAATAAGGCAATTTGCTAATGTGATAATGTGCTAATTTGATGATGTGCCAATGAGGTAACAACCTGGCTATTTGACACAAAACCCGTCAACAGCTTATAAATGTTGTAATCGTTGCAAATTAAATTCAGGGCTATAATTTATGAAACAATGAATAGTAATATTGGTGCAGTTTGATTAAAGGTTTCAGCAGCGAAACAACAAAAGGAAATGGAATCTGGTTTTTTTGCATGGCGAGAAAATCCCTCCGGTTGGCCCTCAGCCTGCTTTTGAGGGTGATATTGCTTTGTCCGCCGATTCTCATTTTCACAATCATTTTGGGCAGGTAGCGTGCGCTGATCCGGTAGCGATACAGGTACCGCGCCATAAACTCATAGTCTGAAGCGGTGAAATAATGTGTTTCATATCCACCGTTATCTTCTATTAACTGACGGCGCAAATAAAAAGTGGGATGAGCAGGCATCCAACCGTAAGTAAAGCGGAAACGATTATAAGAAAATCCTTTCCATAACCGAATTACTTTGCCGGTATTGGTTTTATTCACATACACCAGGTCTCCGTACACCGCATCTAATTCGTAATCTGAAAAGCAGTCAACGATGGATTGTACCACGTCGCTGGAAGCAAACATATCATCGCTGTTCAATATGCCCACCACATCACCTGTAGCCAGCCTGATTCCCTTATTAATCGCATCATACATTCCACCATCTGGCTCTGATATCCATTTGGCGATATGATTGCTGTTCTTTTTTATGATATCAATGGTGCCATCCGTAGACCCTCCATCAATAATGATATGTTCCAAAAAAGGGTAATGTTGTGCCTCAACAGAATTGATACAATCCTGCAGGTAGCCCGCAGCATTATAAGTGACTGTTATAATCGAAATTTTCATGATGGTAGAGGCTGATCCTGTTTGAGTGAAGGGCAAATTTACGATTAACTAGGTAACGGGTGGAAGAAAAGGCCCCCTAAATCTCCGCCGCGGCGGAGGAGTTGAAATGCAGCGCCTGTTGAATGGAATAGAATTAAAGATGGGAGAACTCCCCTACCCCCATTTAACTTCCCAGGCTGGATATGCAACCTGATTTACTACCTGGTTTTGGATAACGCACTTCCCAGGCGAGTCTCTGCACTAATTCCCTTCCTTTTATAAATCACCGGGTTGCAGGACTCGCCGCCTATCACGGCTGGATTTGCAACTTGTTTTACCACCTGGTTTTAGATATCGCTGATAGTTAGTTAAAAAAATGTAGTGAAAGGAAACTATCAATGGAAAACTCCTTCCTGATCGGCGGCGAGTCCTGCAGCTTATGCTGGTTATTAGATTAAGACACCTCGTGCAGAGACTCGCCTGGGAACTTTTTGAAAGGGAGAGATGGAGCAAAAGCAGGATTCGCCGCCTATCCCGGCTGGATTTGCAACCTGTTTTACTACCATGGCTGGGAGTATCGCACTTCCCAGGCGAGTCTCTGTTTAATTCTCTTCCTTTTATAAATCACCAGGTTGCAGGACTCGCCGCCCACCCCGGCTGGATTTGCAACTTGTTTTACCACCTGGTTTTAGATATCGCTGATAGTTAGTTAAAAAAATGTAGTGAAAGGAAACTATCAATGGAAACTCATTCATGATAGGCGGCGAGTCCTGCACCGTATGCTGCTTATTAGATTAAAACACCTCGTGCAGAGACTCGCCTGGGAACTTTTTGAAAGGGAGAGATGGAGCGGAAGAAGGACTCGCCCGGGAACTTTTTGAAAAAGAGAGATGGAGCGTAAGAAAAGGCCCCCTAAATCCTCCGAAGGGGGGCCTATCCCCTAAAGGGGGAATTAAATGCAGGGCCTGTTAAGTTGGAGTGTTTTTTTGAATTTTTATTCCGAAGCCTTATCCGTTGCTGTTGGCGCATCTCTTTCCACCAATATATTTTCCAGCACCAGCATATCCATATTGGTTCGCAGAAAACAATTAAGGGCTTCCTCCGGTTTGTTTACGATGGGTTCGTTTTCATTGAAGGAGGTATTTAGTAAAATGGGGATACCTGTTTTTTTCCGGAAAGCCTCTATCAACGCATAGTAGCGGGGAGCAATATTTTTATCCACGGTTTGCAACCTTCCGGTACCATCAAAATGAGTTACAGAAGGTATTTCGGATTGCTTATCTTTTTTGATGGGAAAAACCTTTTCCATAAAGGGTACCGGTTCATCCAGTTCAAAAAAATCGCTTACATACTCTTTTAACACAGAGGGTGCAAAGGGCCGGAAACTCTCCCTGCGCTTGATTTTCCGGTTCAGTATTTCTTTGGCATCGCTTCTACGCGGATCTGCGAGTATGGAGCGGCCACCCAATGCACGCGGACCAAATTCCGCACGCCCGGTAAACCATCCAACCACTCCCCCGTTAATAAAGCAATCTGTTACTTTATCAAACAATATGTCGTCGGGATATTCTGTAAACCGGATGCCCTTTTCAGTGAGCAATGCTTTTATAGCCGGATTGGTAAAATGACTGCCCGTGTAAGCACTCATAATTGCTGGTTGCCGTGGCATCTGCTGCAACTGGTGCTGCACATAAAGAGCCGCCCCCATGGCAATGCCTGCATCATGACCGGCGGAAGGGAGGTACACCCGCTTAAAGGCGGTATGCCGCGTTATTTTGCCGTTGGCAACACTATTCTGTGCTACACCACCTGCCATACACAGGTTCTCCAAACCGGTTTTGTGTTGCAGGCCATTCAGTATATGGAAGATCACTTTTTCAGTAATTGCCTGTACGGATGCAGCCAGGTCTTTATGGTAGTTTGTCAAAGGCTCGCCCTTCGAACGGCACGGGCCAAACTCCTGTGCAATTTTTTCACTGTACAACGGCGGTACCCGGGGTATATGGTCATCTCCGTAACTGATCATACCCTGGGTTGCCGTGCGGAAATAAGCAAGATCCAGTTTAAACAAACCGTCATCAGTAAGCTGTACTACCTTTTCCAGTTTTTCCAGCTGGTTCGCTTTACCATAGGGAGCCAATCCCATAACCTTGTATTCATCACCATAATGTGGAAAGCCCAGCAACTGGGTAAAAGCAGTATAAAATACACCCATGGAATGAGGAAAATCAACCGAATCGAGTATATCTATCCTGTTGCCTTTACCCACACCGGTCATGGTAGTGGAAAAGTCGCCGGAACCATCAATGGACAGGCAGGCGGCCTCCTCAAACGGCGATGCAAAGAAGGCAGATGCGATATGGCTCCGGTGATGTTCCACCTGCTGTATCTTACCTTTAAAGGCGCTTTCCGGCAGCCCCGAAATAAGCGACAATTCTTTTTCAATAGACGCCACCTTACGGCTGTTTTGAAAACGGTTGCTGATCACGCCGGCACTTCCCCGGAAATTTTTAGCGAGGTAGATTATTTTTTTTAAAAATTTGGCACCCGGGTCCCGCCCGATGGCAAAAACGTCCACATCTTCATAACCAATGCCCGCCTCTGCCAAACAGAATGCGATGGACAAGGCCGGAAACCCTGCCCAGTGTTTTATTCTTTTAAACCGTTCCTCTTCAATAGCAGCAACCAGTTTGCCATCCATAAACAGGGCGGCAGATGAATCTGCATGAAAAGCGTTGATGCCGATAATATTCATTACTATGATTTAATGGATTGTCTTTACTAAGATTTTTTGGATTAGGGGATGGTAGGATTTTTTTTGTTTGTCTGTACGATGATTTTTTGGATTGGCGATGATAGATTGTCTTTACGATACTATAGGCCGGATAATTTTGTGCAGTAGGAACAGGCCGCGGACCTGTGCCTACAAGGGTATAGACTTTCAATTGTTGAACCGTTCCACCACGGCATACATAAAAACCGATTAAAGCCGGAATATCGATTTTACACAAAGTAACATTGCACATTTTTATGCTGTTGGAAGTATAAGATTTTTTGGATTAGAGGATGACAGGATTTTTTTAGTTGTATTGTTTGAAAGTAACATAAGCTATTATCTGCTATCCAGTATCAAGTATCCAGTATCCAGTATCAAGTATCCAGTATCCAGTATCAAGTATCCAGTATCCAGTATCAAGTATCCAGTATCTCCTCCTCCTTTTCCCCCGAACGCTGAAATCTCCAGATCATCAAAAAGATAAAGGCGTATACTACAATTGTAAACAGGGTATGCTGATCCATTGTAAACAGTGGTTTCCAGCGCCGGTTGGTAGCTACCAATACCAGGCTTATCCTGGCAACATTTATAAACCAGATCAGTACACACCCGCCCAATATCCATTTGAGCTTTTTTAAAAAACTACCCTTATTGGCATAAATAAAGGCGGTCCAGAAACTGAACAACCCGTATCCAAGACAGGCATATACAATCCGCACTCCCCTGCCTCCAACCATCGTAACATGATAAGCATCTCTAAGATATGTTTCCATACCAAATAGTTTTACCAGGATACGGGTGCCATGCAGCAAAGAATCTCTTAACAGCTTTGGATAGTTGACATAATGCTCAACCCAGTGACTATAGTAGCCCCCGGGTACTGTAATGCCTATGATAGCCTTGGTTCCAAAATACAGGATGCAAAAAGCTCCTGTAAATTTGAGTATATAAACCAGGTATGGATTATTTTTAAACATATTAAATGCCGCCCCCAGCCCCTAAAGGAAGTAAGGAATACCTCCGTCCCCTAAAGGGGTGTAAGCAATTCAACCCGAACAGCTTTTTTGTAATGCCAGAATTCCTGAGTTTTTATTGTAAAAAATCTTATCACAGTCACACCAATCCTACCATCCTACAATCCAAAAAATCTTAGTAAAGACAATGACTCCCAAAAAGCCGGTCGTACTGCATTTTCAATTGCTCCCGGTTGATGCATTTTTTTGCATACGCATTTGCGCCGATATTCCATTTTTCAAAATCTGTTGCGGGCATATCTGCAAAAAAAGCAATCGCCCTGCTTATTTCCGGAATGCTTTCCACCGCTACATTCCTGCCTGCCTGCTGTTCATACAACTCATTAAAGGGCGTATGGTGACTGGTGATGACCGGCCTGCCTGCTGACAGCGCTTCGTAAATAGCATGACCGAAATTTTCACTCCTGCTGGGTAAAATAAACACATGATATTCACTTAGGGTGGATGCTATTTTTGACGGCTCCAGTACACCCTGGTAACGAACCGCAATATTGGCCGGCAGCATCCCGATTTTAACAAGGCAGTCTTGCCAGTACCCCTCGTCTTTTACCGGGCCGTAGATATCATACATCACCTGCTGCTTACAGGTTGCCAGGGCATCCAGCACCAATGCAATATTTTTCATGGGGCTGATGAGTGCAATGGAAACCATCCGTAACTCACCCGGTACTTTTTGTACTGACTGTTGAAAGGGCAAAACGCCCGGATAATTACCCGCAATCAAAACGGTTGCCTTCTTCCCAAACACCTGGTGTATATAATCCCGTTCCTGCCCGTCGGTAGCGTGAAAGCAATACCGGCGGTGGATGCCGGCCAGTTTCCAGGTTGCCAGGTATATTTTTTTCTTAAGCGGTTTTTGAGAGAGCGCCCCCGGATGCAACATCCCTCTTACAGAGATGATTTTTAGCCGGGCCGGGCCAAATAACAGCGGTAACATGTTAAACCGCCAACTGTAAATACCAATTACAAACAACACATCTGCCCGGGTATTATTCATCTCCCTTTTCAGCATCGAAATGGATTGCTTTCTTTTGGATGCATACCATACCTGTGTATGGGAATTATAATCGCACCATTCATCAAAAACTACACCCGTATTAATGGTTCCATCCAGATCGGCATTGGAACAAAAGATTTTGAAATTCACCTCCCCCTCCCCGTATTGACCTACCAGGTTGGCGATAGATTGAATAGGGCCGCCAGCCTTAAAAGCAGGATGAAACCAATCGATGGAGATGAAGACGGTGATCAAAGATGATAAGTGATGAGTGATGAGTGATGAGTAATGAGTAATGAGTACCTGAACTATCACTTGAATGCACCGGTATCATCAACTGTTTACGGCCAATACATTTGCCGGCGCTTCGTACACCCGGAAAGTACTTTTAAAAAACAGGATCATCACATACAGTAAAAAGCAGGATTTGAACAAATGCCCGAGAATGGTTTGTAATTCACAATCGGGCCGGATGGGATAATAAAATACCAGTGCTGTGAATAAGATCAGCACGGGATATTTTTTGCTTTGTTTAAAAAATACTGTCAGGATATAACTATACAGGAGCCCAAGAAATAACATAAAAATACACCCACCGGTTATACCAAAATTAAGATAGGCGTCACCAAGCGAACTGAGTGCCATAGAGGTACCCTCCTGTATCCTTAAACCAGAATATTTCATAAAAATAGTGCGGTCGCCGGCATTCAATTTATTGGGGGCAAATATCCTGGGTAATATGCCGGCTTCAAAAACCTGGTACATCTCCTCACCGTTTGAAAACGGTACATATGCAGGCACATTTCTCATTATATTCGTTATAATAAAACCCTGGTTTATTCTTACCGTAGAAGGCGCCAGGCTTTCAAAACTGAACATGCTTTTATCCCTGTTCTGTTCCTTGTATAATTTTGAAAATGTTTGCAGCCCAACTTCATCATGGCCTTCATTTGTTGCTGAGCGATAACTTGACTTCATTAACTGAATGGTAAGCGCTAATAAAATAAAAGCAGAGCAGGCAATCATTTTTATGTTAAAGTCAAATTTATACCGGATGGCAAAAACAGATCCAATGAAAATTATCCAGGTCAACAGGTCATGAAACATTCCATCGCCCAAAGAGGAGGCAACTATTGAGCTGATCACTACTACCAATGGTGCAATTTTCAGTTCCTTACTTCCTATCACCAACAGGAAAAGACCAATAAATTTAAATCCACCCAAAAGGTAAAACACAAAGGCCAGTTCAGAAGCAAAGAAAGCAGAAATAATACTGGCAACAAACCCTATTCCGATAAACCAATAAGGTAAGTCCGGGTGTTGTTGTACAAATTGACTGACCTGTTTTTCATCCACGATCTCACCGTTTAACTTACCGGCAAAAAGATGAAGCCCCAATATAAATGACATTACTGCGGGAATGGCATAAGCAAAATAGTCCGCTTCAGGTATTCTCATTTTGTAATGCCAGTATTGGTATTCGTCCAATCCATTATAAGCCAATGATGGGCCTATAAAAAACTGCACACACATAAACGCACCCAGTAAATAACGTACCGGCATCACATAGCTGATAGCATTAAACAACAATACAAATTGATGCAATGATAAAATCACGGCAAAATAAGAGGTCCAGCTCATATCTATAAAAAGCACCCGTATTACAATTGAAATGCCCAAAAAAGCGCCCCAGTTAAATGATGTCCCAAATAGTGTTTTCAATGATTATAAAGATGTTTTTGTTTTATCAAACTAAGGGCTGATCTATGGTATTATACCACGTGAACTATAATTCTAACCCGATAAAGATGTGTTATTTCGTGTAAACCGGTAGTATGTAAAGTCTGTGGCCTGGTAGGCACAGGCCGCGGCCTGTGCCTACGTATTTAACCTCCGGTATGCCATCTAACCTTATGCTTTTTTAGAAGCTTTATATGGGAGCTTCCAACCTGGCTCGTCCCGCAATGTCCCGCAATCCTCATGTTTTCATAAATTAACAGGTTTGCTCCACTGCTTCGCATATTTTTTCAAATCGCCAGTGGTCAATTATTTCCAACGAACGTTTACCCATCTCCGGCAGACCTGCCCGATTGGATAAAATCAGCTCCATTTTTTTCACCAGTTCATCGCGGTTACCGCTGCTAAAAACATAGCCGTTGATCCCTTCCTCTACAAGATCAGCCGCACAACCACATTTATCACTTACCAGCACTGCTTTACTGCAGGCCATGGCCTCATTTACCGAGAGCCCCCAGGTTTCGCCCGGCCCCTGTGAAGGAAGTACCAGCACATCTCCCAAACTGTAAATTGCCGGCATGCGGAGTTGGTTTTGAAAAGGCAGAAAATGAATACGGCTGCTCACCGTTACGGGTTGCAGGCTTACCTTTTCTTTTATTTCATCCTCCAGCATCCCATCACCCACCATCAGCAAATGTGTACTGCTATCTGCCAATTGTATAAATGCATCCAGCAACAGCACAGGTGCTTTTTTTATTTCAAATTTGCCGGTAAATATAAAAACCACGGCGGCTGGTGGAATTCCTTGCGCTGCCCTTTCATTACTTACTGGTACTTCCCTAAACCGGTCGTTGTCTATTGCATGCGGTGCAAAAACAAGCTGATCATCTTTCAAACCATGAGCCAGGTAATATTCCTTATTGGCGGTACCCACATAGAGTGCCATATCAATATGATGGTACACCCATCTTAAAAACATCCGCCTTACCATTTTCTTTAGGGAGAAGCCGGCAGGCTCATCCAGCAAATTGGAGTCACCCCGAAACAGCAATCGCTTTTTTCCTTTGAAATATCTCAATAGTTTTAGGTGGCTTTTAAAGCACCAGCCAATAACGAGTATGGAATCCGGGTTCCACCGTTCTATTTCATTCATCAAACCCGGGTTATCTATCCCGCTAAAATGATGCGAACCCGGATCGGCGGAAATGTTTTTTACAAAACAATATTCATATCCATCCAGTAAAGGAATATCCCATTCAATTGCTTTACCAAAACCGGGATCAAATTTATTCTGCAGTACTGCTTTACCCCAGGTGTAGAATACCCTTAATTGTATTTTGCCCCGTTCATTCAATAATTGAAACCAGGGCGAATTATATTGAATGGGGTGTGTAGTGATGATCGCCAGTCTTTTCAAAATAAGTTTCTTTTGTAAATCAATACAGCCAGGTAAGCGTCTAATTTAAACCTGGAAGATTTACCAGGGATGATATACCTTATCTTATAAGGCAATGCAAGCTGGTGACCACCTTCCTACAACCCTTCCCGCACAAACACCGCATCACACCAGGCTAACTTCCCCTTGCCATAAATTGGTTTGTAAATATCCTGTAACTGGTAACCATGGTCCATCAAATACAGGGCAATTTCCGGAAACAGCGGTTGATCAACATACTGCTGAATAAAATAAGCTTCCGTGTAAATCAAGTCAATCTTTTTATCAGTCAATAGTTGTGCTGCCCCTTTTAATGCATTCAATTCGCTACCCTGGACATCTAATTTTAAAATATGAATATGATCCAGGTTATTCTCCCGTACGCTGTCCCGGATGGTCTTTACCGGCACTGTTATCTGTTCCCTGTTTTTTACCTGCGGGTCCGAATTTAAACCCGTTAATTTGGAGGGAAGAAAGGAACTTGTATCTACGCTTGTGTTTACATAAAACAATTGTTCTCCTTTTTTGTCAGCTATTCCACTGGCATCAATTACTATGTTTGGACTATTTCTAAATTGTTCCTTTATTTCCTTTGCCAGCGTAGGAAGAGGCTCGAATGCAAATATTTTTGCTGAAGGGAAAAAATCAAGAAAGCGATGGATGGTATTACCCCTGTTGGCACCCACATCAAAGATTACCAACGGTTGGTTGCCAAACACTTCTTTAAAATAATCAAACTCATCTTTCTTAAATTCTCCTTTAGCCAATGACTGCAAATAGCCCAGCCCATGTAACTGCACATTGAAGTGCTTTAAAAAAGCATTGAGTTTATTTTTGATGCTCATGAATGACTATTTAAATAATACCCGTTTATATTTTCTTTCAATAAGCCGGCGGCCCCCTCTTCATCGTGTTGCCATTTCATATCAAAAAAACGATGTCCGGGTGTAATGTCCCTGATTTTGCCCAGCCAGTCACTTGCCGGACGTATCACAAATGCATCAGACAAAAATGCCGCCCAGTAACTAAATGTACTGCCCGCTGACAACAATAAAAACCTGCTTTTACTCAACAGCAAAATATCCAGTATATCTGCTTTCTCTTCCGCCAGTTTAATGGAGGGCAGCAAAAAAAGGCCACCCATTTCATCCATATCCGCATCAGTAAAAACAGTTACCGGAAGACATTCCCCCAGTACCTGCCTGATAATATTTATACCGTCAATGAAAAAATCAACCGGCGTAAGGGTACTCCCCAATTTAAAATCGCCGCGCCTGATATGAATACCAATTACCGGCTGCTCAAATTTTGTCAGCAGTTCTTTCCTGGAAGGATGCAGGGCCTGAAACAACTCTGTTGCAATGATGCCATGATAATTTTTGATGGAGCCAAACAGATCGTAATCCGGCATTACCTGGTTAAATAAAAACAAGGTTTTATCGTGCAAAGTAGTGTCCGTGATTTTTTCTATAGGGGGTTCAACTATGATTTTTTTATAACGCCATTGTAATCGGGAAAGCAACTGTAAATAAAGCGGTGTTTCTACAAAATATTTCCAATACAATCGTTTCTTTTGTTCCCTTCGAATAAGAGCTCCCCATCTAAAGCCCCACCACGATGAAGTGGCCAGGTTAAATCCATTGAGCCTTGCAAACACCAGGCCCCTTGCCCAAATCATCAGCATATTGCCAAGGCCTGTTTTTGGGAAGCTTACATATACGAGTGGTTTATTACTATTCATTTTCTACACCACATTATCAAGCGCCTGGTTTAATAAATTCGATAACCTGGCAGTAACATTATAAGCTGAATATTGCTCAAAAATTGCTTTATCAATCCTTGAGACCTGGTAGTTCCTTAAGTAAATAAGATAGTCGTTAAATACACTTTCAAAACGGGCTGAAACATTCATAAGATCCCGATCTCCGTCAAATGCCAATACCAGTCCGGCCCCTGATTCTTCTATCACTGATTTTGCACTGCTGCCGGAATGTAATACCGCCAATAAAGGTTTCTCTGCAAGCACCGCCTGGTAAACCTTACTGGGTGTATAATGTCTTTCGGTGCTACCCAATATAAAAACACCATCGGCCGCATGGAGATGGGCCAGTACATCGAGGTAAGGAATTCGTTGGGCATATTCAAAGACGGTTGTTTCCCATAAACCGAATTTTTGAGCAATTGGCTTAATGGTAAAGGACTCCGGATCATTCACTACTCTGCCGGTGCCAATAAAATGAAACCCTATGTTTTCAAAACTTGCCGGATGGGCTTTGATCGATTGAAAAATAGCTTCCAACACGGCGTACGCTTTTGGCAACATTGCTCCGGCATATACCAATTGTATTTTGTGGCTGTTTTTTTTGAACAGGTAGGGCAGATTATGTACGTTTTTCAATTTTTCATGATCTGCTTTTTCGCCTCCATAAGGCATCGCCCCCCAAACAGCCTGCCTGAGCAAATTAGGATTTCTTTCTGCTACACCCTGGTAGTAACCTTCTGCTACTCCTGTAATAAGCGAGGCATTTTTAACGGCAATGGGCTCCAAAAACCTGGCAATTTTTGTACTCAGCCAATGCCTTGAAAACACTTTGTCACTGCCCGGGAAATAATGCACCCAGGGATCGATATAGTCAATCCCATATTTAATTTTAGTAGTATGATTTAGCCAACGGCCCAGCAAAGCACAATAAAAAGATGGAACAGGTATATATAAAAAATCAATTTTTTCTGATTGAATTAATTGCTTCGCCTTTTTATACAACTGGAGGAAAGCCCTCAATCCAATATCGCCAATCAGCCTCGGTTTGGTTACCCGGAAGGCATTTACCTTTTCAATTCTCAGGGATGATGGTAATAATTTTTCCAAATTATGATCCAACGCCTCTTCATAATATTTTTCATGTACTGTTAAAATGATGGGCTCCCAGCCGAGGGATGGCAGATGTTGTGCGAATAGCCTTGGCCTGTGAACACCAGCCAGGTTGGATGGTGGAAAATGCGGGTAGAGAATAATTATTTTTTTCAACTGATAGTCGCCTGTTGTTTTTCGATTCCTTCTCAATTTCTCAGCAACGTCTCCCTTTGAGCCATAGCAAAGCCGGGGACGTTGCGCCGCAAGCAATTGCATTGATGCAGTAACAACAAATTTGTCGCAACGGTCCTCTCCACACACATTGCCCCGGCGGAGAGACGTTGCTCGGAATAGTCGCCGGTTGCTTTTGATTCCTTCTCAATTTCTCAGCAACATCTCCCCTTCAGCCTTAGCAAAGCCGGGGACGTTGCGCCACATGCAATACAGACCTACCCAAATCAATTTATTCCCAAATCATCATGAAAAGAGTTCATTTAACAACTGATCTTTAGATTTTTTAAAGTGACTGGCAATGTCTGCTATGATTGCTGAAAGCGTACCGATCTTTAAAGGCTTATGATTTGGGACTGTTATATGATGTTGTCCCTGCTGCTGTGTGGTAAGCCGTATATGGCTGCCCGACTGACGGGTAATAGTGTAGCCGTATGGCTTCAAATACCTGATCAACTCCTGACCACTAATATCTGTGGGTATTTTCACGCCGCAATTATTATTTCTTCTCTAACAATATGTAAGCGTATGATCCTTTTCACTTTATCATCGTAATGACATTGAACTGCATCTTTTACCAAATCTCTCAGTTCTTCTATTGTGTCTGCCTGTGTAAAAATAGAAACACCTAATCCTTTTGCAACAAGTCCTCCCTCGATGCCTTCTTCAACTAAAAAAATTACCTCTTCCATATTAAAACTATTTAAAACAAATCTACTCTAAATTTTTATTACTTAAAAAAAGAGAATCCTTATCTGGCTGTCTCTTCCCTGCAACGTATATGAGCCTTAGCGAAGCCGGGGACGTTGCGCCGCAAGCAATTGCATTGATGCAGTACCAACAAATTTGTCGCAACGTCCTCTCCACACACATGCCCGGGCGGAGAGACGTTGCTCGGAATAGAACCTATTTTAGGACAAGACACACTCTTAACAGCAACGTCTCCCAAAGAGCCTTAGCAAAGCCGGGGACGTTGCGCCACATGCAAGATTACTTTGAATGCAGTACCGGCAATTTTGTGGCAATGGCCATCCACACAGATTGCCCCGGCAGAGACATTGCCCGGAATTAAAATTTGTCTAATAAATCTGTTAATCTCACGGACTCCTTCTCCCAGTTCAATTCCCTTTTTGCCAGTTCGTAATTGTGTAGTCTCTGTGCTTTAAGTCGTTCGGGTTGTTGATATTCCTTTATCCTTTCAGCCAACTCATTTGCATTATTCACTTCAAATGATGCACCCACTTTATACATTTCATTAAACGCCATTTGCATGGCTGTTGCTGACAGAATAACGGCATTGCCTGCCAGCAGGTAAGTAAATATCTTATTGGTAAGGCAGATATCCCTGTTTACCGGAACTGCTAATTCTATCGCCATTCCTACATCAAACACTGCCGCAAATGAGGGTAGTTCCTCCGGCTGAATAATCCCCGCAAAATGAATGTTATCCATTGTTTGCCCGGCATTGTTGCGAATGTATTGCAGCATATCTTCATCGCACCTGCCCGCCAGTGTAAGGTGTACTCTCGGGTCATTCAAAATGTTTAATGCACTGATCAATACTTCCAGCCCACGGTTAACGCCAATGGTTTGGCTAAACCAGAATAATTGAAGTGTTGTATCATTATCTCTTTCATGATATGCCGGTTGCTGGCTGATCGGAAAGCAATTCCGAATAGTAATAACCGGGTTTTTAAAACCCGGATGATTCTTTACTGTAACATCGGTAATTAGTTCGCTAGCGGTACTTACATACTGTAGCGATGGCAGGTAGCTGCTTTCGAGATGAATGATTCTTTTTAACACCGTTTTTTCTCCGGGTGCAAGTTCTCCCCGATGGTAATCCTCAAAATCGAAACCTGCTTTTGCATTATGATACTGTGCTGCTTTTACCGCCACCGGTAAAGCTCCCAGGTTGTGGCCGATGTACCAGTCTGCTTTTATTTTCTTTGCTTCCCGTAGTAATTCATCATAAGCCCTCGCTTGTGTTCTTTCTGCCAGCAAATAATAATGACCTAAATATTGAATTAAAATACCGGCTAATTTACAACGCAACCGGGTAAGCCAGTATACCCATTTATTCTGCTCTGGGCTACCCCCTGCCAATTTATACTTCCACGATACTTTCTGTAACAGCACTTTGTCTTTTTCGGAAGACCACCGGATAAAAAAACAATATAGAACAGTTACTTCGTACCCCGCACTTTGCAAGGCATCTGCTTCTTTTACAATCCTTGGGTTACCGGAAGGCTGACCAGTTGTGATGAGTACGATTTTTTTCACCTTCGTGTCAGGATTTGTAAAAGTCCAGTACCTTTTTGCATTTCTTTATGAATCTAAAATGGTTGCCATCTCTTATTTGAAAAGCATGATAAACCAAACCATTATAGGTAGTTCCTAACCCAAACCGGCCCAACCGATATAAATTCCATTCCGGTAATTCCACCTCAGTTGGCACCCAATATTTAATTCTCAAATTTTTAAGTAAAGCCAGTTTTGTAAGCACACCCGCCACATCATTTTCATCGCTTTCACTCAATAAAGGAAAACCAAGTGTTGAATAAACTGATTTATGAATGCCCATAAAAAATGGCCCGATGTAGCTATTCCTTCCACTATCAAACTGGTTAGCTGTTTGAACTGCTCCTGCCAACGAATAACCACTCTGTAATTCCTCCAGCAAAATATACACGCTTTCCTTTCTGAGGGGAATAGCGTCAATGTCAAAAAAGATGATGTAATCCGCTTTACTTTCCCTTAAAATTCTTTCCATGAACAATGCATGTGGAATGTTTTCAATTACCTGCACCAGCGGTAAATTAAAAAGCTGGAAAACTTTTTTTTGATAATTTACAACAGGCAATGGAATATTGGTATTACAAAAACTCACCATCAGGGTATTATTCAATATATCCGCCGGCAGTCCAAATAAATCTGAAAATTCACTATGAGCAGAAATGCTGTTTCGTCGTCCGGACAAAATGTGCCTCAAAGTTTTCAACAGATTCTTTATATGATATTTAATTTCCGCTATCCCCATTTATTGAGACGACTTATAATTGTTACTATGATGAATCAACGGATTCTTTGAAGCAAAACTTTCCAGCCAACCATGATAACATGCTTCCATGAGCAATTCATCAGCAAGATATTTTAAGGGTATGGTCTGTTCGTGTAATTTTTTTGCACCCTCAAAAGAGATTGCGTACGCATAGGTACCTAAAAAAACTCCTCCTTTTAATACGCCCCCGTATTTCCGGGGATAAAACCTGCCAGGGTATTTTCCAAATTCGATGTTATACATTTTGTTGCGCTTTATGCGGTGGTACAGTAGCATAAAGAAACTAAGAAAACTTCTTTGGAACTTTACAATATCCGCATAACCAAAATAACACAAACCCCAACCTGGTGGTAGTTCACTCATCACCTTCGCTACTTCATTCCAGTGAGCCTTATTTAAAAATGAATCATCCTCCAGTATCAATACTTTTTGATATTGATTGGCGATAACATCTTTATAAATGCATTGATGACTCATTGAGCAACCTAACTGTCCGCCTGACTTACCACTAAATTTATCAAAGACCACCTCGTTTTCAGAAAAAAATTCTTTAGGAAACTGATTTGGATGTTCCTTACCCGGAAATAATTTTGTGCCATCAATTCCATTAAATAATGTGTATTTAAGGTCAGGAAACCTTTCCTCAATTGATGCTATCCGTTCGCCGGTGGACTCTACAGTAATTATATAAATTTTATCAAACAGGTTATTAATGTTATTGATCATAAAAATCTTTTAAGCAAAAAACTCATAACAATCCATTTACAATAATTTGAACGCTCTTCATTTCGTTGTTTCATTTTGCAGCCTGGATACTTAACTGAGGCATAATTTATTAATTAATGTATTAATTGGTGATGGGTGCATATTACTTGATGGAAAATCCGATGGGCGGCACCCATCGCTTTGGTATACCGCCCTTTCAGGGCTCTCAAATTTTAAAGCCCTGAAAGGGCGGTATATATCAGAACAGGGTGTAGCCCTGTGAAATTTTACCATATTATAAAGCAAGGTATTGCGTCGCTATTTCCGTTACATCAAATCTTTTCATAGCTACCTTTCTGCATGCTGGCCTATTAATGTTGTTGATCTTGTTAACGGCACTGCACATCTCCTCAACATTATTAACCTTATAACCGGTTACCCCTTCATCAATTACTTCGTCCACAGAACCTCTTTTAAATGCAATCACCGGTGTACCACAGGCCATCGCTTCCACCATCACAATGCCAAAAGGCTCTTCCCACTCAATTGGAAATAACAGTGCTCTGCCTCTGCCCAGCAAATCATTTTTTTGTGCATCATTTACCGGGCCGATGTATTGTATCTGTTCACCATCAATAAATGGTTCAACTTCATCTCTAAAATAGGCTGCATCGTGCGGCAACTTTGATACCGTACCGGCTATAATTAATTTGTGACCGGTGGCTTTTGCCACTGCAATGGCGGTGTGGCAGCCTTTTACTTTTTCGATCCTGCCCAAAAAAATGAATGGGGCGTCATCCGGCAAATTATCCTGCAATTGATAAGCATTAAAATTGACCGCATTGTAAATAGTCGCCCACTTGCCGGCAACTGCACCACGGTCTACCAGGTTTTGGCTGCAACCCGTAAAAACGATATTTTTATTAGGTAGCCTGTTGATCCAGTTAATATTCCGGTTACTGATCTCCCTGCCATAAGTCATTATTTTTTTTATGCTGTTATTGAGAATGGGTAAAAGGTATGCCAGCCTGCCGAAATTGTGAACGAGGTCGTATTGATTTCTGTGGCTGTATAAAAATTTCCATGCTGCCGGTATAGCCATCAGTGCATCCTGTTTTGATGGGGGAAAACCCTCCCTGCCAAACGGATGTGCCACGCAACCCGGTACAGTGGAACCGGTTGTTATCAGCAGGTGTACTTCGTGACCCATTTTATGGTATTCCCTTGCAAACATTTCTACCAGGCGCTCATGACCTCCATACCCTTTTACCGGTATGAGTATTCCAGGATCCATTACAATCAATATCTTCATTATTTAAGGGAACTGTTTTTGCAGAAAGATAAGCGAATCAATCGCCGGCAGTTTTTACGCAATAGTTGCAAAGCTTTTTTTGATTCGGCTATACCTCAGGACGTTTATAATTTCCGTGCAATGGTAATCGTATCAAAGGCCACATGAACGGGGTTCAACATCAACGCCCTTGCCAGGGGTATTTTTCCAATGAACCTGTTCCATAAAGTTTTAGCCTTGTTTATCTGCAAATTCTTATTTGAAGTGCCGCCAAATGGTTTGCTTACAGAAGCACCCGGAAAATAAAAACCGATTTTCTCCGGTATATTATAATGCTTTAATTCAAGTGATTCCGTTACACACAATACGGTTTCAAGACTATTATATCTATTAAGTGCCTTCATCCCGTCGCTGTGTACTCTCCAGGCATCAATGGGACTGGGACAGCTTGGATAACTGTAACTGTTGATCGTTATAATATATCCTCCCGGTTTGGTAATCCTTACAAGTTCTTTATACCAATCCCAAAAATAGCTTACGTGCGCTAGTACCTGGTCGGAAAATACAATGTCAAAAGTATCGCCTTCAAATGGGTATTGTAGCGGGTCTGATGAAAGCGTGAAGTTTGGATTGCTATCGGCGCCGGATATAAAGTTACTTGCAATATCCAGTACCAGGTATGTTTGATGAATCCCCTTTTTTTTCAATTCCTTTTCAAAATAAGTCGGATACCCTTCAGGCCCAATTTCAAGAATTAAGCCTGCCTGCTGAAAATAGGTTTCCGCATACTTATGCCATAAAAGTTTACTGTTTAAGTGTCCCATTTAATTGATTATTTAACCGGCGGGTATGCCTCTTTGATAAGCCCCGGTTAACCTGGTTTTTAAAGTGTATGGTGTAGCGGAATTATTCAGGAATTCTCTTGGCAGCAAATATTTATTTCGCATGGAATTGAGTTCCAAAGACCGGGTGGTAAAAGCAAGGCGAATACCACAGGCTTTCATTATATCATCAATAGAAGCAGTACTGCCTATATCTGCGGGGCTACCGTAAGGATAAGCAAAATATGCAGCATCAATACCCGTATGTTTTTTTATCTCGTTTCGGCAAACGCTGATTTCCTCCATTCTTTCCATAGTAGAAAGATTGCTAAATCTTGGATGTGTTTTTGTATGCACGCCTATTTCACATAACCCGGATTCCAGCATCTCGTTCACCTGCTGCCAGGTGAGCATGCCGGGCAATAAAAACCCACCTGCCTGCAGTGCATAATCAAAAAGTTTTTCTTTAAAGTAATCAGGGTCCTTGTCTGCATTCTCCAGCAACAGCTTCCTGCATTGCTCAAATATTTTATCTTTTGAAACGGTTGCGTAGGTTTGTTGAGTTATTTCAAACCCGTATTTTTCAAATGATACCACCAATTCGTTTTCAATAATATTTTCAAGCAGGTACCACCACAAAAACGGCTGCCGGTTATCAATGAAATCACTTACCAGGAAAATGCTGAAGCAAATATGGTGCTTCTTTAAAACAGGAAAAGCAAGGCTGTAATTATCGTGGTAGCCATCATCAAAACTGATATGTACAATGGGTTGCTGTATGCCCTTTTCATGAATTGATTGTTCCAATCCGGCCAACGAAACAAATTTCGCCCCCATCTTTTTCAACTCCACAATGGCTGCTTCCAGCTTGTCTACCCTCATTTCTATAAAACTGTTTAATCCGGTTAAAGGCGCATCTTCTGCAGTAACCCTGTGTAAAGTAATTACCATCCCCCTGTTTGATTTATTTATTTTCCGGAAATAGAACTGGAAAATCTTTACAGAATTTATTTTGTGCCACAGGTGTGTAAGTATTCTTTTCAAAGTATGCCGGGAACTGGCCTTAAAGCGATTTTAATTTTTAGTAAAATAATAATTATTGCCGGCTGAAAACCGGTGATCAACAACAAAATATTGATCCCGTAACAGCTTAAATATATACGCTATTTTTTCTTCACCCAATACCTCCGGGTGTAATTCAAACTGAATTTTTTGAATGGTCTGAAAGTCGATGATTTTAAAAATATCGTATTCTCCTCCTTCAATATCCATCATTAAATAAGTAGGTTGTATCCTGCTGATGGTTTGATTTAAATTCAATGTTTGTACCTGCGTGATCTCCTGCCTGACCTCTTTATTACCGGAAATGGAAGACGCAAGAAAGCTTTGTGTATTTCTATAAAAAATGGTTGTTCCCGCGGTTTCACCCAGCAGGGCAAATGTGAGTTGCGGCCTCACATTGTTTTTCCTGTACAAGGCACGGATCGGTTCTTCCAGCGCTGCGTTTGCCTCAAACGTATATACATTTTCGTTCCCCACCTTTTTTGCACAATAGGCTGAAATAAATCCTATCCCAGTACCCAGTTCCAATACCACATCGTTTTCTTGTAAGGTATTCCTGATGATATTTATTTCACCCTGTTCGTATTCTCCGCTATTGATAAACCTTATTACAGAATAGCCATATTGTATGCTTACCGGTATTAAAATACCATCTATTTTTTTCCATTTATTAAAAGCATACCTACACATAAACCAGCTCATGCGCAGTAGTTTCAATAATTGAAAATTTATTTTTTGAACCAGGTGCATATCAATTTTTATTTTGGGCAAAAAGGAAGCGTTTTCCGACAAAGGTTAGAAGGGGATCCTCGCTTAGATATAGGTGTTAACCTTGACCCTTACTATTTAAAATGGTTTTGTATAGTTCCAAATACTTTTTGCCAACCTCCCCAAAAGAATATGATTCCGGCAAATTCATCATGGCGTTTTCTATCGCTTCCGGATGGCTGGTTAAATAGTCTAATTTTTCACAGAGATCAACACTATCATTAAACCGAAACAGCCACCCGTTTACCCCGTCTTTTATTTGCTCTACATTTCCGTAAACATTAGATGCCAGTACCGGGATACCAGCAGCAAATGCTTCCTGGATCACCAGTGGGCTCATTTCTGAAAAAACAGAAGGCAAACAAAGTAAATCATATTGCGACAACCTGGGTATTACCTCCTCAGATGGCACTACCCCCTGCCAGCAAATGTTTTTATTTGCTCCTGCTATTTGTTTGCACCTGTTGATATACGCTGCCTCCGTTTCCTTTCCATAAATATGCAACAGCACTTTTTCTTCCGGTAAACGGCATACTGCATCAATTAAAAGGTGTAATCCTTTTGATTCTGTAATCCGCCCAATATATACCAGTTTCAACGGACTGTCATTCTTCCTGTGAACAGCAGGGCGTTCATTTGAAGATGTTAATCCTTGTTTTATGTAAGCTATTTTTGAAGCCGGTACACCATTTTTTTCCAGCATATCCCTAAACCATTCTGCTACTACCACTATTTTTGCCGACAGGTTTGAAAGCCGGGCAAGATTTTGTTTAATATTATTGATTACAAACGGAAAACCGAGGGCGGTACCTGCGGTATTATTTAAACCGGTGGTATTGATGTTCAGGTTAAAGAGTGCCATCGCTGTATTGAGCAGCATTGTTGATTTTAATCCTTCTATATTTTTATCGTGAAATACGCAGGCTGTACAAACCTTCTCCCTGATAACACCATCACATTTTTTTTCATTCCTGTAAAAAAAAGAATTTTTGATGCAAATATAATAGGACAGGTGGAATGTGAGTACAACCGGAATTTGAAGGTCATGCATTTTTTGCACATGAAAAATACTGGTAGCCCTGCCCGGAGCCAGTTCGTGAAAATGAATGATATCCGGTTGCTCAGCTTTTATAATCCGAACAAATTCATCCATACTGTCCGGAGGTCTTTTTCCCATGATCATTTGACGGTCTTCCACACTGTTTTCTGCATACCTGATCACCCTTATTCCTTCGTACTCATATTCAACAGTTGCGGGCTGATCGAAAAATGGTATTAGCACAACTGCTTCAATGCCATCCTTATTTAAATGCTGTGCCAGCCGAAGGGTATATATTTCAGTACCTGCTACGTATTCGGGAAGGAAATGATGAAGACAGAAGATTATTTTCAAAATGAATTCATTTTTCTTTTGAAAAATTGTTTTATCAGTTTTATTAAAAAGCCTTTTGTAAAAAATAATGAGATATTAATTCCTGAGAAGTAGTGTCAATTTTTTGCTGTGAGTAAAAGATGGATGCAAGCCAAATGAAGCAGCATCGGTATAAGGTTTATTAACTTAGTGAAATACTCCTTCCAAAGCATCTTTTAAAGTAAATTCTGCTGTGGATATGGCAAATTTTACTCTTTTTATGTCCCTTGTTTTTTTTAAGAAATTAAATAGGTGGACTACAAATCTTCGCTTGTTTTTCTTATTTAACCAGGCTAATTGCGTTTCTGTAAATGGCAAAGAAAGTTCTGCCAATGCATCCCGCATATACCGATAATTATTATACATGTAGCTAAACCTGTTATTCACTTCTTGCCCATCATGACGGCGATAATATATAAATTCAAATGGTATTAGCAAAATAGGTGACATGCAACAAGCCTTTAAATTAAAATACATATCATTGGCCGGGCCATATTTTTCAGGGTATCCCCCTATCTTTTCGAAAAACGAGCGTCGGATAATTGTACCCCCAGGGCCCATATACAAAAATTGCTGCCCATAGAAATGCCGATGTATGGCTTCATTTCCCTCCAACATAAATGTTTCGTTAGAATGCTCCCAATACATAGCGAAATTGAAATTTTTAATAGGGCTAATTATCTTCAAAAATCGCTTGATAGTATTCGGGTATAAAGTATCGTCGGAATCTACATAAAGCATAAATTCACCTTTAGAATAACTTGCCGCTCTATTTCTGTTAGGATAATCACCCAGGTTATGCTCATTAACATACAATTTTATTCTGCTATCTTTTTCAGCATAACATTTTGCAATATTTACTGTTTCATCAGAAGAGGAATCATCCACAATAATTAATTCAAAATTTGTATAAGTTGATTCCAATACACTTTCTATCGCTTCAGCTATATATTTTTCACGGTTGTACGAAGTCATCAAAAAACTTACTAATGGTAAGTATTCACTCATACACTTAATACTTTCTTAAAAATGAAGTAATTAAATTCGGGATCCAGGGATGGTCTAGCCTGCTGCCATATATTTTCATTGGGGACTTGTTTCTTTTTGGAGCATTTGCAGTATCAAAAAATATACTTTCATAGGCTGAGGTATTATAAAGTGGATCGAAGAGTTTGTTAGCCTTATCCTTACAGTTATTTTGCATTCTTTCAATCATTACCGGATTATCGAACATTAACCTTATTTTCTCCGCATAGCCTGTTAAAAGATTGTCTTTAATCCGATACCCTGAATCATCATTTATTACCAATTCCTGAATCCCACCAGGCAAGTCATTTACTAATGGTATTACACCAGCTTTCATCGCCTCAATCAACGTAACAGGCATTCCTTCTGCTAATGATGGAAGAATAAAAAAATGCATACCGCACAACAATTCATTGACCGCTTCATTTTTTAAACTGCCATGAAATGTTACGTTTATCCTATTATCCCATGGGAATAATTTCATAGATTCATTTGGCTCACCTACAATATGCCATTTTAATAACACCTCCATATCTGTTAAACTTACAGCTATTCCAGGTAACAAGTCGTATCCCTTTTCCTTTGTACACCGGCCAACAAAAACAATTGAATACTCGCTGCATTTTTTTGCAGAGCAAGCGTTTTCAGGCACAGGAAATCGTAGGTAGCTAATATCTTGTTGACGCTGGGGAATAATAACCCTTAATTTTTTTGCAATTGAATCAGCAACCGTTATAAACTTATCAACGGCATTTCTATGCTTTTTGGCTAATTCATAATAATAATCATAATCGCCATGCAATAGCTGTACTACCGGATGATGCAAACCCAGATTGCTCACCATTCCCAACTCCAGCCAATCATGCGCCACTAACAAGGTTTTTCCGTCGGGTAGTAGTGCGGCCAATTGCTTACAGGAATGATAAAAATTCCAATTGGGGCTATAATAGAATATTTGTATACTTGCTGCTCCAGGTAGATAAGGGACTATATAAGATGAATTAACATTCTTATTGATAGTAAAAATAACGTGGTTGATTATTTGTTTATTTTCAGAATAGCGGAGCAGGTTGGTTATAACGGATAAAACCCCTCCCCCGCTGCCGTTGTGAAAATGGACAATATTTATTGACTGGCTATTCATTTTTGTCTCTAAGACCCAGCTGGATATATGGTGCTAGAATTCTTTCTTCAAAAGAATTGCTATCCTGCTTTTGTAGGAGATTTCTTCTTGCATTTGCAGCCATCTCAATCCGATTCCTATCATCGCTCAATAAGTTTCTTACCGCGGTTGCCAACTGTACAGGATTAAGCGGATTAAATAATTTGCCTGTTAATCCATCTTCAATCATTTCTGGTATCCCTCCCCTGCATGCAGCTACTACTGTTGTCCCTGCAGCCATAGCTTCCAACACTACTGTTGGGTAATTTTCCCAAAGACTGGGCACAATGCATACCCTTGATTCGCCATATATCTTTACCAGTTCGTTAGCAGACAAGGGTCCCGTAAAAGAGATCCGGTGTAGGAACTTCGCAAGTTTTTCCTGCATATAAGCCTTCATGCTTCTGCCATTTTCTTTTTCATCCCTTCCAACAATTAAAATATGGCATTCCGGGTTGCTTGTTAAAATGAGAGGTATGGCTGTTGTCAAAGCAATCATTCCTTTTAATACCGATAACTTACCCACAAAACATACCTGGCAGGGTCTGTTCTCTAAGGGTATCAGGTAGAGTGCGTCATTAAAAGCGAAAGGATTAGGTACCACATTTATACGTCCAGGTGGTAAATCCCAATACTTACTTATCCATTTTTTTAGTGCCAGTGATGGGCTGATAATTTGGTCTGCCAGCAAACAAAGCTGGTATTCCGGATCGCTGTTTTTATTCCTGTCGATATTAGACCAGTACCCCAGGTCCAGCCGGCCCCTTCGAAGCGCCCCCAGTACAAAACGAAGTTTTTTATTGATGCCCTGGTAAGTATTACTCACTTTAGTGATGAGTACACCAGGTGTATGTAGCTTAACAATAAGCGGAATTTCGGGATAAGCCTTTTTAATGTCCAATGCACAGGCACCTACTTCAGGGCTTTCAATTACATCTACAGGTTTTACTTTTATTAGTTCTTTAAACAAGCTTACTGCATCCTTCCTGAATTCATTTTCCGATCCTGAAAAAAGAAGATAGTTGTTGCAATAGCCCCTATCGACAAGCCCTGGTGCATTTTTATTGAATGTTGCTGAGAATACAGTTACTGTGTGTCCGTGCTTAAAAAGTAACCCGGCAAGATTATGCATGTATGAACCAATGCCACCTGTTGCCATTTCGGGTGGAAATTCATAAGTTACCAATAAAATATGTAACTGCTCAGTCACTTACCCAATAATTTTTTAAGGCCCGCCATAAAAAAAAGAAGAGGATCAGATACCGTCATACTAGTTACCTGTTGCCTGCACCACCACTGCCAGTCATGCTCAAATTGGATATCATATTTCTGCACCATTTGGTTGTAACTGGCTTTTATTTTTTCTTCATTATATCGTTGCCTGACCGCCTCTTTATCCTTAGCACTCTTTTGGAACCGGTGGTCATGGATCAATTCAATTTCTTTGTACAAGTGTGCCTTCAATTCGCCCCTGCCGGATAATATTGCCCTCAATGCAAATTCATAATCCTCGAAGCCTACAAACATGGACTCATCATACAGTCCATAATTGTCAAAAATACTCCTGTGGATTATGGAAGCCCCACCGGGAAAATAATTACTTATACTTCCCACCAACGTGTCTGCCGTCACCTTTTTTTCAATTAGTGAAATATATAAGTGCCCGGCATAACTGTTTTCATGTACATTAAAAATTTGAGGACAAATTATTTTCGTACCAGGTACCTGCAACAAAAACCGATCAAAAAGTTGCTTCCAGCCATTCTGCGATTGTATAATAATATCATTGTCCACGGAAAATATCCACGGCTCTTTTGTATACTGAATAAGATAATTCCTCCCGCCGGATACGCCAAGATTGCTACCTGCATTTAACAGCTCAACATTTTTTTCATCAGCGTAAATCTTTTGAAGGCTTGTCCATTGGGTTAAATCTGACCCATTATTTAGCACATATATTTTTTGCCCGGATGGTAAAAAACTATTGATGCAGTCGATGGTTTGCTTTATTTTATTGTAAAAAAGAACAGTTATCGCAATGGCTTCTTTCAAAATCAGACTTTATAGTATCGCCCTTATTTTTTTCTCCAATTGAATTAGCCTATCATAAATAATTTCTGAGGCTGATTGATTGAAAACATCCTGCAAATAAAATTCCCTAAAGAGTCGTTTGTTATCTTCCAGGCTCTTAATCTCATTCAATAATTTTGCTTCATTGAGCGGATCATAAAATAAAATCCGGCTTTGATTTAAAATATCCGGTTCCGGATTTAAATCACTTCCCCAATAAACAGGCAGGCACCCGGCTATAATAGATTCAAATATTTTCTCGGTTACATAACCGTTTTTATTTGAATTTTCGGGGCAAATGTTGAATCGGTAATTCTGAATAAATAGCAATTTGTTATTACTGTAAATTTCATCCAAATCATTCGTATTTCTCAGCAAATGCCCCCCACTATCTACCTTACCGATCGTAGACAAAAGATCAAAAATATTTTTTCTATAGCCAAGCGGATCATGCCCGGCAACCAAACAGGAGAATTTTTGCCTTCCTGAACCATCAGATTTATTCAAGTCGTTGATTCCCTTTATCCAGTCTGCCACATGTGAGAACTCAAAATGCGGCTTTATGAAATACAAATACCAAAGTGGAAATCTAAAGTAGTTATCTGCAGTTATGTATTCTGAACCCAGTGAAAGATCAACATCTTTTAGGCAATGATCCACATAATTGGGCCGGTAAAGTGAATTCTCCCCTGTAAAAAATATTTTTGGCCTGAATAGGTCCAGCTTCATCTTAAACCTGTCATCGAACACTGAATAAACGGAAACAGATTTACCAGGCTTTAACAACGACTTCGTAGTGATAAATTGGTGAAACCATAACCCTTCAGGATTTGGCATCCGCCAAAAATTAAAAACCTTTATTTTGGAATCTTTACAAAATTTTAAATCCTTTCTATATGCCTGAATAATTTCAAATAAATAGTTCAATTTCATACAAATAAAAATCTTATTTTTTTCGAACCATCTCCTTTACAAATCGAATAAAGGATACAATAGACTTATTCACTTTTAAACTGTGCTCATTCCTTAATTGAAATCGAAGATTCAATTTTTCGGCCTCTTCGTAATCGCCTGCAAATCCGGGAAAGTGTTTATAGAGAATCTCACTTCTTTCCGCTATCATTTTGTTTAAATTTTCGGGCCTTGCACTTATGCCATGTGTAAAATCAAAATTTACCAGCACCATCTTTAAATGCCTGGTAGTTTCCAACTTTAAAAAAATACACTTTATAAAGAACTCCCAATCAGAAGCAATTGAATAATTTTCATTGTATCTGCCATACTGATCAAAAAGTCTTCTCCTAATAAACGTACTCTGGTGATTGATAGTTGCATGGTAAAAATGAGAAAAACGTAGTTGATCCGGGAACACGATTATTTCGCCGGTAAGATTATTTTTTACATCGCAGTAAACAATACTTTCATTAAACCCGATATCAAAAGCTTTTTCCAATGCTGCTTCTTCGCAAAAACAATCTCCTGAATTAAGAAACAATAAGTATTCGCCGCTTGCCTGTTCAATGCCCTTATTCATGGCATGATAAACCCCGTTATCCGTCTCACTTACCCACCATGTAATTTTATCCCGGTTACGTAAAATCAAATCCCTGCTACCATCGGTTGACCCTCCATCAATCACAATATATTCAAAGTCAGTAAACGATTGATAAAATACACTTTCGAAGGTTTTTCTCAAACCCGGGGCATCATTATAGTTTATAGTAATTACGGATAATTTCAAATACAAATTCAATAATGGTGATTAATGAAAATTGTTGCAGCGTTACAATTGAACAAACCGTTTTGTATCGCGGTTAAAGTAAAGGGGCTGTGGATATTGGTTAATAGAGCACTCAACAGAATTATAATTCAGCAGCTTAAATAAAAATCGAAAAGGACGTTTCGAAGTGATTTTCCAAAGAGATGATTTGCTTACCCCGATATTGTACAATTCTTCCTTAGTGGGCTTCATTTTGTTTAATACACTAATGGCCTCCTCGTTGTACTCATCCAATTGTTCCAGGCTTTTTTGATTTTTGCTTCTTGCCCGGTGAGTGCCTAATATCCCTTTAATATAATACAGCTCTGCAAACATAAAAAAACGGCTCCATAATTCCATATCGGCGGCCAACTGTAAATTTATATCTATATACCCTCCGGCTTTATTCCACAAATCCCTTCGCCAAAAAAGCCCTTCCTGCTGAATATATTTAAAATCCTTTTGCAGGTACCTGTATTTATTCCATTGTGGCATATTTCCAACCCCTACTATTCTACCATCTTCATCCATCTGATTCGGAATACCATTCAGCCACGCTATCCCCGGATAATCCGTAAATACTTCTGCAGCAGTAAAAAGGCTTTTGATTGATAAAGTGTCATCCGAGTTGATCCAACCCATTATTTCGCCTGTACTTTTGTCAAACCCTTTTTGAATAGCATCATACATTCCTGCGTCCGGTTCACTAATCCACCAGGTTAATTTTTCTGAAAATTTTTTTATTATTTCAACAGAGTTGTCTGTGCTTCCGCCATCAATAATTATGTACTCTAAGTCTGGGTAATTTTGATCAAGAACCGATAATATGGTTTGCTCTAAAAACCGGCCCTGGTTATACGAAGGAGTAATGATGGAGATTTTAGGAAGCCTGGAATGCATGCCTGGTAAAACTTTTATTTATATGCATTTTGCATATAATTATGAGGTTGTATTTTATATAATCCGTTTCTCCATAATATATTAAATGCCCGTTCGATCTTATTGTCAAAACCATTCAGGATAAGACTTTTTAATTTTATATAGATAAATATTTCACAAAAAGTACGGTAATTTATTATTTTACTTTTTCTAAGTTTTAAAAGCGATACTACTGCGTCACTATACTTTTTCAACTCTAACTCTTTCTTAATTATTACATAAAAAAAAGAAATGGCAAGCCTGTTGCCGACCTCATCCGTCGTCATATTATTTAATTGAAGCTTTTCATATATTTTAAGTAGAAATTTCTGCGTGGAATTGATTGTATCCAGGGAATAAATTTTATTTCCGATAGTAGGGCCATCATGTATACGATAATAACAATCCGGTGTAGAATCCATATAAATATATTTAAGCCCTTTTATGACCGCTTCCAAATGAAATTCAACATCCTGAAATCCTTTTGTTTCTTCATTCCAAATTAATTTACTTTCAATTAAAGATTCTCTTTTCCATATTGGAGCAGCCGTAATCCATGGTACATCTACACTTTTTCCCAGGGTTAAAAATCTGATAATATCGGTATCCGATGTTCTTATATTAATTAGAATATTTGCGTCCGCGGTGGAATTGGAGAATACCAATTGAGGAAAAACTATAAAATCCAGGTAAGGATATCTGCTAAACCTGGAAACCCTGGTTTCCAAACAACTATCTTTCAACAAATCATCAGAATCTAAAAAAATAATAAACTTACCTCTCGATTGTTGCACTCCGATATTCCGACATGTAGGGGCGCCTTTTGGTTCTCTATCCCGTTCTAGAAACCTTACCCGGAAATCAGTTTTTGAAAAATTTTCTACAATCTGCCTGGTTCTGTCAATTGATCCGTCATCAACAACGATGCATTCCCAATTACTATATGTTTGATTTTTTACCGATAATATAGTTTCTTCAATTAGCGACTCACGATTAAACGCTGGAATGATAACCGATACCAAAGGATGAGAGTCATTCATACAATATTATTTCACAATAGCCTGCTCAATCAAATTTTGCAGCATTTCCAAATGTTTTGTAATGGTATAGTTTTCTTGTATCCTTTTTTTCCCGTTACTGCCTAGTTTTTGTGCTAGCGTATCTTCGTTTATAATCCGGAGCATATTGCCTGCCATCCCTTCAACATCCTTTTCTTCAGTGAGTAGGCCCGTTTCATCATTGATAACAACATCTGCTATACCGGCATGAAAGGTGGAAATTACTGGTAAGCCCGCCGCCTGCGCTTCTAATATAGCTACGGGTGTTCCTTCGGAATCACCATTTTCGGCCGTCAGGCTATGCTGGACAAAGGCAATTCCATTACTCAAAAATTTAATCCATTGCTCCCTGTTAATTGCTCCCGGCAATTGCACACTATCTCCAATTTTCAAATAATCAACCAGGTTTAAACAGGTATTCCACAAAGGGCCATCCCCGGCTATCGTTAATTTCGCCTCCGGGCATTGTTCTAAAACCTTTTGAAAAGCAAGCAGGGTAAAATAAGGAGCTTTTTTATCTACAAACCTGCCTATTGCAACAAAATGACTGGTAATGTAAGATGGCCTGATATCAAAAAACCGATCATCTGGTCCATAAGGATTATATATAATCTTACTGCGGGGGCACCCCATCGCCGCAAGCTGTTCTGTCATGGCATGGGATACAGAAAACACCGAATGTGCATACAAAAACATTTCGCGGTATCGCTGATCATATTCGTTCAGGATACTTGTAACCGAAGCATCGTAACCGTGAAAATGTACCAGCAGGGGTAGTGCCAGTGCTCTACATACTCTTAAAACAGTAGCGCCCATTACTCCATATTCAGCCAATACTACTGCCACCCTGTTTTTTTTTAACGAACTGATCAATGCCAGTTCACCGTCAGTAAGGGTAGCATTTTCGGGGTGTAAGAAACTGGCTTTTCTTCTTTGAAAAGTATTCGTCCACTTGTTTTGACTGATAGATTGTCCATCAAGGTAGTTGGGCATGAAACCGCCGTAATAAAATTTAATTTCGAAGGGCAGGTTCCGGTGCGCCTGTATAAAGGTTTCTGAATACGCATTTTCATTATGGGAGAATATGGCCAGGGTAGTGGGCATTAATTCTTTTTGGCGGTGCACCACAAACCTGTGATCATCTCGCCCTCATTAAAAGCAGTACCCAGGCGGCTGTCTTTTTTGGTCAATATTTTAATTACCGGTTTTATCAACCAGGAAAGGATCCTTCGTTTACCGTCGGTTAAAGGAGCCCTTCGTACCCAAAGGCCCAGCATTTGCGCCAATGATGCATGCCAGCCCCCGGTTGCTTTTATATCAATATTTACAAAACCTGCTTCGGTAAGTAAGCGCTGTAATGAAAAAGGCGTATACCTAAATTCATCATGCGGTACTTCGTGAAGCGGCCAAAGAAAAGGAACTGTAAAAAAGAAAACACCCCCTGGTTTTAATACCCGGTTTACTTCGCTTAAAACCAACCCGGGGCGGGGGCAATGTTCCAGTACCTCGGTTGCAATGGCGGTTTCAAACCCGGCATCTTCAAAAGGCATGTGAATGCCATCCCATGTATAATCCGGTATGATCGCTAAATCATATACCAGTGCCGTTTCAATATCTAAACCAATATAGCTTGTTACAAGGGAATGTTGCAGGATGTATTCTTTATAGGGCATCTTACCACAGCCAATATCTAATAGCGGACCTTTAAAAAACTGTAACGACTCCGTAAGGCCTTTCAGAATATTCGTTCTAATTAGATAGCGATCCAGGTTATCGGTTGTAAATGGAATATCTATAAAATTATCTCTATATGGGGCCTTCGTTTTTGTTTGATTTTTTTGCTGGGTAGTTGTATTTTTATTACAAGCAACTTGCTGTTCGGGTGGCACAATATGTAGTTCAGGAAACCCAAAATCTGAAGAGTATGCATTTATTGAGGCATAATATTGTTGCAGGTGTGGTAGCAGCAATCCATCTGCTCCACCGAGAATGCCGTCTATTGTACTTTTGGTAAAATGAATAAAAACAACAGGATATTGGGCTGCAATCATAACTGTTTTTTTATCCATAGCAAGTGATCGCCCGCATTCCACCATATTCCAGTTTGCAACATTACAACCTCTGTGTTTTAAAATAGAAATCTTATCAAAATAAACCGGTAAAAGATTCAGATGTACCTGGTCTACAAACATACCTTTGGATTCATCTTTGATGCATACAAACTCACAAGCCTTAGCCCACCAATCCATTACGTCTGTCCCATATTTATTTACTCCAATAAAGCCTCCGTTATAAATGCCGCTGGTATATAAAATGCTAAAATTTGTGTTATCTATATGAGGATCGGATGAACGCCAGTGAGGTGTTATTAAAACATTGTTGACATCCAATTCATCCAGTAGAAACTGGTAGTCATCAAAAAAATGAATATCACAGTCGGCATAAATTACCTTTTCGAACAATTTTTCCTTTAAAAGGTAATTGATTAATACCGGTTTCATACTCCACCGGAACGAATCAATATTTTTACTAAAATATTTTTCATAAATCAATTTCCCTGTTCCTGCGTCACATAGTTCAGGGGCATATACAATTGTAGTATTCCTATACCTGCTTTCAACACTTTCTTTTAAACTATTAACTTTGTCAACTACCAGGATGTAAAAATTAATATCATTGTTGAATGCGCACAACGATTTACGTAACGCTAAAGCGTAGCCGATATGACTTGCTGTGATTATTGTACAAAACGTATTCAGGAACCAGATTTAGTTTGAAATTTGTTCACATAAAACCAGGCTACCCGGGCATAGTAAAACAAAGGAATTAATTTTCTTACAAATTGCCTTTCAGGCGGATGCAAATACATAATACCCGGCAAATCATTAATATATTTTTTGAGCAATTCCGGAATTCCAGCTTTCTGCTTTTCAGGCAAACCGTCATACAAATACATGTACATGCTAATCTTCCCCCTGGTATATACATCTCCCCTATCTGCCTGTGCACTCTCAGAGCCAGCGTGCCTTCTATAAGCAGACCATGTTTCGTTAAAGAATTTTATCCGCTTTTGTCCTGTTACTAAAATAAAAAGTGGCATGTCGCCAAAGGGCATTGAACCAAACCAGGCTGGAAGGCTGAAATTTTCAGGCTTCCGGAACACTACACTTGCTGTCGGGCATAAGGTTGCCCGAAGTAAATCCGAAAGACTGTATTCATCCCTGTTAACGTCCATACAATTCCAATCATAATCCGAATATTTTTCTATGGAATGATTAGGGCCACGTTCATTAATGATCTTGGCATTGTGAAAGGAAAGTGCAAAATCGTCATTGGCTTCTAAAAAATCAACCTGCTTTTGTAATTTGTGAGGGTCAGTCCAATAATCATCGCCATCACATAGCGATATGTATTTTCCTTTGCATAAATATAAGGTAGTTAGGAAATTTTGTTTTCCGGGAACACCCTCCCCTCTTTTATTTCGAAGATTCAAACAAATTTTATCCGGGTATTTTTTTGCATAATCTATTAAAATCTCTCTGGTTCCATCAGTAGATAGATCGTCGCCAATAATAATCTCGTAAGTGAAATTGGTGTTTTGCATGAGTACTCCATCTAAACATTGACGGATAAAATCCTTCTGATTGTACGTAATAATATGACAACTAACCATCAATTCCATTTCTTAAACATCTATCCATTTTGCAACACCTATTCCTGTCTTACCAAACCCGTTACCATTGTAAAATAAATACTTGTTATTCCCAACAATTATCACAGAAGGATAAGTTTGCATTTTGCTATCCCAACCTTCCTCAGAATACCCTATTCCTGCGAGATAATCTTTTCTTACCCAGTCAACTCCATTAAATGACTCTGCATAACCAATTCTGTAACTCTCTTGTCCATCCCGGTAATCGAATGATCCTCGGTAAGTAAACCACATTTTATAAACCTCATCCTCTACTATTACCGTTGGCCTTGCAGTACATTCATATTCCTTAGCCGGAGGTATACAAGTAATATTGGGCCTGATCCAGTCAATTCCATTACCTGAATACGCATACTTTATTTCATAAAGAGGTTCAGGCTTTCCATTTACTTTTATAAAACCAGTGCTGGAAGCATACCACATGTGCCATTTTTCATCTTCTTTCAGCACACATGGTGATGCAGTAAAAAATGCTTCGTCCATATTTCTATCTACTATTGCCCCCTTGTATGCTCTTTTAAAAGTATCACCATTGTCCTGGCTTATGGCAAGACCAATTGCGTTTCGATAAGGAACTGAAACACTTGGATTCCAACCTACATAATAAAGATAAATACAGGACTCAGAAACCCTGATTGCCGAACATGGCATGATACCACCATCATCAAATGTACCCAACTCACCAAGAGGTAATATTGGCTCCTCATGTATATATAAAACTAATGCAGGATTATTAGCATCTAAATCAAAATAACAAGGAATACTCTGTCCCGATTTATTTCTGGGTGCATAAAACACCCTGATCACAGAATCAGAAATTTGAATTGCAGTTGGAACACACGCATGAGAATACATCCATTCGTTTCGATTATCGATATTTAATAATACCCCTACTTTTTCCCACATATTATCCTCCTGTTTTATGAGAGATGCTATCAATGTCAATACTCTTACCCTCCTTCATTATACTTTTAGCTCCCAACCAAATACTGTACGGAGGAGTATCTTTTGTTATGATTGCACCCATTCCCACTAGAGTAGCGTCGCCAATTATTGTTTCGTCCCTAACCGTTGCATTTACGCCGAAAAAGGAATGTGATCCAATCTTGCAGCATCCCGATATTACAACATGCGAAGTAATAAAAACATGGTCCATAATTACAGAATGATGACCAATGTGGTTACCGCTCCACAAAACACAGTTATTCCCGATTTTTACGAAAGGTTGAATGGTATTGTCTTCAAAAATGAAACAATTTTCACCAACATCCAGATCAGGCCATGTTGTTGCTTTAGAAGAAATATAACTTACACATTGATACCCCTTGGATTTAGCTGCTTCAAACTTGTTTCTTCTCAGATAACTCATTTGTTTAAAGCTGATAGGTAAGAACATGTTATATTTATCAGGTGGGTAGCTCTTTTCTACTTCTTCAAATGAAACAACTGGTAATCCCCGATGCTTATCTGAAGTGATATAATCCTGATCTACCGTAAAACCAACTACTTCATGAGGTGAATCATGTTCAAAATAAAAGTGGGCCAAATCTGCTAGTTGACTCACCCCAAAGATTATTACTTTACTCAATTCTCAAATTTTTATTTTTAATGAATTTTAAAACCTGCTCTTTAGAATTAAACATTAGAACGTCTATAATTGAGAGGTCTGGCATAAAAGGTAGATCAAATTGCTTGTAGGAGGAAATCTCTGCCTTTAGGAAGTAAAGATTAATTCCGTTTATGCTAAAATGATTTTCATCATAGATTTCCAATCCCCCGGCCATATTAATATAGCTTATAGCATTTTCTTTTTTACAAATATCTATTACACGATCTACAGATTTTAAATGTTCGTTGCCAAAGATTGAAGATGTATAAACGAACTCTGTTTCAAGTCCAAGATACTTACAAACATTTATTATGGACTTTTTAGAAACCGAAGCAATATTTTCATTCGCAGGCAAATCCAATACATCCGCAATTAAATTAACTATTTCAAAATAATAAGGAGCTTTACTATAAGCTTGTTTTATTGTATTCAAAAATTTTACTTTCCAAATCGAATAAAGCCGTTCCGGAATTTTTGTATTATGTATTGAACGAAATGAGCTGATGTTTTCTACAGGTATTGAAAACAAATGTTCTTTTCCATTTAGTAGAATCCGATTTCGATTTATCCAACCTTGTTTAATAAAATTAACATCATCATAAAATACAAAACGATCAACAGCATTTATTAATTGAAAATAACCAATGTAAGGAAAAATATAGGGCTGCATAATTGCTAATTTCATGCTACCTGTAAATTATCAATAATAACTTGAATTATTAGTCTGATATCTTTCAAACAAAGGCCTGGATATAATGGCAATGCAGCAACCTTTAAAGAAATACTTTCACTGTTTTCACAACTTGTTTTCCCCTGCAAAAAAGGCAGTTCATTTAAAGAAGGATAAAAATAACGCCTGATGTATATTCCCTTTTCTTCCAACCTTGCTTTTGTTCTTAGCAATTGATTCTCATCTTTAAACAAAACAGGGCAATAGCTAAAATTCCATTCAATATCAGCACTGGAAATGATTAACAACTGGAGCCCGGTAGCGGCCAGCCCCTCAGCATATAAATTAAAAATAGCTTTGCGCTGTTGAATTAAATCCCCGAGGTAAGGAAACATCGCCAAGCCCATTGCAGCATGAAATTCTGAATTCTTCCCATTAATCCCCACGGAAAAATATTCATCTGCCCGATGGCCAAAACTGCGATACAAAAATAGTTTTTCCGCAATTTCATCATCATTACAAACTATACATCCACCTTCCACCGTATGAAACAATTTGGTTGCATGAAAACTACAGGTGCTGATATCTCCATAACTCAGCAATGACTTTCCTTTATATACTACACCAAAGGCATGGGCACCATCATAAATTACTTTTAGACCATGCTTTTTTGCAATGAGTTCTATAGCTTCTACTTCGCAGGGGATACCATACACATGGGTAGCTAAAATGGCTTGTGTATTGTCGGTAATGGCCGCTTCTATTTTTGTGGCATCAATGCAAAATGTATGCGGATCAATATCAACAAAAACAGGCTGGCAACCTTCCCATAAAATAGCATTGGTAGTGGCCACATAACTAAATGGGGTGGTAATTACTTCTTTGGTTATATCCAGGGCTTTTAAAGCCATTTGTAATACCACCGTACCATTGGCGGCAAACCACAAATGTTTTACATCCAGGTATTCTCTTAGCTTAGCTTCCAGTTCCAGCACCAGTTCACCATTATTTGTTATCCAGTTTTTGTCCCAGGCACGTTTTAAAATAGCGCTGTATTCTTCAAATGGAGGAAGAAAAGTTTTTGTTACGTTGATCATTTGGTAACTATATATAAAACAGACCCATTAAATATTGCCGCGGTTTGAAATGCGGCTTCCCCAAAGTAATGGATATCCAGCAATTCAATATTAAAGCCAGCGTCAGAAAGCCGTTGAATGAATTCTGATTTCGCATACATGCGTACATGATCACCCTGTCCAAAATATTTCCATTTGCCTCCAACATCAGTGATTGTAGGATCTTCCATCGTTTTTTCTACACCAAGATTTATAGGTACCATTGCTATTCCTTTTCCTCCTTTTTTCAATACTCTGAATAATTCAGACATCGCTTTTCTGTCATCTGGTACGTGTTCCAGCACATGAGAACAAATAAAAAAATCAAACTGCCCTTCCTTGTATGAGTGCATGTCAGTTAAATCCTGTAAATCATCTACCCCTGCCATTGATAGATCGGTGCTTCGGTATCGGACATGTGTAAATTTCTTTAAGTACCTAGCTAACGGCGGGGCTGGAGCTATGTCTAACAAGTTTACAACCTGCTTTGAAGGCAGGTATTTATTTAAATACAATGCATATAAACGTTCCCGGTCACTTGCACCGCATTGAGCACATTTATAATTTTCCAAATTGATCGTTTCGCTTAGAAATATATTGTGAACGAATCGATGTTCCTGCAGTTTAGACATGTACATTGGATGCAATGGCGACATGTGAGCAGCCTGGTTACAAACAGGACAATGATATGGTGGCGGCGGAATATAAGGAGTTGGTTTAGCAGGAAAAACAAGTCGAAACAATCTTCTTTTAATCCGCTTTAATAAGTCAATCATAATTAAAATGTCCATTTTATAAATTGAGTCGGACGAACTGCTCCAATCCGTTTACCATGCCATTCGCCATTACGTATCCGTTCCTCCATTTTAAAATTTATAACTCCGGACAAATCAAATAAGGGTCGGGAGGTATCTGCAACCAATAGAATCCGAATATAAAAATGATCGTCATTCATAAAGTGTGCGGGGATATGACAAGTAGCTTCTATCATCTCCTCTTGTAAAATTTTAGGTACAGTACCAACATTAAACACCGGCACTTCCTCGTTATTATAAATCACCATACTAAAATTAATTAGTCTGTTTTCGGGTAACATTTTTACCCATGCCTTAAAACGGATATCCAAAGGATTTTCAATATAAAACACATTCTTTTGATCCATTATCTCTACTTCCATGAGTCGTGCTTCTTCAGTGCCTGGGGCATTCGCCAAATCCCATTCTTTATGTGATTCAGTTTGACCTACCTGGAGATAAGAATCTACCACATCATAGGTTTCACCATCTTTTATTAAATTGCCATTACTAACTATCAGCGCCCTCCTGCACAAACTTTTAACAGCTGTTAAATTATGACTAACAAACAATACCGTTCTACCTTCTTTCGTACTCACATCTTTCATCTTCCCCAAACATTTCTTTTGGAACTCAGCATCTCCTACTGCCAGCACTTCATCCACTATCAATATTTCACTTTCCAAATGTGCTGCCACGCCAAAGGCCAGCCGAACATACATACCTGAGGAATAGCGCTTAACAGGTGTATCAATGTATCTTTCCACACCTGCAAAATCTACTATCTCATCAAATTTTTTTTTGATCTCCGTCCGGGTCATTCCCAATATGGCACCGTTTAAAAAAATATTCTCCCGGCCGCTCAGTTCGGGATGAAAGCCCGTGCCTACTTCCAGCAAACTGGCAACCCGGCCCTTTATTTTAATGCTGCCTGTAGTGGGTGCGGTGGTGCGGCTTAATATTTTCAAGAGGGTACTTTTGCCTGCTCCGTTGCGGCCAATGATACCCAGCACATCGCCCTGCTCCACTTTAAAATTAATATCCTTTAATGCCCATACATATTCACCCAGGGCTTTGGTAGTGCGGTCGTTTACTTCGCCTAATTTTAAATAGGGATCATCATTGCCCCTCACCCTATGCCACCACCTGTTTAGGTCGTGCACTATGGTACCGGTGCCCACATCGCCCAGCCGGTATTGTTTGGATAGGTTTTCAACTTTTATTACTATACTCATTTAGTGTATATCAATTTTAACGGATCGAATTCCAAAAAATTCCGGGATATTGAACGTTGCCTTATTCTAAAAAGTGTACCAAATCCCATCAAAATAATTTCAGGCTTAGTTCCCCGGAGTGATCCTTATTATATCCCGTTTAACTTTAAGTGATAAATTGCTGTGGCTTTCGGCAATTAATTTTTTAAGTTCCGAAATGGTTGGGTAGTCGTTCTTTCCTGTAAAACACCTGGCATCGTCAATGAGTATTACATGTCGCTTTACAGGGTGCGATAAAATCGCATTTAGTTCGGCTATGATGGGTGTATTTTTGTCACCCTTCGCTGTAACTATATACTCACCACCAATAAAAAATTCGGATGAGTAATGACCATCAAGCCAAAACAAACATGGCTCTTTTATTTCCTGCAGAAAGGCTGGTAATAATTTCCCACTGTCCCCATGTACAATCCTTACATTATGTTGATCCACAAACCGTTGTGTGGCCTTTTCAGCCAAATCCCTGCTTAATTCAAAAGAGATCAATTGCTTAAAATCATTTTTAAACATTTCAATGGTATCACCCAAAAAAGTACCGGTTTCAATAAAGACATTTAATCCGAATTTATTTTTATAGTACAAATTAATATTCCTTTTTCCTTCATAAGGCGGAATGATGATTTTGTCCCTGGTGGCTGCATAAGTGAGTTTAATTTTCTTCCAATAAATAAATTGAATTCTCCATGCAATTTTCCGGGCAACATTCATTTTAAATAAATTATTTTAATGCCATTTTTTTTACCGCCCTGTTCCTTTTTTCTTCAGTATTCACTTGCACAAAGTAAAATATGAGGTACCGGATTATTAGAATAGTTTTAATAATGCGTTTCCCTATTATTTTTGAAAACGATTGTTATACCGTATCCATAAAAGTTTTTTCCACCTTACTAAAAATGACCAACCCGGCAAATAAAACAGCGGTTGTAAATACAGCGCTGTACAAAAGTCCGTTCCAGTTGAGCGTACCGGTATGAAACAACGCATATTTAAAGGTTTCCACAATTGCAGTCAATGGGTTGGCTTCAATAAATATTTTATAGCGGCTATTAGCCAGGTAACTCATGGGGTATACTACCGGCGTGGCATACATCAGCAGTTGTAATCCAAATCCTATCAATACGCCAAAATCGCGGTACTTGGTGGTAAGGGAAGAGGTAATGATACCGGCACCCAGTCCAAGCATAGCCACCATTAGCAGCAATACCGGCAGGAGCAAAACGGATGCAGTAATTTGTAAAGGATATCCCTTCACAAAATAATACCAGGCCATGATAGCAAACAATAATAATAATTGTATACCCAGTTTAACCATGTTGGAAACAATAACAGAAAGCGGTGTAACCAGCCTTGGGAAATATACTTTTCCAAATATGCCGGCATTGGCAGCAAATGTTCCGGAAGTGCCATTGAAACAGGCAGAAAAATAATTCCATATCGTAATGCCGCTCATGTAAAACAACACGGCCGGTACCCCATCGGTAGGAATACGGGCAATACGGCCAAAGATAAACAGGAACATGGCCGTGGTAAGCAATGGTTGTATAATGTGCCAGAGCGGGCCCAGGATGGTTTGCTTATACTGCGCAGTAAAGTCCCGCTTTACAAAAAGCCAGAGCAGGTCGCGGTAGCGCCATACTTCCTTTAGATTCAGTTCGAGCAGGGCGGCTTTGGGGCGAATGATTAAATCCCAGTCTTCATCCGGTTGTGTGATATCGGATGGCGGATTTCGGATTTCGGATTTCGGAGCTATGGTGTCGGGTGTTTTGATGTTTGGTGTTTTGTGGTGGATACCGGGTGATTTTGGGGGTATCGGTTTAGTGTGTTTATAATTTCCTAGGGCGTTGCCCCATGCTGAGCCCCTGAGGTGTATTGCCCTATTAAGGTTCATAGGGCGTTGCCCTATGCTGAGATATGCCGCGCCCTTACAGGACTTTGAATATTGTATTCTCAAACCTGTAAAGGCTTTCTCCCTGCCCTATCCTCCATACTATCCACTCCAACTAACTATACATTTCAATTCCCCTTTTAGGGGGTCAGGGGGTGTTCAATGCTTTCAATTATCGCCCAGTGCCCACTTCTATTGGATCCAATTCTTTTAATCTTTTTCACCTCTTTTAATTTCCGGAGGTTTTCTTCTGTTTTTCTTAATGAAATCCCAAGCATTGTTGAAAGAATTTTGGCTGTAACAAACGGGTCCTTTTGAACCAGTTCCAGTATTTTTTCCTGGTTAATACTTAACTTTTCCAAGACCTTAATACCGACCTCATTACCGACCTTATTACCGACCTCATTACCGACCTCATTACCGACCTTGCTGGATTTGGCAAATACCAACACCCTAAATCCATGCTGGAAGTTTTCAAACACAGGTGGGTTCAACCCGTAAGCAATAAACTGCTGCTGAATTCTTTTAATTCCTGAACCGTATTTTTCTATTAAACCCGCTTCTTTAAACATTGCAGCCAGTTTTTTATTACGGATTTGCGAAACATAATTCCCCTGAATTAACTGTTCAATAGTGATGCTGCCTGGCAAACATCCAGGGTTAAAAAACTCAATATTATTATCGTAAATCTTCACCGAAGAGTCGCCATAATGCATATAGTCTCTATGCACAACCATATTAATAATGATTTCCCTGATAGCATCCATCGGATACTGCCAGCGTTCTTCCCGTTGCGGCTTACCTGTAATGATATATGCCTTATTGATATGCTTCTTCACAAAATCAAATATCGCTTCAGTCTCTGAAAACAAATCTGTCCGGAGCGTTAATGCATCTTTAATCAATGTAAGAGTAGAGAACCTACCCAATTCAATTGTCGCTTTAAAGACGTCACCTCTGGCGAATAATAAATGGCAGGCATTTGCAATTTTTTTCCCCTTAATCAGTTCAAATTTATTGAGTACTGTTAATGGATCATCCTCTATTTTTATTTCCCGGAATTTATTGCTGTTTTCTTTAAATAGATTTACTTTATCAAGTGAAATGTCATCAAGGATATAATCGTTGGTAATATAATTATCCCAACTGTTGTTAAAAGTTTTTAAATGCAAATCAGCTATTTCTGTAAGATTTAACAGGTGATTACTATTACCTACCCTCTTAAAATATCTTCCCTTAAAAGACACAGGCTTTATCGGAAATTCATTCACTGATAAAGCAATCACATTTGCGCCTTTATATTGAATGACCTCAGCATCCGGTATAAGAGATGGCTGCGTTTTATTTTTCATTTCATTTACCCATTGCTGTACAGTTTCATCCCCCATCATAAAATTCCTCAACGGCATACCTTCATTATTCACACCAATTAATACTTTACCTCCATTCGTATTTGCAAACGCTACCAGGGTCTCTATTACAGCATCATTGAAACTGCTTTTAAATTCGGTATTCAGGCTTTCTTTCCAAACTTGCATTGTGCGTAATTACCGTTTTATCACAACAGAAACTAACATGCCGGTGAATAATCCCATTCGCCATACTATTAAATCCAGGCAATGGGCGTTGCCTCATGCTATGATATATCGCCCTTAAGGCTATAACAAATTCATTTCACTTCATCTTTCACGCTATCAACTCCCGCTTGCCATTGCATTTCAATTCCTCCGTCGCGGCGAGGTTAGAGGTTAGGGGGTGCTTTTTTCATAGGGCGTTGCCCTATGCTGAGATATGCCGCCCTTACAGGGCTATAACAATTTACCTTTCATCTTTCACGCTCTCCACTCCTGCAGGCTACTGCATTTCAATTCCTCCGCCGCGGCGGAGGTTAGGGAGGGCTCCCTGCCCTATTCTTCATACTATCCAATCCGCCGGACTCTGCATTTCAATCCCCCTTTAGGGGGTTAGG
>JANPIJ010000456.1:0-9600 GCA_031424955.1 Ferruginibacter sp. | reverse complement strand
ACATTAGCACATTAGCACATTAGCACATTAGCACATTAGCACATTAGCACATTAGCACATTAGCACATTAGCACATTAGCACATTAGCACATTAGCACATTAGCACATTAGCACATTAGCACATTAGCACATTAGCTAATTAGCTAATTCTGATTAAAACGGGTAGCCGATAGCAAGGTTAAGCACCAGGTTCTCCCTTCTCCACTGGCTATCGCCAAAAGCCACTTTGTCAATCACCCATTTAGGGCCGCCTGCTTCGTATGGCTTACGTATTGGAAAAGCTGCATCTACCCGGAGCACCAGGAAATTGAGATCGAACCTTAAACCGGCACCGGTGCCAACGGCCAGTTGATTTAAAAAATCTTTACTGAATTTGGAACCTGGCCTTGAAGGATCGGTACGGTTGGTAAATATATTTCCTGCATCGACAAAAAAAGCGCCTCTTACAATGGATGCAATTTTAAATCGCAATTCCGTATTCATTTCCATTTTAATATCTCCGGGCTGATCGGGCAAGTAGGTGTTGGTAAGCGAGGCATTTCCTGCATAGTAGGTGCCGGGCCCGAGGCTACGTGCCCTGAAGGCCCTGATGCTATTAGTACCTCCAATAAAAAACTGCTTCACAAATGGCATGGAAGTGCTGTTACCATACCCATATCCCGCTCCCAATATTATCCTGCTCACCAATTGATTGGTCCGCTGCCTTCTGGGTCTGCCGATTGCCATATAGTGACGAAAGTCCGCTTCGCCCCGCACATATTGAGAGAACGGTGTTTTGAATATTTTTTTCTCATTTCCATTCTGCACATTGGCGCCTGTTATCAACCCAAGTATATTGCCTGAAAAATCAACATTGCCATTGAAATATAAATTATGCCTTTTATTATTGGGTTTCGCCTGGCTGTTGTAATTATAATTATAATTAGATCCAATGATCAATTGCTTTTCAATACTCCGGGCAAGTGTAATATTGGTATCAAGGCCTTTTTGAAATTGCGGTGTAATACCGGATGGCAATACATAATTAAGCGCTACCGGATTAAACTGGTGCTCTGTTGTGATGGATGTATTCCATACCCAACCAAAACTTGCCTTCAATGAATTAAGTGTGTACTGGTCTGTTCGCCTGAAATATTCGTACCCCAAATTGATCTTTGTTTTTGGAACAAAATCACTGTTTTTACCAAAGCCGATACGCCCGACAATGCGGGGAATCAACAGATCCAGGTTACCGCCATATCGCCTGGTGCCTACATTTTGCTGCCCGGCTATCTGTGTTTCAAAACCTACAAAACCACTGAGGCTTAATTGCTCGGCACTACGAAAAGCATTGCGGTTTTTCAGGGTTACTGTAAAGTCGGTGCCTGATGAATTATTAGATTTTGTAAGTGCTGAAATTTGAGCCTTTGCAGAATATTTATTGTTAGGTGATAAAAAATAAAATGCATTCAGCCGCCTGTCAAATACCGTATCAACTTCTTCAAAACGTGCCTTAACAAATTTGTACACGCCCAGGCTCACCAACCTGCTTAGCGTTAAATTATGATCGTTTCGGTTGTAGATATCCCCGGGATGAAAACGGATGTTGCGTTTGTACATACGGGGATTAAATTTGTTATAAGGATCCACCACATAAAAGCTATCATAAAAATTTGCATTGGCTTTGGAAAATGCGGTGTCTGTGTCAATATTGAAATCTGTATAGATAATTACATCCCCAATGCGGTAAGGATGCCTGGCCTGCGGAGGGGCTTCGGGCTTTACCTGCAGGTACATGTTTACTTTATTGCCCCCGGGCGTACTGTCTACTTTCAGCAACAGGTAATCGTCATCAAAAAAGAAATAGCCTTTTTGTTTCAGCCTGGCATCAATTCTTATTCGTTCTGCCTTAATAACATCCAGGTCGTACGCCCTTCCGCGGCGAAGTGCAGACCGCCTGGTAGCTGCCCTGATGGCGGTACTTAATTCACTGGAATCCTTAGGGAAATTTACCGTATCAATAATGTATTGAACACCGGGTTTTGCAATAAACAATGCGGAGGTTCGCCTATTTTTAGTGGCAGTATCAAACGTTACGTTGCCTTTAAAATAACCCCGGTTTTCTAACCGGTTGGTCATAATGGAGCGGTTCTTTTCAAAATTAACCGAACTGGCGTACACAGGCGGTTCTCCTAATTTGTTGCGAATGAGATACCGTAGCCCTTTGCCGGTTGGTTTGCCCGCGATATTGTAAAACCACAGCTTCGCCCTAAGCCCTAAAATTTTTCCATTTGGCTTTGGTAAAATGATGGCTTTCAATTCATCCTTTAAAACCGCTTTCTGAGATTTTGCGCTGCTATCCTGTGATACATATTTTATTTTAGAACCAGTATACAATGTTTCGCCTTTGGGCAAATATTTGGTGTTGCTGCAGGATGCAAAAAGACAAACCATCCCAAGGCAGGTGATAGCGCTTTGAAAGATGTGTCCACGGAAACCACTGAGCACTATGGTAAAAAAATTAAACTTCATTATTATCTGTGTGATGATGTATCTGTTTTTAATTTGACTTAACATTTGTATTAAAACAATTAATCCGGAAACGAAGAAAGATAATGATCAGTTCGTCCAATTTCACTTTCAAAGCCGTTTACCTTGGCTGACAGATGACCAATGAACCAAAGTAAAAGTGAAACGACAACGATTGGCAAACTCAAGCCCGGGGGCCATGAAATACCTTTGTTCGCTAAAATATCGCTTTGGTTCATTTTGCATTATTCATTACTTATCACTCATTATTTCATTCATCACTCATTATTCATCACTCATTTTCCCTCTTTTTCCAATTCTTCCTTTTCCATTTTTTCCTTTTCCATTTTTTCTTTTTTCTCCAGGGCTTTCTCTTTTTCCTTTTCTATCTTTTCCTGATTTTTCTGTTCTGCCGTTTTACGATTCAATATCTGTTTAAACTCATTAAAATCAAAAGTGAAAATAAATGACACACCGGATTCAACCACCTGCCCTTCCACTACTCCTTCATAACGATTGCGGCGATAAGCACGTAAAGCATACCTGCCATCCTTGCTAAGCAGGTAATCAACTGCTACATCACCGGCAATATTGCTGGCGCTTTGATTGGTGTTGGCAGGCCCCTCCAAAGCAAAGTTGCTTCCCACACTTACCCGCAGCCGGTCGTTCAGTAATTTTTTTGATACGCCTACAGTAAGATCCGTTCTGTTGGCACGGGCACCGGTTGAGTAATCATCCTCAGTATTGATACCAAAGTTGAGGTCCACTCCCTGTATGAGGCTACCTGCCAGGTTATTGAGCTGCTCTGTCAAAATACGGCTCACACTCGATCTGGCTGTACTTGCCAGCGTAGTACCTTCAGCAGCATTTTCCAATGGATTTTCCTGCACAAACCTACCCAACAACAGTAATGCAAAAACCTGTTTATTCAACTCTGCGTCATCGCGGCGCACCTGCTCCAGTTTTGTAACTACATCACTCCATTTTGATTTCTGTTCATCCGGTAATTCGATATCAAATGTTATTTCCGGCTTTAAGAGTTCGCCTTTCATTTTTAATAACACATTAAAAGGAACCTTTGCTTTATACTTTCCAATATCAGTTGATGAAAGATTGGCCAGCTCACTTTGCAGCAAATTAACAGGCTGGGTGTTGGCGACATAAATAGCGGTAATATTAACGGTCGCATTCATAGGGTCTCCATTCCACGTAATAACGCTACCCGGCTGAATCTGGAATTTTCGTTTTAACAGGCTTAGGCTTAACTCGTAGGAACCTGCCTGCAACTCGTAATTTCCGGTTAGGCTGATCTTTCCGCTTTTATCCAGCCCACCTGATAAATCCGACTTACCCCTTATCTTTAATGCATCTCCACTGCGCTCGTCAATGATCAAGGTAATTTGTGCCGCAGTGTCGGATTGCAGTGTACCTGTGATGTCAAGCCCTGCCAATTTCGGGAAACGGGTTAATGTATCCATTGCCATCCTGAAAACGCTGTCCTTTTGCCCGCCATACACGTCTACAAACTGCACTACCCCATCCCGGCTTTCCAATTCAGGATTGGTACTGGGTAAAACGAACGTAATATCAGTTGCTTTGTTTATCTTAAGGTCAGCATTGATGTGAGGCGCAGTTAAAGTACCGTCTACACTAATATCCGCGTCCATATTTAACTTTCCATAATAAAGGGAACTTTGTTTTTTAGCCACATTCAATACTCGGAAATCATCGGCAGAAAGGTCGAGGTTGAAAGTATAGGTTTTATAATCACCAGTGATAATCCTGCCATTCAGCACGGCTTTGTTTCCATCTAAATCAACCAAAGTAAACCGGTCAAAAGTTATTATTTCATGCGAAGCCACTTTAATGATTTCATCAGAAAGGTGCAATTTTTCACCGGTGGCAGCAGGAGTTATATTCGCATTTTCAAAATGAAGTTGACCATTCAGGTCGGGATTAGTGGTGATTCCCTTAATGTCTACATTACCTTTCAGGCTGCCATCAGCCTCTGTGAGTGCGCCAAAAGTAAATGGCTTTATGCTGGCCATATTCAGGTTATTGATGGCCAGTTTCAAATCCATACGACTTTCACCGGTGTAATATCTTCCAGCCAGTTTCATATCATTACCATTACCGGTAACAGCAACATCTGCATTGTATGCATTGGCTGTTTCATTGTCCACCTTTATAGAAATATTGCCGACTGTATCTGTATTATAAGTAAGGGTATCAATCCTGATGCTTGATGTAAAAACCGGACTGGTCATTACATTTTTTACCAGCACATTTCCATTGATTACACCATCCACCACCAGCGAATCCTGCTCGGCAAAGTTGGTTAATGTCTTTATATGAAAATTTTTAAGAACTACATCAATAGGCGCTTTGTTAGACGCAGACTGCGAATTAATACTGAGCAATTGCCCGCTGTTGCTGATATTAAACTGATGTACATTAATGCCCGTACTGTCGTAATGAATATAGTTACTTTTATCAACTGCCCATTTGTTATAATCCAGCATCAGGCTGTCTGATAAACTTGCTTTGATTCCACCATTTACCTGCCCGATCTTTGCACCCAACTGGTATTTATCTTTTCCATCTACATCTTCAATATTTAACTTTGAATACAATTCGTTATTGGCGATAAAACCATTTAATTCGGTTCTTTGTAACTGGAAGCTTTTAGTTCCAGCCTTGTTTACTGTAGCTGCGTATAAAAACTGATCCCCTTCGTTGCCGGCTGTAATAGTCAAACTATCCAACACCTGTGTACCCATTTGCAGCTTTGGCGCATTCAACAGCAGGTTCAATTTTTCCGTGGCGCCGTCAAATCCGGCTTTTAATTGAATAGTATCTGTACCAGCAAGGGAGGGAGCAAAAACAAATAACAAACTGTCCGGAATAATCGTGGCGTTTAAATCCCATTTATCATTGATCAATGCAGTATCCTTTATCCCAAGGTCATAGTATTTGTTGATCACCTTCATGGCACCGGGGCCGATGGATGTTAAATCAAATTTGCCGTTTAAAGTAGCATTTGCTACCTGCGAGTAAAGCGATATTACTTTTCCCGTATCCGTAGTAGCAGCAAGGATTGTAATGGTGTCTGCATTGTAACGTTTACCTTCATTGTATACCACCAGGTCTCCGATTTGTATTTTACCCCCGGGTGCGTTTAAGTCTGAAGTGGAAATATCCCCTGTCACATTACCGTGTATACGAAGATCAGTATCTGTGAACCCCAATGGCTTCATCAGTATGCTATCGAGCAACAGCCTTAATTTGATATTGGTAGCAAATTTATCGTCAATCAATGCTTCACTGTTCAGGTGAAAGGCAAGGCTTTTATCTGCCATGTCTGCATTTAAAATGGTATACCCTTTTTTAACCGACGCATTCATATCAAGCGACTGGTAGTTATACCCGTTTATAAAAGCCGATTGTACCTGTGCCGTTGCCAGGCTGTTCATTCGGGCAGGCTTAAATCCGCTACCTTTTGCTGTAAAATTCATAGATACTTTACCGATCATGGTATCCTGTTTTACCAGGTAACCAACATCTACATTATTAAGGGAGCCTTTCAGGTTATATGTTTCGGCTTTGCTGTTAAGGTATCCTGCCAGCCTTGCATTTCCCTTATTGGTTTGTACCAGCAGGTTGGTGGTGAAATTTGTGGCAAGGCCTTTAAAACTACCACTCACCTGCATCCTGTCCGGGATACGGATGTTTTCCGGTATAGTGCCAGCCGGAAGAAACCTGTTGAGGTCGGCCTTTGTGGTCTGGAAGTTGGCAATATCAAAATCGTAGGTAGCTTTGGTTGCATCGGGCAGGCCCTTAATGGTACCCGACATACTTAGCACCGTGCTACCGATGCCACTTACCTGCAAGCCTGGTATGGTTAAGTTATTGAGATATCCCTTTACCCTGGCATTGATTCGTATCACCGCATTTTCATTACCTTTTAAATTAGCCTGCAATTGCGGCGCAAATACGAGTATATCTTTTACAGCCAATTCACTATTTTTAAAATTGGCATCCAGGTATAGTTTACCCATATCTTTAACCACCGCTTCCAAAGACGGATAGCTTACTGCGATGTTATCCCTGATCAGCGTTTTATCCGTTTGAATGAATAAATTTTTGAGCACCGCACCGCTATCACTATACATAAATTCAGTTTTCAATTGCCGCAGGTTGAAACCACTTTGCTCCGAAAACCCACCGACTGTAATGTTGCCCGTATACGAGGTTGGTGTTACTAATAAATTATTTCCCTGTAGTGTTAATTTTTTAATATTCAGATGCGCATAATCCATCCCGGTTGGGATGGGTGATTTATTGTTATCATCAAACGCAAGATTATTATTGCTGAAATCAATATTTCCAAGAGCAACCTTCCATGGATTATTGGCTTGTGCCACCACTTCCTTGTTGATCTCTTTTTTTAAAATTTTGGTTTGCTCCGATTTCCCCAATATGATGGCAGCATCCGTATTGTGAAGTTTCAGACGCTCCACCTGTACATCCAGCTTAGCCAGGTCAATTGATTTAACCTTGCCCGAAAGCTCACCAAGAGCGAGCTTTGCCGACATTACGGAAACATCATTTTTATAATCGAAACGGATATTTTTAACATTGATATTTTGCAAAGCAAGCTGAAGCTTGAAAGGTTCGTTGCTTTGTGCTTCCACTACCGCCACCGACTCTGTCTTTAGTAAGGGTTTGTTTTGATACATGTGGCCGGTTACATTTTCAAGCACTATATCAGGAAGCGAAAAAATCATTTTGTCGAGATCAAACTTTTTAAATGCGGTTTGGAAATTCCCTAATCTTACCAAAAAGTCTATACCCGACCTGTCATCCCTGAAAGACGCGGCAATATTATCCAATACAATTTTGTCAATATTTATTTTCATTCCGGCGGAGGTATCCTTTACTTTAGTGGGATCCGGGGCACTAACGAATGCATCAACAATATATTGGTAATTGAAAGTAGAGTCGGTACCTGTTCTGTATATTTTTGCACGGATATCTTTCAAACCAATATAATTGATCTCTACTTCGTTGCTGATTAGTTTTAGTAAGGCGATATCCACCTGTATTTTTCCACCAAATAATAAAGAGTCCTTTTTCTGGTCTTCAAAATACACCCCTTCCAATACAAGTCTTTTGGGAAATTCCAATGATAATTTTGCTATATCAACCTTTGTATGAATTTTATTTTCAAGGAAGGTTACCACTTTTTTACGGGCAAAATTTTGCACAGCGGGTACCTGTATGAGGATATAAATCAACAATATCAAAATAAGAATACTGGCAACTATCCATCCCATTACTCTAAAGGTCTTATGTATAATTCTTTTAATTTCCAGGGGGTATATTTTTAATAATGACTATTTATTTTATTGTTTTCAAAACCTCCGGGTTTCGGGAAGTCTGCATGTCAGTCACTGGTTACTCAACAATTATCATTTAAGCAGACAGTAACGGTAAAGAAAACTATTGTTATAATTGTAAAGTTACAATGCGGAAACCCATTCCTTAGCTTTCACCAATTCACTAAGCGCAAAGCCTTTAGATTTACCCGGTAAAATAAAATTAAATGCATCTGAAAACTTTTCCACCATCTTTTCATTCGTCACAACTGCTATCCGGTTCCAATGGGTGAAGTGCTTTAATCCAAGTATAAAATCATCTATCCAGGCACCAACGGTAAAATTACTAACGGGTGTTTCCAGCAATAATAAATAATTAATCTTACCGGTTCTCCTTAGCAAGTCTTCCAATGCCGGCTTCAACACGGTGTCAAAATCTTGTTTTGTAATTGCTCCATTAGCCCTCACGCCTACTACATGTGGTGGAAGGTCGCTGATGATTGATAACATAGATTGTAGTATTTATGGCAATTAACCAAAGTTCATTCCAAATAAAAGATTCTGTTTACCCCTTGCTACTTTGGTAAATGTCTTTGAATGGCCGTATTTTCCATTTATCCAACAGTAATTTGCTATCCGCCCAATCTAATGCAGGGTTCTACTCTTCGCATTAAACGAATATAATGAGATAACATGTTTCGCTGCCAATCTGACACAATAACAACATAAATACCTATTTTTGCGGACTAAATTTAATGATGGATACTTTATTGGCTGCAGATATAAAACAACACGATGAAGCAAGACAGGGCGAAGCATTTGCCCCGTTTATGTTAGATAATAATGCATATAAAAAACGCTTTTTTATTGAAAGCTACGGATGTGCGATGAACTTCGCAGATAGTGAAGTGGTGGCTTCCATTTTGCAAAGCAATGGTTATGGCGCCACCAAAAACTGTGAAGAAGCCGATCTGATTTTTATCAATACCTGTTCAATCCGCGAAAAAGCGGAAGCCACTGTTCGAAAAAGATTAACGGAATTCCGTAAGCTGAAGAAAGTAAACCCGGGGATACTGGTAGGTGTATTGGGATGCATGGCGGAACGTTTAAAAGAAAAATTTATACAGGAAGAAAAATTGGTTGACCTGGTAGTGGGGCCCGATGCCTACCGAACCTTGCCGGGCCTGATTGAAGAAGCGGAAACCGGACAGAAAGCAGTGAATGTTTTATTAAGCAGGGACGAAACATACGCAGATATAGCACCCATCCGGCTAAACAGCAACGGGGTAAATGCATTTGTCAGCATCATGCGGGGCTGTAATAATATGTGTTCATTTTGCGTGGTTCCGTTTACCAGGGGCCGGGAAAGAAGCAGGGATGCAAAAAGTATTATAAATGAATGCAAAGATTTGTTTGAAAATGGATACCGTGAAGTGACTTTATTGGGTCAGAATGTGGATAGTTATTACTGGACGGCCTCCCCCGGCCTCCCGGTTGACAGGGAGGAGATGCAAGGGCCTGTAACTTTTGCTAAACTGTTGGAAATGGTTGCACAGGTTTCTCCTTTATTACGTGTTAGGTTCAGTACGTCTCATCCTAAAGATATTACGGACGAAGTTTTATTTACCATTGCAAGGCATGACAATATTTGCAACTATATTCACCTGCCGGTACAAAGTGGAAGCAGTCGTGTATTGCAGCTGATGAACCGCAC
>JANPIJ010000455.1:0-16834 GCA_031424955.1 Ferruginibacter sp. | reverse complement strand
ACACCTTCTCTTAAAAATTCGGGATTACTTACTATATCAAATGTCCCTTCCATTCCACCATTATCAAGCAATGCCTGTTTTACCTTTTCCGCAGTTCCAACAGGAACGGTACTTTTATCAATAATTACTTTGTAATCGCCTTCGTTTATCAGCGCTCCCAAATCTTTTGCTACTCCCAAAATATATTTCAAATCCGCACTGCCATCCTCACCGGGAGGTGTTGGCAAGGCAAGAAAAATAACCTGGGCGCCTTTAATACCATCTACCAGTGAGGTAGTAAAATGCAAACGACCTTCCTTCTGATTCCTTAAAAATATTTTTTCAAGACCGGGTTCGTAAATCGTAATTTGCCCGGATGCTAATTTATCGACTTTAGATTTATCAATGTCCACACAGATTACTTCGTTTCCCGTTTCTGCAAAACATGTACCCGTTACCAAACCAACATATCCTGTTCCGATTACTGCAATTTTCATTTTTGTTTAATTTAAATTTATAAAATCTAATACTTTTGAAATAATAAAATCCTGCTGCTCCTCGTCCAGTTCTGTATGAACCGGTAATGAAATGACTCTTTCCGACAGCCAGTCTGTAACCGGCAAATTAAAACTGTTTCCACCAAGGGTGTCAAACATTTTCTGGTGATGGCATGCCACAGGATAATAAATCATGGAAGGCACTCCATTATCAGCAAGAAATTGATTTAACCTGTCACGGTATTTGGCCGCCCCGGTTTCAGCATTTAAGATAAGCGTGTATTGGTGAAATACATGATTGCTGTAAGGGGCCCTGTATGGTACACTTATCTTTGCATTGCTGGCAAAGGCCTTGTCGTAATAATCAGCCGCCTTTCTCCTGGCAGCGTTGTATTCATCAAGGTGTTTTAGTTTTATATCCAGTATTGCCGCCTGTATAGTATCTAACCTTGAATTACATCCCACCACATCATGATAATACCTTTTGCTTTGTCCGTGGGCAGCAATCATTTTTAGTTTTTCTACTAACGTATCATCATTTGTGAATATTGCCCCCCCGTCTCCGCAAGCGCCTAAATTTTTGGAGGGGTAAAACGAAGTACAGCCAATATGGCCGATACTACCGGTTTTTGAAACCTTCCCGCTACTGAATGTATAATCACATCCAATTGCCTGTGCATTGTCTTCTATAACAAATAAATTGTTCCTGTCTGCAATATGCATAATTTTTTCCATATCCGTAGCATGCCCGTAAAGATGTACCGGAACAATGGCTTTTGTTCTTGGAGTAATGGCCCTCTCAACAGATGCCGGATCCATGCAAAACGTTTGTGGATCTACCTCCACAAAAACCGGTTGGAGTTTTAATAAGGCGGCGGCTTCTACTGTTGCGATATAGGTAAATGACGGCGTAATTACTTCATCGCCGGGCTGCAAATCGAGCGCCATCATGGCTATCTGTAATGCATCCGTACCATTGGCGCAGGGAATTACATGTTTTACTTCGTTGTATGAAGCCAGGTTTTCTGCAAAATCATTTAAAACTTTACCACCGATAAACTGCGAACTTTCCAGCACTGCTAAGACGGCTGCATCTACTTCCTGCTTTATTTTTTGATACTGGGTTTTGGTATCTACCATTTGCAAGGGCCGCATATATTCATTTTTTTTCAGTCGCAAAGATAGGGCATCAGGCTAAAGTTCCAAGTATGGGGTTTGCCTGCCCCATACACATACAGAATAATCGTCACCTGACTTTCACTTTGCTGTAGCGGCCTGTGAAGTCTTTATTGAAACTAAAATTGTATACAATTAAGTGCGGGTATAAGAATGCATATTTACCTGGATAATCTTTATTGGTTGAATGCCTGGCCCCCGAAAAAAATTGTCAAATAAATTTCCGGGAGGATATTATGGTTCGCAAAGATTAAAAATTTGCGGTTAGCTTTGTTAAAAAATAACCATTGAGTCTTTTCATTTACAATTTATTTTTAAAGCTATATTCCATCGCTTTCAGGATAGCAGCATTATTTAATAATAAAGCCCGGCTTGGATTAAGCGGCAGAAAAAAAACTTTTGCAAATATCGGTTCCCTGTCGGGTAAGGGTAACCGCCAACTGGTTTGGATGCACTGTGCCAGCCTGGGTGAGTTTGAACAGGGAAGGCCGGTATTGGAATCTTTAAAACAACAATACCCCGGCATTGCTATTGTGATCACTTTTTTTTCAGCATCCGGATACGAGGCCATGAAAAAATATGAAGGGGCCGACCAGGTTGTGTACTTACCAATAGATAATGCATCCAATGCAAAAAAATTAGTGGATGAATTGAATCCTTCCCTGGTATTATGGGTAAAATATGAATTCTGGTATTATTATCTGCAGGAATTAAAAAGCAGGAATATCCCGGTGCTATTGATTTCAGGTATTTTTAGAACCAGCCAGCCATTCTTTAAATGGTATGGAGACATCTGGAGAAGCATGCTGGAATGTTTTACCCATTTTTTTATTCAGAATGAAATATCCGAACAACTACTTGGCAGCATTGGGTTACAGAAGAATATCAGCATAAACGGTGATACAAGATTTGACCGGGTAATTGAAATAGCGGAACAATTTGAACCCCTTGCACTCATTGAAAAATTTTGCGGGAATAGCCATGTGTTGGTTGCCGGCAGCACCTGGGAAGATGATGAAGCAGAGTTGATCCATTATGTAAAAGCAAATCCACAAAAAAAATTCATCATCGCACCGCATGAAACCACTGCTGAAAATTTAAAGGACGTAAAGAAGGAGTTTGCTAATTCGATCTTTTATTCGGAATTATTGCAAGGAAAGGTAGCTTTGGATGAACCACAGACTTTAAACAACAACGCAACAACCATAAACGATCAACATGTATTCCCCAATGTACTAATCATCGACAATGTTGGAATGCTTTCCAGGCTTTACCATTATGCGGATATTACCTATGTGGGGGGCGGTTTTGGGGCGGATGGGGTACATAATGTACTGGAAGCTGCTGTGTATGGAAAGCCGGTTATTTATGGTCCCGAATTTGAAAAATATGCTGAAGCAGTTGACCTTACCGATTGCGGTGGCGGCATCACCATTCAGAATGCACTGGAACTGGAATCCGTTTTAAATGAACTATGGGAAGACGAAAACCTGCTGACGGCCAAAGGACAAGCAGCTAAAGATTATGTGTATGCGCACAAAGGGGCAAGCAGAAAAATAATTGATTTTATTTATGAAAAACGTCTTTTAACCAACTGATCAAATTGCTTTACTGTTTCGTTATCATCTGTCCAGCCCAGTTTAGTTTTCAGCTCTCTTCTTATCCAATATTCGGCTTCGGGCCAGATGGAAAAACTATTGATTGTTTTGATACTTCTTTCATACATCGCCTCATCTCCCCTGAACAAATCATTGATATATAAATAGCGGTCATTAATACCGATGGCTTTCTTAAGATCCTTAACAGGCAATCCCGTTAACTTTTCACTGATCTCAATTTTCCTTTCTTTCAAACTTTCATTCAGCGAAGAGGGTTCCTCGCCAATTGTGTCATTGATCTCACTACCCTTACCGGTAAACTGGTGGGTTAGCGTAGGAATGTCATCTTCCTCGGGTTCAAATAACAAATGAGGTTTGCTATGCCCGCTTAATTGTTGTATAGCGGATGCATTCCGCTTAATTTCATCCAGTTCCGCTGCTATTTCTGCTTCATCTATTTGCAACACTTCAATAATTTTTTCTTCCGGTAATATTTTTTGCGCTACATCAGCCACAACGGGCTGCTGAATTGCTGCAATTGACTGCAAAGGCATTGACACTAGTACAGATTTAGCCGCCCCTGCAGGCTGATTCGTCTTTACATGGGTTAACTCATGTTGTAGCATTTGTACTGTCAGCAAAAGCTGTTCTGCTGTTGCCCCGTTGTTAAACTGTTGCTGCAGTTTTTGTAAAAGTGTTTCCACCCTTTCCATAAAAACACAATTAAATGATTGATTAACAAATTAAGAAAGAAATTTAGTTTTGACCAATGGTTTCAAAACCTTAATCTTTGCAATTATTGCATTAAAGTTACTAACTGAATTTTAAAAAAAATATATAAATGTTTATTGAACCGAGTTTATCAGGAGGAAGGCGTGGCTGGATAGAGGTAATTTGCGGCAGCATGTTTAGCGGAAAAACAGAAGAACTGATACGAAGGTTGAAAAGGGTGAAGATCGCAAATTTGAAAGCGGAGATATTTAAACCGGCTATTGATACCCGGTACGATGAGGTGAATATCATGAGCCACGATACCAATTTTATTCAAAGCACCCCGGTAGATAGTTCTCAAAATATATTGCTGCTTGCGCAGGATGCTGATGTGGTTGGTATTGATGAGGCGCAGTTTTTTGATGCAGAGATCGCCAATGTTTGCGAACAACTTGCCTTGCGGGGCATAAGAGTAATTGTTGCCGGCCTCGATATGGATTATACCGGCAAGCCATTTGGCCAGATGCCCAACCTCCTTGCAGTGGCTGATTACATAACCAAATTACATGCGATCTGCGTAAAGTGTGGCAATATTGCCAATATCAGTTATAGAAAATCAACAGATGCAGGGCAATTGTTATTAGGTGAAAAAGATTTATACGAGCCAAGGTGCAGGCATTGTAATAACCTGAAGGAAGGTTAATATAATACCTTATTTCATTACGGCAGAATTTGTAGGGATTCGCAAACAGGCAGCATTTCATGGTGTATATGGAAGATTTAGGAAAATCAACTGGTTTAAACATTATTTAATACTAATTCCGGTAGGAGCGAAAAAATAACCGATGCTTCACCCGGAAACAATCAATGCATAAAAAACCCTGATATCAGAAATCGGGTAAATCTACACAATGACTAAAACTATATTTGCGCTATTAAAAAAAGATGTGTTGCTGGAATTAAGGCAGCAGCACAGCTTTTATGGGATTTTGTTATATGTAGCTTCCACCATTTTTGTATTGTACCTGTCCATCAATAATCCCGAAGGCGAGGTATGGAATGGCTTGTTTTGGATCATACAGTTGTTCGTATGCGTTAACGCGGTAGCCAAGAGTTTTTTGCAGGAAAGCAGGGGGCGAATGTTATACTTCTATACTATTTCAGGCGCCCGGGAATTTGTTATCGCAAAGCTGATATACAATATTATACTCATGCTTATCATGAGCCTTTTGAGTTTGGGCCTGTTTTTTATCCTGTTAAAAAACCCTTTGTCCAACACACTGCTTTTTACAGGTATTGTTTGCCTCGGGGGAATAAGCCTGAGCCTAGTATTTACTTTATTGGCTGCTATTGCCGCCAAGGCCCAACAAAATGCCGCATTGATGGCAATACTCGGTTTCCCCCTGATCATTCCACAATTACTGCTGCTCATCAGGTTGTCAAAATCTGCGTTTGGGGAAGTATTCAGGGAAGGTGCGCTGGTGCAACTTTCATTGCTTATTGTTGGTTTGGATATAATGGTAGTAGCCCTTTCCATTATCCTATTCCCTTTTTTGTGGAAAGACTGATATCATCATTGATATGTTCGATGCCGCTTCTTTATGAATTTGTGAATAAATAACCAGGTATTGCCTGAAGTATTCGCCAGTTTAAGCCCCAATCATACCTGGTTACTAACTAAAACATTCCAACAAAATATTTAACAAAGCAGATTTCCCTGCGAAAATTGAACGATACGGTTAACTTCCCGTGTGACCAGCCATGGAAAATCAATTTACAATTTGTACGACAATTTCTTTCCCCTAATTTTGCATCCACATTATTATTTAAATGCGAAAAAGTTGGTGGAAAATATTAGCGGCTGTATTATTGATTTATACATTTACAGCTGGTTTTTTAATTAAAGTTCCCGAATTAGGCATCTTAAAGGAAAGCAGTCGCAACCTGTTTTTTCATGTACCCATGTGGTTTGGCCAAATTATACTATTGACCACTTCAATGATTTATTCCATTTTATACCTTCGCAAACCCGACCTCCGGTATGATATTTATGCATCCTCATTAGCCAAAACGGGTATTTTGATGGGTGTGCTGGGGTTAGTTACCGGTGCCATTTGGGCAGCATATGTTTGGGGAGCGCCATGGAGCAATGATCCCAAACAAATTGGTGTTGCCATCGCTTTACTAATTTACTTCGCCTACCTCGTATTGCGCAATGCGATACCTGATATTGACAAGAGAGCTAAGATTAGCGCTGTGTACAATATTTTTGCCTATTTTACTTATATACCGCTTATTATGATTCTTCCGCGAATGGTGGAATCTTTGCACCCGGGAGGTAAAGGTGTGGAAGGTAACCCGGGCTTGAACGGTGCTGACCTGGATGCCGCAATGAGGATGGTTTTTTGGCCCGCTGTAATTGGGTGGACGTTGTTAGGCACATGGATCACCACACTCAATATTCGATTATATTTAATCAGGGATAAAAATTTAATAAATGCGAAATAAGATTTACTGGTTATTGTCATTGCCTTGTATTTTATTTGCCCATTTAGAAGGGTATGCCCAAAATGGGGTTGTTGAAACCACCATGCGTAGTAATAATAAGATATATGTGGTAATGGCGGTGTGTATCACAATATTGGTTGGACTTTTTATATACCTGGTGAGTATTGATAAAAAAATCGCGAAGATAGAAGACAGGCAATAGCAGGAGGTTAAGGCACCCGTAAAGAGGTTCCGATATGATCAATTCAGACGCTTCAAAAGTATCTCTGGCTTTTACAGTTAAAGTAAACTTCAACGACCAGGAAACCAACACAGAAGTATATAAACTACGCTATAATGAAGTTTAGGAAATTGCCGGTTGCTATAGATTTCTTTTACTTTTAATACTACCGGCAGCATCAGTCTTTTTTAACAGAATGATTCAAATAGCTACTTGCCAGTTGCTATATATTTAAATACGATTGCTTAATTAAAACCAAATTTATGTCAGCATTAACCCCGTACAGTTTTTTTGAAAGTGTAGAAAAAAGTTTTGACAAGGCCGCCCGGTTTACAAAATGGGATATCGGTATCCTCGAACAAATTAAAGCCTGTAATAGTGTTTACAGAATGCGTTTCCCGATTAAAAGAGATGACGGTACCATTGAAGTAATGGAAGCCTATCGTGTTCAGCACAGTCAGCATAAATCGCCCTGCAAAGGCGGTATCCGTTTTAGTGATGAAGTAAACCAGGATGAAGTAATGGCGTTGGCTGCGTTGATGACCTATAAATGCGCCATTGTAAATGTGCCATTTGGTGGCGCTAAAGGAGGTATTAAAATCAACCCGAGGAAGTATTCTGCTTATGAACTGGAAAAAATCACCCGCCGCTACACCTCTGAGTTGGTAAAGAAAAATTTTATTGGCCCTGGTATAGACGTACCAGCGCCAGACTATGGTACCGGGGAAAGAGAAATGTCCTGGATCGTGGATACCTACCAATCGCTGAAACCCGGGGAAATTGACGGGGCCGGCTGCGTAACCGGAAAGCCCATTACCCAGGGCGGTGTAAGAGGCAGAAAGGAAGCAACGGGCCTGGGTGTTTTTTTTGGAGTACGGGAAGTATGTATCATGCCCGGGGTGATGGAGAAACTTGGATTAACCGTAGGCGTGGAAGGAAAAACTGTAGTCGTACAGGGACTGGGAAACGTGGGTTATCACACTGCCAAATTTTTCAGGGAACATGGCGCCAAAGTGATTGCCCTTGCCGAATATGAAGGGGCAATTTATAATGCAGCCGGGTTGAATGAAGAAGAAGTTTTTCAACACCGGAATACCACTGGTTCTATTTTAAATTTTCCGGGAGCTACCAACCTTTCGCATAATACAGATGCGCTTGAACTGGAATGCGATATCCTGATTCCTGCCGCTTTAGAGAACGTGATTAATAAAGACAATGCCCAAAGAGTAAAGGCGAAAATTATTGCTGAGGCAGCCAACGGGCCCTGCACGCCGGAAGCAGATGAAATATTTATACAAAAAGGTATTTTATGTATCCCGGATATGTACCTGAATGCAGGTGGTGTTACGGTGAGTTATTTTGAATGGTTGAAAAACCTGAGCCATGTACGCTACGGCCGAATGGAAAAACGTTTTACTGAAAATATGAATACCCGCATTTTGGCACAGATAGAAGAATTGAGTGGCAAAACGGTTAGTGAAAAAGAAAGGCTGCTGATTATGCACGGAGCAGAAGAAATAGACTTGGTGCACAGTGGCCTGGAAGAAACCATGATCAGCGCTACCAGGGAAATCATGCATATCTGGCTAAGCAGCCCGGAAATACCGGACATGCGTACAGCGGCTTATGTAAGTGCCATTAATAAAGTAGCTACCAGCTATGTGGAATTGGGTATATTTCCATAAATAGAACGAGTCAACATCATCCATAAAAAAATCCTCTATAAATTAATAGAGGATTTTTTATTTCAAATCAATTTATACATTACCAGCAATCTCTCCATATAGTGCCGTCATGCACCCTTAACTTATTGGTAGTACCATCAAAATAAATATCCCCCTTTGAAGGATTGGGCGGAGCGAAACTTCTTGGCTCAAGCCTCAATACATCTTTTACGTGTAAACTTCTTTGCGGAATACAAACATTGACCCCCAGGTTACCACTATTTGTACATTCGATATTGGCTGAATACAATTGATTAATTTCATTGGGATCAAGGGCACGGTTCCAAATACCGATATCATCAATTACACCATCAAATGAATCGCCGGTACTTGTAGAATAGCGGTTATGATTATACCCAAACCTTAAGCCCCCTCCGCTACAAACATCCATTAATCCTGCTACAGCTATCGTAGTATCCAATACACCATTTTTGTAAATCCTGAATTTTGTTCCATCAAAAGTAGACACCAGGTGCTCCCAACTACCTTGTGATGCCGTTTGTTTACAATCTGTTCCTTTCCATCCAACTGCGGGAACGCAATTACTTGCTACCTTAACACCTGACCCGGGTAGTTATTAATACAATATACTGAATAAGCTTCCCCTTCAGCATTCAGGGATCCTTTATAAATTACCTGGCCCGTTCTTGAAATGTTGTTGTTGAATACCCAAACACTGATTGTTAATTTAGTGCCGTTAAGCGACACTGCATCCGGAACATCAATCCTGCTATTGATACCATTGAAAGAATAAGCGGCATTGGCTTTGCCAAAACGATCAGCAGTTAATACTGCATTAACCACATTCCCGTTGTTTCCTTTTCCGCTACTGTCTATGGCATTTCCTGTAAATGGCCACCAACCAACCAGGCCATTGGTTGACACATAAGAAGGAATGTTTTGCGCTTGAATAGTTGAACTAACTGCAAGGAGGATGGGCAGGATGATTTTCTTCAGGTACATGTTATTTTTTTCCAATAATACAACATAAAATTGAATACTGAAATGATTTAAACCTGGTAAAGTACCAAAAAAAACATCCTGATTTTGCCCAGTTAATAAGCTGATGAATTACATTAAGAAAACACTATTTCGAATAACTCAAACTACATACAAATTTTGTATTTCCTGCGCCTAATTCTTCAGCAGCAGCATTGCTTACCCGTACCAGCAATCCTGTATTTTGCTGGATATCGGGTATTACATCCAACACCTTTGCATAAACGCTTTTACCAGTGGTAGCGTTGGTTATTTTTACAATAGTGCCGGGTGTTGAAGAATTGTGCAGGCAATAATATTTGCCGTCATCCCAGCCACTGGTACTTTTAAAAACTGCCGCTTCTCCTGTTTCACCCGCTATATCTTTATCCTGGGTTTGTTTCTCATAATCTGATTTAAAAACACCGCCATTAAAACTCTTTGCGCCTGTAGCAACTACTACTTTTTTTACCGGGATATCATCTTTAACTGCTACCGTTGCAACAGGATCCTTTTTAATTACCGGCGCTGTTTCTTTCACCAATACCGGTTGCTTAACTGCCGGCAACGGCTCACTTGTTACTACAGGTTTAGCCGGCTCTTTCACTACAACCGTTTTATTGGCTGGTTCAACAGTCTTCGCAACTACCGCATCAGCCGGCTTCGCTTTTGCCATATTAGCCAATGGAGATAAATCCTTTTTTACTTTCAGGTAGCCCACAATCAGGTTGGTGCCATTGCTCACCACATCGCCTTTCAGATTATTCCATTGCTTCAGCTTTTCTACCGGCAGCTTATTGTAATTAACGCTAATGCGGTACAGCCCTTCCTTTCCCGCTACAGTATGATAAACAGGCACCAATACTTCATCTGCTGCAGGAGTACCTGATTGCAAAAAATTTGCGGCAGTTAAAGGGATTTTCAATGTTTGCCCAAGGGGCAAACCAGTTTCCATCACCAGGTTATTGAAAGGGGCCACTTCTTTAGGGCTTATATTGTAGATACGTCCAATACTGTAATAATTTTCCTTCGGGACTACTAAATGATTGATATATAAATTTGGTGCAACCCCTTCTACCACCAATGGCTTATTTTGTGCCTGCACAATTAAGGGAAAAGAAAATAATACGATCAGTAAACGCTTCATACTCGGTTGATTTTTTCATCGCAAAGATGGGAAATTTTGTTGGTTAGTGGCAATATTAAAACAAGACTGTTTTTTAGTTTAACTAAATTTTTTTATGTGTAATTGGTCATTACCCGGCAATAAAGTACCGGGTTGACAAGCGGAAAAGGGTTAGATATTAAAAAGGCAACCGTTGCCAATCGTCAAATTAGTACCTGGTATTAAGATAACTTTATTTGTTTAGGATACGCCACTCTTTTGGATAGTAATTATTGATGCGGTTGGAGAGAGCTTTTATCCACCCAAGGGGTAATTTCCGGTAAGTGAGCAATGCCCATCCGGGTGTATTGACAACCGTTTTTATTTCCTGGCGACGCAGATACTGCAACGCGGTTTCCTTATCAATCTCAACAGAAGGAATAGCCGATCCAATGATTGTGCTGATGGCCAATTCGTGAGCGGGAATTAATTCGCCCCGAATGATAGTTCCCAGTTTTACACCTGCTTTTTTTATATACAAAGCGGATTGAATATCGGCCAGGTCCCTTTCCAAATGGATGGGAACCGCAATTACTTCTTCCTGTTGTTTGATATAAAAAAAATCACCCGGGTTCTTTATCCATGGCTTTACCACTTCTATTTCTTTGGTTGTTAGTCTTTCAGATTTCCCTTTTGCTTTACCTGCCTCCCGGATTGCAGTACCTGTCTGCAATTTTTTAAAGGCGGCTATAAAAAAACCTTCTCCTTTCAGTTTATCAGGATAAAACCGGTAGCCGTAAGCCCGGGCTTCTGCCGATACTGTTTCTACAATATTCCATTCAGTGTTTAACTGCAATTGTACAGGAGATAACTGGTTATTTTCCACCAACCAGTTACAAATATCTTCGTCTTCCGCTGCAGAATAGGAACAGGTAGAATAAATGAGCAAGCCCCCATCTTTCAGGGCTGGCAAAACATCGGCGATTATCCTTTGCTGGCGCTGACCGCAGAGTGTTACATTTTGTTCGCTCCATTCATTGATCGCATTCGGATCCTTTCTGAATAAGCCACTGCCGCTGCAGGGTGCATCAATAACAATTACATCAAAAACGCCGGGCAGCCGCTGAAAATCTTTCGGATCATTGTTGGTGACGATCACATTGGCTGCGCCCCATTTAGCTATATTTTCGGCCAATACCGTTACCCGGGCTTTGACAACTTCATTGCTTACCAGCAAGCTTTTTTCGGTGAGCAGGGATTGAAGTAAAGTTGATTTTCCACCGGGTGCGGCACACAGGTCCAACACTTTTATATTTTGGGTAAGATCGGTTGATTGCCCCAGCACTTCTTCCAGGAACATACTGCTGGCTTCCTGCACATAATAAGCGCCACCATGAAATAAAGGATCGGCCGTGAAAGACGGACGTTCGGAAAGGTAGTATCCGCTGGCGCTCCAGGGTACAGGCGACGGGTGAATACTTTCAACACCTTCACTAATGGTAAATATCTCTGAACTGCCGGATAACTTGGCTCTATTCAATCTTATAGAAGTTATTTGTTCACCGGATTGATGCACCATTTCGAATGCTTCCCGGTCGAAGCCTTTTATATTTTGGAGCGAATGTATGAGGGCTGATGGAACTTTCAATCAATCATTTTATTGGTGATACTGCATTGTTCATTAGCGTACTGACAAATTAAATTTGTAACATTTACTTCAGAGAATCTATTATTTCGCAGGTTATGTATTTCGTCCCTTTAGGAACCATATATCGGTAGTGATATAGATTATGAGCAAATGAAGTTCCGTAGGGACGTGATAGAACTTCAATTTTATCACGTCCCGGCGGGACTTTAAACATTCATAATATTTTAGTCTACCGATATTATGTCCCTATGGGACTTTAAAATTCATAAATATTGTTGCAAAATAAAATTGTGAATACACTAGTAAAAAGTGCAGAAGTATTTCTTACAATATTGCTTCGTCTTTTTTGATACAAGGTAGAAACAGTTCCATAATGATATGTGGCAAAAGTGAGTGACACCCGTCCGAACGGCGTTCAGCCGGGCGGGCAACGATGATGCCATGAAAACCAAATGCCCGAACAAAAAACAGAAAACCGTAAACACGACCCCTACACCGTCTTAATCTCCGCACATAAATCCTGCAATACTTTTTTTGCATCGCCAAACAACATGCTTGTTTTGGGTTGAAAGAAGAGATCGTTTTCAATACCTGCATAACCGGGCTTCATGCTTCGCTTGTTTACAATAACGTTTTTTGCCAGTTCAACTTCCAGGATCGGCATTCCATAAATGGGCGATGCAGGATCTTTTTTTGCCGCAGGATTCACTACATCATTGGCGCCTAATATCAACACTACATCACAGGTTTTAAATTCGTCGTTGGCCTGCTCCATTTCCAGTAATTTTTCATAATTCACATCTGCTTCAGCAAGCAATACATTCATGTGTCCGGGCATGCGTCCTGCTACCGGGTGAATAGCGTATTTTACTTCCACCCCCTTTTCTTCGAGGATTTTTTCCAACTCATGACAGGTATGCTGTGCCTGTGCAACAGCTAATCCATACCCCGGAACAATCATTACTTTATTGGCAAAATTCATCACCATCGCCGCATCGCTTAAACTGATTTCTTTAACGGCGCCGTGATCGGAAACAGTTGCACCGGCAGCAGCACCGGCCCCTCCGCCCCAGGAACCAATGATTACATTGAGCAAACTGCGGTTCATTGCCTTACACATCAATATCGTAAGCAATGTACCTGCGGCTCCTACCAATATACCACCGGTAAGCATTGCCTGGTTATCGTACATAAAACCAGCACAGGCTGCGGCTACACCGGTAAAGGAATTAAGTAAGGAAATCACCACCGGCATATCGGCGCCACCTATTGGCAGTACGAATAACACGCCGTACAACAAGGCTAAAGCCAGTATTCCATAAAATAAATTAATGTGAAAAGAAGTTACGGCCCAGGAAGATTTTGATCCATCTGCAAATGGCAAAGAAAACCCGCCCGCTTCATCGCTGGTGATGGGTGTTTTGATAATAAATACTGCTACGGCGCTTAATAAAACCAATAATAAAAACATGTTCAGGTTTCGCTGGCCTTTGAAAGAAATGTCTTTGATAACACCCCTGAGTTTTCCCCAGGCAATGATACTGCCGGCAAAGGAAATACTACCAATCATTAAACCGGCAACAATTGCAATAATAGAAACGGTGGTTAATTCTTCAGTCAGGAAGATGAGATCTCCAACCGTTGGCATGGCCGTATGCAGGTAGTGATTAAATTCAATCAACGAAATCAGCATGGCACAGGCGCCCCCCATACCATTAAAAAGGCTTACCATTTCAGGCATGGCCGTCATTTGTATTTTTTTTGCTGAGATAAACCCAAGAACGGAACCAATGGTTAACGCTACAAATATCAATACGATATTGTTTAGATGAACTTTGCTTCCCCCAACCTCATGTTCAAATAAAAAGATGGTTCCGAAAATACCAGTCGCCATTCCCGCTGCGGCTACCAGGTTCCCTCTTCGGGCCGTATCCGGGTGCGATAACATCTTAAGCCCTAAAATAAAAGTAACAGACGCAATAAGATAACAGATCGTAAGTATATGAATTCCCATATTAAAAAGTTTTCGCCCCAACCCTGAAGAGGCTTTAGAGCATTTTGCCCGCTACCATTTTAAGATATTGGACTATTATTTTAATTTTAAAAAACTTTTATGCTTAAAGTTAAAAGTCGATTGCATCATTAAACTGCTGCCCTATTCCCCTTTAGGGGTCAGGGGCGCTTTCTTCTTCTTAAACATCTCCAGCATTCTATCGGTAACAACGAATCCTCCTACCACATTTAAAGTGCCCAGCACCACTGCAAAAAATCCCAACACAAGGGCAGTGTAATTATCCGTTTGCGCCTGCCCCATTACAATAATGGCTCCTATCACGACCACCCCATGAATGGCATTGGCACCACTCATAAGCGGGGTATGCAAAACGCTTGGCACCCTGCCAATTACTTCTATCCCTAAAAAAATGGATAAGATAACAATGTATATAATTTCAATATGGTTACTGAAAAAATCTAAAATAGACTGCATAGGTTATAGTTTATGAGCGCCTGGTGTACGCTGCGACTGGCTTATAATTATGTTAAGAATTTTATTCCGTATTACCTGAAAACCCGGTTGATCAGTAAATGGCGAACGTATAAAAGTATAACAGAAAATCATTCATTCTGATACTCCCACTCATCACTCATCACTCATTATTCATCACTCATTATTCATCATTCATTTACCGCTGCGAGTACCCGCTCATTTGTAATCTTGCCCTCGTGAACAATACAGGTTCCTTTCACCAGGTCATCCTCAAAATTCAAATTTAATTTCCCTTCCTTATCAATAATGAGCTGCAGGAAGTTCAGCATATTTTTTCCATACAATTTACTGGCATCACTGGGCATACCGGATGGAAGCCTTGAATTACCCACAATACTTACCCCTTTATAAATAACAGTCTCATCATTTTTGGTAAGTTCTGTATTGCCACCGGTGGCAGCGGCCAGGTCAATAATGACTGATCCGTTTTTCATTGCATCCATCATAGATGCTGTAATCAATTTTGGAGCCTTCTTGCCGGGAATTTGTGCTGTGGTGATGATGATATCTGCCTTTGCAACACTTTCCGCGATTTTAGCTTTTTGGCGCTGCATAAAATCTTCGCTTTGCTCTACCGCATATCCACCGGCTTTACTTGCATCTGCGGCGCCTTCCACTTCTACAAATTTAGCACCAAGGCTCATTACTTCTTCCTTTACTGCCGGCCGGGTATCAAACACTTCTACCACCGCGCCGAGCCTTCTGCCGGTTGCAATTGCCTGAAGCCCTGCCACACCTGCCCCCAATATCAGCATTTTTGCCGGGGGAATGCTACCTGCAGCCGTCATGAACATGGGGAAATATTTAGGAAATAAATTTGCTGCCATCAGCACCGCTTTATAGCCGGCAATATTGGCCTGGCTGCTTAATACATCCATGCTTTGCGCCCTGGTAGTCCGGGGTAGCATATCGATGCTAAATACCGTTGCACCATTCGCTGCAAAGTTCTTTATGAGGTCATGATTAAACAAGGGCTGAAAAAATCCCAGCACTACTTTAGATTGCAGTAGTCCGAGTTCTGTTTGTTGAGGTTCATTTATAGAGAGAATAATATCTGCCGTTTTTAGTAACCCGCTTCTTTCTACGATTACCGCACCCGAAGCTTCGTATTTTTCATTAGTGGCAAATGCTGTAAAACCGGCATTGTTTTCAATAATTACATCCACATTCCATTTTTTTAAGATCGTTACATGTTCGGGTAAAATGGATACCCTGGTTTCCGGAGATGGTTCTTTTAAAACGCCAATAGTCATAAGGAAAAAAGTTGGCGCAAAGGTAAAGCAAAATCAGAACCGTATGGTAAAATGTTGTTTAACTTTAAAATCGGGATTGATAAAAACGATGCCAATAAAGAAAAGGTCAATCGTAAGCGTAACCGCTGTATGCTGCTGAATTGCATCCCATGCGGCTTCCATTTCAGCACTCCAGTGGATATCATCAAAAACGATTATAGTAGCATGGGTAGAATGAGTGAGTAGTTGTTGAAAATATTGAAGAGTTGGTTCTTTACGATGGTTGCCATCAACAAAAGCGAAATCAAGGGTACCCATTTTCTGAAAAAGCAACGGAAGTGTTTTTGCAAAATCTCCTTTTACCAATTCAATATTTCCTATCCCCAGCGAATTGAAATTTTCCGCTGCTATTGATGCAATATTTGCTGATCCTTCACAGGTAAACACCCGCCCTTTTGTATTGCCAAAAGAAAGATAGGAACTTGTAATGCCTAAGGAGGTCCCCAATTCCACCACCGTTGCAGGCTGGTAATACTGAACCATCCGGAATAACAACTGTGCGTATTTTTTGGGTTTTAAAGAAGAGTTGGCAATGTCTTTTATAATGCGTTGGTTAGTTTTTATTACGGTAGACCCGGCACCAAAATCCTCTACCTCTATCACCCCGTTATTTGTTTTTAATTTTTCCCGCTGGCTTTCTATTGAACGGTAGCAATCATATTCATTCTTATCATTTAAAACATGCTGAATAAAATCAAAAACAAACGGAGAGTGCATACCGTGACCTTTCCCGTTGGATGAAGAAAGGTAATAGCGCAGGTATTTTTTTGCTAGTTGAAAATGGTTGTACAAGGAGGAATGAGTAATGAATGATGAGTAATGAATGATGAGTAATGAATGATGTATGATG
>JANPIJ010000454.1:0-6783 GCA_031424955.1 Ferruginibacter sp. | reverse complement strand
CAGGCACCGGTAGCGATGTGCATATTGCGTGGAGCAGATTATTTGATTGAAGTGATCAATGAAAGCATGGCTGATATGTGGGATAGAAAGATGGAAGATGTTTTGAATAAACCTGCTTTTGATGTACTGACAGAACTGAGGGACCAGGGCTTTAAAGAATTGCTGGATAATGTGTATAACAAAGGCGAGCGTTTTGTAGCGGAGGAACTTCCCATTAACCTGGTACGAAACGGAAAGATAGAAAATGCTTTTGTGAAATTCGTATATGAACCGCTGCGGGAAGAAGACGGGACCATTTCGGGGGTAATGGCTTTGGCGCATGAAATTACAGAGCAGGTGATCGCAAGAAAAAAGATAGAGGAAAGTGAAGCGTTTAGCCGCACCGTACTGGAAAGCAGCCCGGATTGTGTGAAGATAATTAATGAGGAAGGCAGGTTACTGTTTATGAATACCAACGGCATGTGCAACCTGGAAATTGACGATTTTACTACATATAAAAACAAACAATGGTGGGAGATGTGGCCAGTGGAGTCGCAGCAAATAATAAAGGATGCAGTAACAAAGGCCATCAATGGAGAAAAGGCACATTTCCAGGCATTTGCCAATACAGCCAAAGGCACCCCAAAATGGTGGGACGTGATTGTGATGCCCCTGGAAGGTACGCAGGATTCCAACTTGATTCCACAAATCCTTTCTGTATCAAGGGATATTACTGAACAGAAACAGGAAGCCATCAAACTGGAAGAAAGCGAGCTTCGGTACCATAACCTGATCCATACTTCTACATCGCTCATTTTGATATTAAAAGGAGCAGACCTGGTGATTGAGGTGGTGAATGATGCCATGATAAAAAGCATGGGTAAAGGAAAAGATATCACCGGAAAGCCACTGCTCTCGGTAGTTCCGGAATTTATTGAACAGGGCCTGGGAGATCTGCTACACCAGGTTTATACAACCGGCCATCCCAGTTATGGATATGAACGGCCGGTTTATATGCAACGGAACGGCCAAACTGAACTGACATATTACACTTTTGCTTACCAGGCGCAAAGAAACCTGGGTGGTGAAATTATAGGTGTTGCTGTTATTGCCAATGAAGTAACCCCACAGGCTGAACTAAACATAAAAATAAAGGAGAGCGAAGAACGTTTTCGCTCCCTGGCAGACCAGATACCGATGTTTGCTTTTATCATAGAGCCGGGAGAAGATGCGACCATCAGCTACTGGAATAAGCCCTGGCTTGATTACACCGGGCAAACAATTGACGAGGCTATTGGCAGGGGCTGGTATGGGATAATACACGCCGATGATATACCCGGGGTGATGGATATATATGTTCCTGCCTTTGAAAAGCGCCAGCCATACCTGTTGCCGGCAATCAGGGTGAAGCGGCACGATGGCGAATACCGGTGGCACCTGGTGAAGAGTAATCCCCGCTATTTACCCAATGGTGAATTTATTGGGTATATCGGTGTAGGTTTTGATATTCATGAAAGTAAACTGGCGGTGGATGCACTAAAAGAAAGCGAAGCACATTTTCGCCTGATGGCAGACCTGATGCCGGCCAAGATAAGCAATGCCGACCCGGCAGGCAATGTTACTTATTTTAACAAAAGCTGGCTGGAATATGCAGGATTTAATTTTGAAGAATTAAGGAATTTTGGATACCACCAGATCATGCACCCGGATGAGGTAGCAGAATTTCAAAAACGCTTTGAGCAAGCCGCATCAACCGGAACCGTGCTGGAAATGGTAATGCGGTTCATGGATAAAGCCGGTGATTACAAATGGCACCTGAACCTGGCTTCACCGGTAAAAGATGAAAATGGCCAGATTAAAATGTGGGTGGGTGTTACCACTGAAATACAGCAACAAAAGGAACAGACTGAAAAATTAGAGGATGCTGTAAAAGAAAGAACGGCGGAATTACAGAAAGCCAATGATGAAATAGAAAAACGATCAGCAGATTTAATCGTTGCCAACAATGAACTTGTTTTTCAAAACGGTGAGAAAGAAAAAAGAGCTGCGGAACTGCTTATTGCCAACAGGGCACTCCTCTTTCAAAATGAAGAAAAAGAAAAAAGAGCGTTGGAACTGCTGATCGCTAATAAAGAACTGGAGGCATTTACCTATATATCAAGCCACGATTTGCAGGAACCACTGCGTAAGATAAATACCTTCATCACACTGCTGTTTGAAAAAGAAAATCAATACTTATCTGACAAGGGGAAGGATTATTTAAACAGGATTGCAAACGCTAGTAAACGCATGCAAACACTGATAGAAGATTTACTGGCCTATTCCCGTATCAGCGATAAGGAACTCAATTTTGAAAGCATACCGCTTACCGATATTATTGACGAATCAATAGCCGATCTTTCCCATATCATACAGGAAAAAAATGCAATCATAAAAGTAAATACCATTGAAAAACTAAATATCAACCGGTCCCAGTTTCGCCAGTTAACCGACAATCTCATTGGGAATGCACTTAAATTTTCTAAACCGGGCATCGCTCCCACCCTGGCAATCAGCAGTAAAATTGAAAACGGAAGCAAACTCAAAAACCTATCCCTCTCCCCGGAAAAAAATTATTGCCATATCAGTTTTTCCGATAATGGCATCGGTTTCGATCCACAATACAAAGACCGCATCTTTGAAGTTTTTCAACGCCTGTATGGTAAAGATGAATATGATGGCACCGGCATTGGTCTCGCCATTGTAAAAAAAATTGTAGAGAACCATAATGGGGTGATTACTGCAACGGGTGTATTGGATGAAGGAACCACCTTTGATATTTATATCCCGGTGTAAGGTAAAAAATGTTGGGGAAATATCTCCATGTTTGGATGTTATCTAAAAGAAATTCTAAGGGTTGACAACTTTAGCGAATATTTTATAAATCGCAATATTTGATTTCATAAGTTTAGCAACCCTATATAGTCATTTGTAATGCACCCAGATATTGGCGACTTTCCTAAAGCGAAAGATTTTTTTTCGTAAATTAGCATTGTGAAAAAACTAAAAACAGGACTTGATTTCATTATCGACAAGCTAACCAATTCAATTGAGAATGTTCAATCAGGTGACAGTTTTCCAACAGATATTAGTTTATTGACTATTGCTGAAATAAAAAATATTACAAAGAAAAATGGCTGGAGGTTTAATTGGACAAAAGAAATTAAGTATCCTGAACGTGATGTTTTTAAGTTGACAATTACTAATAATCCAAACGTTATCCAGGGAATTATTAGTTTAGAAGTAAAACCAGACCATGTTTACCTGCATTTAATAGAAAGTGCTCCATTTAACATCGGAAAACATAAAACATATTTTGGCGTACCGGGAAATTTGGTAGCACATGCCTGTAAACTTTCATTTCAAAGGGGAGGCGAAGGTTACGTTTCTTTTACAGCGAAAACTAAACTAATAGACCATTATATAGAAAGTTTGGGAGCAAATCATTTCGGTGGGCACTTAATGGTTATCAACACACCTGCCGCTTTAAAATTAATTAATAAATATTTTTAAAACCATTATAATTATGGGACTAATTAAAGAACCACTTGAGCTTGATTTTGTTATTGACCCAAGGCCATTAACAAAAAAAGAAGAACTATCCATTAGCGAGTTTATAAAAGCGGACAAAGCAAAAAGAGCATTAAAGGAACAGCGGACATCAAATTCCAGCAAGACTTTAAAGAGAGTGAAAACAACAGCATAATATTATACACGTATTATGTAATGAAAAAAATTTTAGCTTGAGTAGCTCAGTTAGGTTTATCTAAAACTGCATGAGTGAATACTAATAATCTCTTTTATAAACCTTCGCCGTGGTTCGTGAGGACACGAACCACTCCCGAGATTAAACCCACATCAACTTATAAATTAAATCCACGATGAAGGCTGCTGGTTTTATTTCGGTCCGCCAGTAATATCACCTTGCTATGCTTATTAAATGTGAAGAAAGAAAGTGTGGTTCTTGCGACAAGAGCCACGGACAAACATGAGCGGGAAGACACGAAGCCTGGTAGAGAAGTGGTTCGTGAGGACACGAACCACGGCAGACTGGAAGGAGTATTCCCACTGCAATATGTGCCCACCCGCCACGGCGACAGATAGTGATCGATCAAATGTTCATTGCTTCGACCTGCTGCCCACATTTTGGCAGGCAAGTTTGAGCACAGGCTTTTGTTTTTCCGCAAGCAATTTGTCAAGGTAAGCCCTTTCTTCTTCAAAGGTCATATCTTTAATTTCATTGCTGATTTCGTCCCGGATTTTACGAAGGTCATTCACCAAACCCTGAATGTTACTCTGTGTCTGTATTGTCATAGCTAATAATTTCTTTTGGTGTCCTAATTTCTATCATGTTGTATCCCAATTGATAGTTGATGCCGTTGTATCCCCTTATTTTATCAAGGTTTACTATATGTTTAAAATTCCAACTTACAAGTATGTCAGCCCTGGCAAGTGTCGCCATTGCAATATGTTGGCAATCTGCACGACTGGTCGGTCCTACAACTTTTGCAAGGATATATTCGTTAGCAAGATTGGCGGCATCCTTTTTCAATTTAATATTTTCAATTTGAGTTGCAGGAATAGTTAGGAGAAAGTCTTGTACTTGTTGAGGAGCTCGTAAAAGTTCTGCTTCCAACAAGTCAGAAATAATGATAATAAATTCCCCTTTCATAACTGCGTCAAAGAACGGGATTGTGTCTGCAGAAAACGCTGTGTCAAACTGTCCTCCAATTACTGATGTGTCTATGTAAACCCGTTTAGTCATTATAATAAAGATAGCGAATTCGCCTGAGAGATTAAATTACCACCATTGCCAGATAGCTTGTGTTCAACTCAACTATAGAAATTGTTAGTACCCATCATGCAGCGAGGCAATTAAGGTAAAGCCTGCTACCCAATAATGCTACTAAAAACAGCAGGGCGACTACGCGAAAATTTAGAATGTTTTCCTTTCAAATTACCTTTCGTTTATTCAATATCCAGGCTATTACTAATAAAAGCAATCTGCTTACTATCCGGGCTCCAGGATGGTGTATTGATGGTTCCTTGTCCGCCGTACAGGTAAGCAATGGACCGGATTGCCCCGCCTGTGGCAGGCATCAGTCTTAACTGAACCCGTTTGTAAAAGGGATGATCATCCGATGCCACCGAAACAGGAAAAGAGATGATGACAATCCACTTGCCATCAGGAGAAAAATGCGGAAACCAGTTGTGGTATTCATCAAAAGTAATTTGTTCCTTGTTGCTTCCATCGGGTTTTATACGCCAGACCTGCATGGTACCGGTTTCATTGGAGTTGAAGTAAATGTATTTGCCATCCGGTGAATATTCAGGTCCGTCACTTAATCCCTTTTTATTAAAAGTTAATTGTTGCTCCGCACCTCCGCTGATAGATTTTTTATACAGATTATATGCAGGACTGATACTGATACGCTGGGCAGTATACACCAGCTCCTTTCCGTTGGGGCTCCAGCCATGCAGGTAGGATGGAGTACTGTCAGTGATCAGCCTTGGTTCACCACCAGTTAATGGCAAAATATAAATGGTAGAGCCACCACTCGGCATCCCATCGCGGTGACTGCTGATGCCGAGCATTTTACCATCAACGGAAATTACATGGTCATTGTTGTTGCGGATGGCCGCTCCTGTATTTAATTTTTGTGGCACGCCACCTTCTACCGGGATGGTATAAATGGCACCACCCTGGTTAAATAAAATCCTTTTACCATCGGGCATCCAGTTAGGTGCCTCCATCCTGCCGGCATCAGTGTGAATGATTTTTCTTTTGCCATCCAATACATTCATCAGTTCAAGCCTGCTGCCCAGTATGCCATCCCGGTAACCATTGTGCGTATCCGGCACCGTTTTCTCTATCCTCACATTCCAGGCCATGCCTTCTTCCAGCACATCGGGGTTGTGGCTGCATATAAATAAACCCGCCAACACTTCGGCTGGCATGTCCGGCATATCAGTGCGGCCCACTTCCTGTAAGGGCTCACCGGTATTGGCTGCACGCATGATGATAGTTTTACCCATCCGTTCCAGTTGTATGATGCCCACATTTTTTTTGGTATGAAACAGCTCATCCTGGGGGTCTCTCATATATGCTCCACGCAAGCTGCGCCATTGCAATACCGTTAGTCCATCTCCGTGTAAAGTAGCACTGATATGTGCTGCATCTTCCTTATCTGATTCCCGGATCATCCAGCCAATTTTGCGGTGCGGATCTTTGCCTTCACCCAATAATTTCACATTAGCGGTTACTATAAAATCGCCTTTCAGTTTATTGTAAGCATATTGAAATTCATCCCGGTTAAACCATATATTGTACCCACCGCCTTTCAGCGTATAATCCTGTGTGCTGTTATCGTACAATGCATTGCCCTTCATTTTGGGGTTTCCAATATCCGCATGATGTTGAAATTCTCCTACGGGTGTGGATTGTGCCATAGAAAGGGATGAAGTGAATAATAATGCTGCAAGCAATGGGAATTTCATATTGGTTAATTTGAGATGGCGATTTGATTCCTTTAAAACATGGTGAGCCACCCCCAAAGGGTGACCCACCATGTTTTAAAGGATGCTACACTTCCTCCAATAAAGTTTACACCTTTCTATAAAGGTGTAAACTTTATTGGATAATTACAATTCCTTATTCTTCAACAATTCCACCGCATGATTTGCTGCCCTTGCCGTTAAAGCCATATAAGTAAGCGACGGATTTTGGGTGGACGTGGAAGTCATGCAGGCACCATCGGTTACAAA
>JANPIJ010000453.1:0-11067 GCA_031424955.1 Ferruginibacter sp. | reverse complement strand
CCGCGTTTCATTTAGCTATTGAAAATTTCTTCAAAAATGTTAACCAAAATCATCAGGAGGATTTAAAAACCCTGATGTCTTTGAAATTTCAATTTTTTGATAAAAAAGATTCACTAATTTATCCCTTGTGAAGTATAATAGAATATTGTCCAATTGTATGGCAGAATTTCCAAGAACTGTTACTGCCCGTCCCGCCTGCGGCCCAATCAACTTGTCAGCTATTGTACTTGCGAGATACATACGTCCCTGGATCTCATTACTTCTATACTGTATTTCCCTCTGCCTTTCCGCCTCCTCAAGTCTTTTCTTCTGAACTGAGGCAACAACACCGTCAACGGTCGAAGCCATTGAATTTATAATTTCCTGCTGAAATTGCTTAACTAGCTCTTTCTCAGTGTCCATTGCTTGCTTATCTTTATTATTTAAATAGATATCTACATACTTTTGAGTTTCTTTTGCCAGAAAATTTTTGTTTATTTGAATTGGCAAGTCAAATTCAATCCCAAATTCTTTGGTCAATATATTTTTAATCTCATGGGGCATAACCTGTCTGGAGGCAGAGTTATGCCATAGCGCCTGGACTACAGGCAGTATATTATCACTTACGATTTTTATGGTGTCATCAGGAATAAAACTTGATGTTAAGCCAAAAGCTGAGGCGGCTAATTGAGTGCCTTTTGACACCCATTTAGGCAAAAAAAATGATGCAAATTCCCCCACGCTCGATAGCTTGTTCAACGTATCCTTATCAAACTCCTCCGACATCTTTTTTAAATGATCAGAAAAATAGTTAAAATTGATAGGGGATGCGGGATTATAGTCTTTAAGACCTTTCGCAATAGTTTCAAGTTCCCCCGGATCAAAAGGCTTACTTAGATACATCTGATTGGCGATGGCAGTAATAGTTTGTGTTCTTCGGATATGATAATTTGCATCCTGAGGAAGCAGATTCCCACCTTCTCCAGTTGGCTGGTGCGTAAGAGCACGTGCAATAGCAACATTTCCTTTTACAGCTTCATCCTCGTTTATGGGTATGTATTGAAACGAAAGAACGGATTTTGGGAGAATTAAACCAGGCACAATAGTGATTGCTGCCAGCCTTAAAAAAGTTTGGCGGCTTATCTGATGTTTTTCATTGGTATTTCCCATGTAATCTTGAATTGAGTTAATAATAGAATTATAATCGAACTTCTTATTAAGTCTGTTATTCAAAGTCTGAAAAATAAACACCTAGCTAAATCTAAGAACTTGCTGCGGGTTGTTAAAAAATATTTCATCATTATCTAGAGATAGCACAGCGTCTGGATTATTTGCGTTTCTCTATTCTAATCTAATTTTCCTAAATGAGTTGTTATTAGCTACATTAAATGTACTGATCTTTCAATTTCCATGTCAGCGTCCAACACAGACGGATGAAATTATAACTAATAAAATTCAATTGTTTAACTCGACTGATTATTAAGGACTAAAGCGTGGTGTGTATCATAGATAAATAGGTAATATACTAAATATTTACAAATAAAACCGGCAATCAAGTTCTCATTTTAAATTGTTGTTTAATGCGGAAATCTGCCACTTTAAAATAGGAACACGCATACATTCCCTTACTATTGCAGCCGCTGTTTTTTTTGTCATGGGGCATATTGTTTAACTGCAAGCCTATCTCACCGCCTGTTGCCAGACGGGTAGATTAATAGTATAAGGTAATAGCGCCTGCGGCCAAAGGAAGCTTAGCTGGTGTGGCACACTTGCCCACACCGGAGCCAGGCTGCTCGCCGTCAAGGCAATGGAGGAGGCACGACGGAATTGCCTGCGAGTGCCACCGGCTGGGGCGGACAGTAAAGACCCCGCCGCGGCGGGGACGATGGACGCACAGTGAAGGGGTATCGTGTGGCATAAGGCGTCAGCCTTATAAGCGCAGGAATGTGCCAACGATGCCCCGCAACGCAGCCGGTGGCCGCAAGGCGAGCACAACAACAGAAGGCAGCGAGTGGACTGGATGCGACTGAAGTGAATGGAGGACGTAGTGGAGCACAATGGAACCCGGTGAGTACTGTAGCGCTGGCTTTGCGAAGAGGCATGCGCATCCCGCCGGTATTGCTGCGAAGCGGTGGGGCGGGATGCCATGACCTGAAGCAAAATGCATAGCTGCGAACGGGTGCAATGGAGCGGAACGAAGGACGAAATGAACGAAGTGGCATACAGGACACAGAAGCTGCCCGAACGCAGGAAGGAGGAGGAAAAAGTGTGACAAACTGCGCAGCGTAGCGGAGCACCCGCAGGGCAATGCAGCTGCAACAACGCCATGCAAGTTTTTATACGGAAATGTTGTTGCTGCTGCGTTGGTTTGGCGCATCTTTTTTTATCGACGACTGACGGAGAGAGACCTTATTACCTTGCAACATCCTACGGAGCGATGAAGCAGAGCCTCGCAGCTTCCCGCTCAGGTTTTGCGGGTGGCTTCGGGATGCTGCTCTTGTGGCATACGGAGCAGGATGATGATTGCCGCAAGGCTACCTACTGAATGAACGTAGTGAAATGAAGGAGGTTGCCTTGCAGCTGGAAGGAGAGAACGGAAATGATAATAAGATGATAGATTTTCACGCTTAGGTACAGGGCATTAGGGATTGCAGCGAAAATCCTTTTGCGATAGCAAAAGATTGCAGCGGAAAGCCCGACCCGACCGCCCTTGGGGCGGGGAATGCCATCGCAAAAAAAATGTTTGAATGGGAGATTATTTGGATTATTTGAAATATTACGATTTGGCATCTTGTTCTAAATAAAAAACTGCGGAAGGAGTTGTAACAAACAATAGGTCGCCTTCCGGTCCGCCAAAAGCCAAATTTGTTACCATTGCAGGAATTTGAATTTCAGCAAGTTTTTCGCCTTTTGAAGAGAATATTACTACCCCGTCCGGAGTTGCTGCATACAAATTATCATTACGGTCAATTTTTATTCCGTCTGCCTGGATTTCTGCAAAAATGGATTTATTAATTAGTTCCCCTCTGCTATCCAATTCATAACGGTAAATTTTCTTTTCGTTGGGGTCGCTATTGCATATAAAAATGTTTTGCTCATTTTTAGAAAAACAAATCCCGTTTGGATATTTCATTGACGTAGTAAGTAAACCGAGCTGATTATGTTCATACTTATATACTCCTGCGTGGGGTTGAAAATGTTTAGGATTCAATACTTCATCTCTTAACCCATAAGGAGGGTCAGTGAAATATATAGCACCATTACGCTTTATCGCAAGGTCGTTTGGGCTATTTAAAGGTTTGCCATTATAACTATTGCATAATAAGGTGGATTCTTTTTTTTGGTCTAATTTAGATAGCCCATGATTGCCATGCTGGCAAATAATAATATTGCTGTCTGGATCAAGGGCCAAACCATTTGAACCAATCATTTTAGATAAATGGGACAAGACAATATGATGGCCACCACTGTTATAATAAAGAACATCCATTACGCCATTTAAATAAAGCTTTAATATGCAATTGGCAGGAATGTCACTCACCATTAAATAGCCTTCCGGATGCCAAACAGGCCCTTCTGCAAATTGCAAACCCGAAACCAATATTTTTATTGCTACGTCTTCCTTTAAAAAGCTTTTTACCATTTGGATGAAATATTTCTATTTCCTTTATCATAAGCATTTTTTATCTTATCAATGCAATTAAGTAGTCCATACGGATACAGACCTGCCTTTAACAAAAAATCTTCCAATGCCATTTTCATTTGTTAATACTTCTTCCGGAACATGGCCTATTAAATCATGGTATATTTTATTTGCGTTACCGGCTCCCATATCCATCTCTTTAAAACCGTCATCACCATTACTGATCAATACAGCACATCCCGAACCGGGCTTTTCATGTATTCCCTGCCTTACCCAACCTACCACATTTGAATGGTCAAAATAATCAACCTGCATTCCATAGGCTTTTTCCTTTCTTGCAAATAATAAGGCATCTAATTCTTCTACTTTGTTAAGATTAATATCAATCTTATTCCCGTCTTTTTCACCAGTATATGAAGCCCCCATCATGCAGGGATAGAATATCACCGGTGTACCCTGCTCCCGTAATAATGTCATTGCATAAGCCAGTGGTTTAAACCAATCATCTACCGGTGATTCTAATGACTGTAGTGGCTGTGTATCGTGGTTGTCTACAAACGTAACGCTTTTATCATGGCGTTGCTGTAGTAGCGTGCCATCAAATATTTTACGCAGGTCGTACTCCTGATTCTTTTGCGAGGCTTCATGAAAATTGAAATGCAGCGGTACATCAAAAAGCTGGCTGGCATCATCCACATCAGAAAGGTAGTGCATCAATATACCCACATCATTCTTCCAGAACTCGCTTACTACAAAGACATCATGATTATAATGTGCCTTCATTTGATTGAGCCAGTCTTTAATAAACGCAGGTGACATGTGTTTCACAGCATCCAATCTAAATCCGTCAATTCCAGTGGTGTCAATGTACCATTTACCCCAATTTATTAATTCTTCTCTTACTTCCTCATTTCTAAAATCCACATCGGCACCCATCAGGAAATCGAAATTGCCATTTTCATTTCCTGTTACTTGCTGCCACCCTTCTCTATATTCATTTTGTATACTATAAATAACTTTTTGTCCGTCCGCATCACCATCAATACCGCTAAAAGCGTGGTGGTTCCATTTAAAATCTGAATACATATCCTTACGACCCGGAAAATTAAAAACGGTATATCCTTCAATTTCATGCGGCTCGCTAATAAAATCGTTTCGGTTCTCCGTATTCACCAGTGAAGCCATAAACTTTTCTTTATCATCCGCGCCGTGACGGTGATTCAAAACAATATCGGCAATTACCGCGATACCATTGTCGTGAAAGGCCCTGATGCAATTAATGTATTCATCCCGGGTGCCGTATTTGGTATGAACGGTATTTTTTTGATCGAATTCACCCAGGTCGAATAAGTCATATACCGCATAACCGGGCTCATTGCTACCTAAAGCTGACTTATAAGCTGGGGGGAGATACACATGGGTGATACCTCTATCGGCTAAATCTTTTGCCATGGAGGTACAGTAGTTCCACCATTGTCCATCATTAGGAACGTACCAGTGGAAGAATTGAAATAGTGTAGTATTTTGGTTCATACATTATTTAAATTGTTTTTTAAATTTTGAATATTAATAGGAGCTATTATTGAAATATTATTTTCCTTATAAGCTGCTGCAAGATTAATCAGGGCATCATGCCGGGCCACCATAAAGCCTGGCGGCAAATGATTGTTAATCCAAATCCACACTGATATTTTTACAGCTCCATCGCCTATATCAGTATAATAAACTTCTACAGGTTTTTCTTTATACAAATAGTCTATTTTTTCCACCGCCTCTCTTGACAGTTGAATTACTTTTGGTAAATCACTTTCAATCGATACCGACATATTCATTTCAATCCTTCTGAACGTTGTAAGGGAATAATTAATCATTGGTTTTTGAAAGATATCTTTGTTGGGTATCATTAAATGAAGACCGGAAAAAGTTCTGATAGTGGTAGAACGAAGTTGTATATCTTCAATATTACCAATAAAACCATTGGTCTCTACAGTATCTCCCACTACAAATGGTTTTTTAAACCCGATATAAATGCCTGAAATAAAATTGGACGATAAATCCTGGAAAGCAAAGCCTAAAACAATCCCTAATATGCCTGCCCCGGCCAGTAAGGAAGACACTGCCTTGTCTAATTGTAATATATCCAGCGCAAAAAACAAACCTATACTTAGTACAAGGATATACACAATAGTAGAAAGCAAATAAGTACCCGCAGGTTTCCCTTTAATGCTGGTAATTAACTTTACAGTTAAGGACCGGCACACTTTAGCAAAGTAATATGCAATCAACATTATCAGGAAAGCCAATGCCAGGTTGGGAAGCATTTTAATAAAATGTACATACCAACCCTGTAATTTTTCTGTTATCAGTTTAATCCAATCATTCATGCGTGTTATACTTGTTCAAATTTTTTATAGTTTACATCTAATTGACTCCTTACTTCATCCATAATTTCCATTACCTGTTGAGAAAACTGATGGGACATTAATTCGCTTTCAATTTTATGCTGATGCAGGCATTTCACTACCTCATCTACTTCATACTGAAATCCCCTACCCTCCCAATTGCAGGGGTAGGTAATTTTTTCACCATTGTATATTTCTACTTCTATGCCGGTGGGCTTTTCATTCCAGGGGGCCAATATTTTAATGCGGCCATTTAGTCCGCATATTTCGGCAGTTAAATCAGATTCTGTAATCAGAGAGGATTCCAGCGCAGCGTATTGCTTGCCGGGATAGTCCAATAATATTGAACAGGCTTCATCAATTCCGGTAGCCGATATTGCACCGGCGGCTTTAATGGATGTGGGTTTGCCCAGTAATAATGTAGCAAGAAATATAGGGTAAATACCTAAATCCAGCAGAGAGCCTCCGCCTAATTCAGGATTAAAATACCTGCTTTGTGGATTGTATGGTGCTTTAAAACTCATACTTGCCTTTATAGAAATTATACTTCCAATTTTTCTTTCATTAATAATATCCAGTACTTTGTTGATGCTCGGCAAAAACCTGATCCACATTCCTTCCATTAAAAATGTTTTGCTTTGTTGGGCAGTATTGATAAGGTTCTGTAACTGGATACTATTAATGCTGATGGGCTTTTCGCACAATACCGGTATTTTATTTTTCAGGCAGCCGAGGGCATGTTCATGGTGCATTGTATGCGGAGTTGCAATATATACCGCATCGATATCACTGTTTAGGAATTCGTTCAGCCGGGTAAAAGTTTGCCTTACATGAAACTTATCCGCAAATTCTTCAACCTTCTTCTCTTTGTTACCTAATACCGCATCAACAACATGCTTGCCTGACGTGGCCAGTAAAAGGTCTTCCGCAAAATCGTGTGCAATACTACCCGGGCCGATTATACCCCATTTAAAGATGTTCATAAAAAAAATAAAACAAAGATTATACCTCCTGAAAAATCACTTATTGACACACCTGCTTATGGAAATATTTCCTCACTTTGACTGGAATGTTTTTTGTCTGTTGAAAGTAAAACTTAAATATGATTACCATTCCTCCACAGAAAGATGGCGGCTTTTCAGATAATGAACATGAAAAAATATTGGGCTCCACCTGGGAGGCTAAGCAACAATTTGATTGGGCAAGCAAAAAATTATTTGATATTAATAAGTGGAGCGAATGGTGTGAAAATATGCTTAGTGCCAATTTTAGTTTGTATAATAAATATGGACATCCAGTAAAAAGGCTTGCTGAATTACATGACTATGTTAAAATTGATATCCCGGGCCCCGGCTCTATAGATGGTGGAGGGTTCGATTGGGTACAAATAAAAAACATCAGCGTTATACATGATCCGGAAAATGATACGGAAACTGCTTTCTTACAGGTGAGCCCTTGTTCATGTCCTGTGAATAGTGAACCTCATGTTGCCCATTTCTTTTCAACGGAAGCCACGAGTACTTTCATGATTCAAAGAGAAGGTAAAAAAGTAAGGGCAGAAATACATGGCAGAAATGAAAAGCCAAATACATCGGGAAATACCATAGATAGTTTGAGGAATACTTTTGTGGCAAAGTTAGCTAAAGCTGCTTTTTCTGATCTGCAATGGAAAGATTTATGCAAAGGATTTCTGTATTAATCAAACTTCCTTCTACATTACTTGATCAACTATGCCTGATAAATTTTTATATTGGTAACAGTCTCATATGTAATACCCGGCAGTCAATTTCCTCCAGGCGATTCATTTACAAATGTATTAGCAGTTTGTAAAATTCCGACTATTTAGATGCCATTTCCACGATATTTTTTACCTGGATTCTTTTAGCGAATTTTACATGTGGTTCCAATAGTTGAACATCGGAAGTTAATGCACTGTTATATAAGTGGAATATAAATATCAAAGGTTGCTCCTATGTTTAATGCTCCGGTGGCTTTTATTAAACCGTTGTGGTTGTCTACAATTTTTTTAACAATAGCAAGCCCGATGCCGGTGCCTTCGTATTCATTTTTACCATGTAAACGTTGAAACACTTCAAATATTCTTTCGCTGTATTGTTCATCAAACCCAATTCCATTATCACTTACGGTGATATGACAATATTTATTTTCCGGAGAAATTATTTGGTTTTGCAAGTTTGAGCCGTGTGCGATCTCTGTAGTGATTCTTATATGTGGTGCGATACCTGGTTTTGAGAATTTCAAAGAATTACTAATCAGGTTAATCATAAGCTGACGAAACTGAAAAGGAATTATATCGGCAACACACAACTGAGTTGTTTCAATGATGGCATGCCTTTCCTTCAGCTCTTCACTTAAGTCCTCTCTTACTTCAGCAATAATTTTATTAAGGTCAGTGCTTTCAAGTTTGTGTTCAGAGGTGCTGGCGCGGGAATAGGCCAGCAAATCCTGAATGAGGGTTTGCATTCTTTTGGCCGCATTCTGCATTCGGTTAAACATATCTTTACCATAAGCTGATAAATTGCTTTCTTCTTTCTCTTTGATGCGTGATACAAAGGTTTGAATTTTGCGCAAAGGTTCCTGTAAATCGTGACTTGAAACATAGGCGAAAGATTCAAGTTCTTTATTCATTTTTTCAAGCTGAACGTTTTGGTTTTTAAGCAGTATTTCGGATTTTTTTCTTTCAGTAATATCCTGGTAAGATGTTACTGTATAACTTTCAGTACCTATTCTTATCAATTCAAATGAAACAATAGCTGGAAATGTTTCTCCATTTTTTCGGGTGTAACATATTTCAAAATCTTTCATTTTTTCCGATTGTTTTAACTTTAAAAGAAGGGCTTCCGTTTCTTCTTTTGATAGGTCCTGCAATTCAGTAAGAGAACGGTTTTCATGAAGGTAACCGACTATCAAATCAATTACTCTTTTGTATTCTTCAGGATCTATCAAATTCAATTCCTCGGAAGAATTACCGATTACTTCCTCTTTAGTGTAACCAAATGAATTGTAAAAAAGGTTATTGGCATATTTTATTTTATTGGTTTTTATTTCGGAAAGCGACATAGGGACTGGATTGCTGTCGAAAATTTTAAAAAAACGTTCTTCACTAATTTTCAATTCTTCCTCATATTTTTTCTGCTCTGTTACATCCTGTGCAGTTCCCGACATCCTGATAACATTTCCAACATCATCAGTAAAAACTTTTCCTGTTGCACTTAAAATGCGAACATTCCCATTAGCAGACGCTGTCTTATGGAAAAATCGGTACGGCTGATGATCTTTAAATGCCTGTTGTACAATTGCATTTACATATTCCCTGTCATCAGGATAAACATACCTGATAAAATTCTCATAGTCAGCTTCAAATTCCTGCGGGGTTAAGCCGTAAATCCTGTAGAGTTCATCCGACCAATATATTTTATTGGTTGGCACATCCCATTCCCAGCTCCCGATATGTGCCAGTTGCTGCGCTTCCATCAATTGATTAGTCTTATTTTGTATGGTCTCTTCCGCCTCTTTGCGTATTGAAATGTCACGTATAAACCCAATAAAAATAAAGCGGTCGCTTATTTTCGATTTTGATATTTTTATTTCAACAGGAAACTCACGGCCATTTTTATTTAAAGCTGAAAACTCTACAGGCTTATTGATTATCGGTCCTTCACCGGTTCTTAAGAAATGTTTCATCCCCATATCATGACCTTCTTGATAGCGCTTCGGAATGATGGTTTCTGTCAGCGGTTTTTCTATCACCTCATATTCTTTCCAGCCGAAAATTAGTTCCGCTTCGGAATTCCAGCTCTTGATTATTCCATCTTCATCAATTGAAATTACCGCATCGGGTGCGTGCTGAAGGATTGTTTGCATCCGTTCATTGCTTCGTTTAAGATTTTCACTTAATGTTTCCGAGAGTTCAATTTGTTCCTGTATTTCAGTTTTAGAACCAATCCAAATTTTGGGGTTGCCCTTTTCATCCTTTATTGCAGTTGCCCGAACAAGATGCCATAAATATTTTCCATCCTTACGCAGAAGTCGGGCTTCATTTTCAAAGTCCTCACTGGTATTAATCGAGTACTCCCATTTCTGTTTTGTATGAGACCAGTCTTCCGGGTGAATAATTTTTTTCCAGCCCCAATCTTTTAGTTCCTCGAATGTGAGCCCGGTATAGTCGAGCATTACCTGGTTAAAATAATTTCTGTTCCCCTGCGCATCAGCAGTCCATACTTTTTGCGGCATTCGTTCTGCCATTTGGCGAAATTGTTCTTCTGCCTTTTTATGCTCATGTATATCTGTAAATGACCCGACCCATTTTGAAATTTTATTTTCTTTGTCTAAAACAGGTACTCCTTTTACAACGTGCCATCTGTATTCACCATGTTTACTTTTAAGGCGCACATTAAAGGTGTAAATGTTTCCTGTGGTTAGGCTGTGTGTCCATGCGGCATTGATGTCTTCATAATCCGCCGGATGAACTATTTCTCTCCATTCTTTATCGCTATGGGGTTCAATTCCTGAATATTCTTTCCATCTGGAAGATGTAAATTCTTGATTACCTTGTCCATCCGTAATCCAAATTAATTGAGGTAATGTCTGCGCAAGAGAACGGAAACGTTCTTCGCTTTCCTTCACCGTTCTTTCATATTTTATTTGCTCCGTAATATCCCTGAAGATCCAGCTACAGCCATAATACTTTCCATCTGCGCCGGCAACATGGTAGCCATATCTTTTTATTACTTTGCCGTCTTTAAATTCCAGTTCATCCATACTTGTTTCATCGGGATGTTTATACAACCATTCTACCTTTTCAATAAACTTTTCAGGATTTACCAATTGTGTTAATGCAAATACCAATGCTTTTTCATCATCTTTATCCACTACGATTTGCTGCGGCATATTCCATATTTCTACAAACCGGTGGTTATAAGAAAGTATCTTTCCTTTTGTATCCACTAATAAAATACCATCAAGGCTTGCTTCGTTGTGTGATTCCAGTAAGGTTTTGCGATATTCAAGCTGGGATAATAT
>JANPIJ010000452.1:0-13374 GCA_031424955.1 Ferruginibacter sp. | reverse complement strand
CCTAATTTAATGACTATTTTATTTTGCAACAATAACAATTAATTTTAAAGTTTCGCAGGGCAATGTCATTTCATTAATGATTTCAATTGCCACGCCCCCCAGGGCGTGGTAAAAAAAAAACAAATACAATAAATACGGCTTTAGCCGAAATCGTTATCAGGCCGTGCATTCGGCAAGCAAGGGCCGCCAACAAATAATTATCAGGAATTTGGGAGAACCTGCCATATATACATACCAGGTATTTATTTACTAATCTCTTTCATTAAAATTATTTTTAATCCACAAAAAGCATTAAGTTTATTCGTTCATCAAGCTGTTGTATAGCGTTTATTTGAACCAGCCGATTGATCTTCATACAAACCTTAAAATATTATTATCCATCACAAAATGAACCAGGAAATACCCATCAGAATTATTTTGGAAAACCCTCCTGCAGGTGTCGACTTTGGCATTCAAAAAGGTAAAGGGCATCAATTTGAAATCATCCAAAAGCAACAATCAGCTAAGAAGGACCTATGCTTTGAATGTAGCATTTTAGTAAAGAAATCTCTAACTGCATTACCTGATTTTGCAGGTCCCTTTGTTCAGGGACCTATAAGCGAACGTTTCATTTATATTAATATTGGAACTTGTGCAGGCCAGTTAAGTTCAGCCTGGAGTCGTCGGTTGAAAATTCCATTGAGGGGTATTTCACCGGAAACGATCAAACTTTTATTAGACGGGTCCTCCCATATTTTAGAAACAAAGGTTCCCGGAACCGGAAAGGACGGAGGCCCCAATTGTGCAACAGTAAAACCTTTCCCGGGCTGGCATTTGGTTCAGGTTGTATAAATAAAACGTATACAGCGATACCTGCAATTTATATGGGGCGCATTGCATAAAAGACGTTGCCGGGTATAAAACAATTCTTTTTAGTTTTTTGATGTTAAAAAGCGCTCATATTTCTTTTTACAAGACCCATAAGTTTGAGATATGATCTATAAACAAAAGTTTTAGAATTAAACAAATAGTTTAAGTTTTTGTAGGGTATAAATGATTTTGAATCTGTCAAGCTTATCTCTGTGAAAAGCCTGCTACGCTATTCTTCTTAATGTTGGCATTAGTGGTTTTTTAGTTGTAGCTGTGCCTGTATTCAATTGGCGTCAAACTGGTTTTGCTTTTAAATAGTTTGCTAAATGATTGTGGATATTCAAAACCTAATTGATACGCAATTTCACTAACTGTCAAATTGGTGGTAGTTAAAATTTCTTTCGCTTTTTCAATCAATTTATCGTGTATGTGTTGTTGTGTATTTTGTCCGGTTACACTTCGTAGCATATCGCTTAAATAGGATGATGAAACATATAGTTCGGTTGCTAATTTTTCAACAGTGGGTAATATCAAATTTGAATTATTGGCAAAATAATTCTCTAAAATATTTTCAAAGTTCGTTAGTAAGTCGTTTGTTGCCATTTTTCTTGTAATAAATTGTCTGCTATAAAAACGGTTACAATAACTTAAAAGCAATTCAAGGTTAGAGATAATAAGGTCTTGACTAAAATTGTCTAATCTTGAATTTATTTCTTTTTGAATGTTTTGAACAATTGCTTCAACTGTTTTTTCTTCTTCGTCTGAAAGATGAAGTGCTTCGTTTACAGCATAAGAAAAAAAGCCATAATTTTTAATTGCTTTGCTTAATGGATATTGCCTTATTAAATCGGGATGAAATAATAAAGACCAACCATCGCTATTTCTATCGTCTTCGCTATCTATGCTGATTATTTGGTTTGGTGCGATAAAAGACATCGTTCCATCGTCAAAATCATAGTTATTTTTACCATATTTTAATTTCCCTTTAAAACTTCTTTTGATTGAAATATTATAAAAATCTAAAAGCAGTTTTCCATTATTGGATTTGTGAATATTTATCGTTTCAGAATGGTCAATAATTGTTATCAAAGGATTTAATGGACTTTGTAAACCCATAAAAGAATGTAATTCTTTAACTGAACTTATTTTTTTGATATTTTGTTCCGTGTTTTTCATCATCTAAGAAAAAGCAGGCAGTTATGATTTACTGCCTGCTTTATTATTTTGTGAATTTAAGCATTTAAAAAATCAACCCCCGCACTTCTATCCATTGTCATTACTTCTAAAACATTTGCAGGATATTCAACGGGCAATTTACTTACTTCGTTCAACTGATTTAATTCATCTGTTGTAAATACAACATCAACAGATTTTAAGTTGTCTTGAAGTTGGTGTAATTTGGTAGCTCCAATAATAATACTACTTACGACTGGCTGATGTAATAACCAAGCCAATGCCAATTGAGAAACTGAAACTTGTTTTTGTTTTGCCATTGGTGAAAGTATATCTAAAACATTATATGCTCTTTCTTCGTGAAAAGGTGGGAATGGAAAGCTGTTCAACCTGCCTTCTTCTTTTTGTCCATCTCTTTTGTATTTGCCTGTAAGTAAACCTCCACTTAATGGACTCCAAACCATCATTCCTACTTTCTGGTCTTGTAGCATAGGTGTAATTTCACGTTCTGCATCTCTTACGTCTAATGAGTAATTGGCTTGAAGAGATGCAAACCTGTCCAAATGATTGTATTGAGAATAAGCCAAACCTTTCATCAATTGCCAGGCAGAAATATTACTTGCACCGAAATATCTGATTTTTCCACTTCGCACTAAATCGTCTAATGTTTTAATAGTTTCTTCAATTGGTGTTAATGGGTCTGCTGTATGTATTTGATAAAGGTCAATATAATCTGTCCCAAGTCTTTTCAAGCTGGCTTCAACTTGTTGGATTATATGCTTCTTTGAAAGCCCCCTGTCGTTTTCGCTTTTACCCATTGAGCCTCTTACTTTTGTTGCCAAAACTAAATTGTCTCTGTTGATAGAAAGGTTTTTGATTGCTTGCCCTATCATAACTTCCGAAAGTCCCCCGGAATAAATATTTGCGGTGTCAATAAAATTAACTCCTGCTTCTGTTACGGTTTTAATTTGTTCGTCAACTGCATTTTGATCAAGATTACCCATATAGCCGAAAAAACCTTTACCTCCATAATTCATTGTGCCTAAACAAATGGTTGAAACTTTCAAACCTGTATTACCTAAAATTTTGTACTTCATCTTTTTTATTTAATTGTGAAGTGCAAAGGTGATAAGTTTATAAAATTTGGTTGTGTCCAAAATGTAGTTGTTTGTGTTTAAAATGGATTTAGAGGTAGTTCTTGCTACGGATTGTCGAAATGCTTGCAGGCAAGGTTTTGCATTGCCAAAGGCGGGGTATTGGCCAACTGTTCGCCCGTAACTGAAGCTAAATTTATAATTAAAAGCCGCAGTTAAGAACAACTGACCGGCAGACTTGTCATCTCTGACAAAATCTTTCAAAGCCGTTTTACCAAATAAACGTCCCATGAATACTTGCTTATACACAGGTTTATTCTTCCCTAACATCCATTCATCATAAAGTGTGCAATGTTTCAGCATCTGGTAAAAATTCATTTTGCCCAATTTGCAGTACTATTTTCGTTGAGTGAATTAATCCTTACAATCACCGCATCTCTTGTTGCTTCATCAAATATTGTTTTCATATTTTCTGCTAATCATTTTTAGCTTTTTGAATACAATAAGATGTGATATTTTGAATTTGATTGTTATCATCAAACTCATATACATCACAAGCTGAAACAAATGAAATTCGTTGGTTGTGTCTCAGAAACTCGGCAGTTCCATTAATTACTACTTTATTTCCTTCAGCTATTATGTTCAGTGTTTTGAAGTCAGTTGTCACGGATTGGAAGTAACTACCGACTTGCTCACAATTTCCAATGATTGCTTGTTTACCTATAAAAGTATCTTCCTCTACAACAGTCCAAACTGCTGTATCCGAAATGAACTTGTTTGTTTTTTCAAATTCTCCGTTTGAGAAAGCTTTTGCTATTTCTGTTTTTGTCATATTTTTTAATATACTGTTTTCACCTGGCCGTCTTAATGAATGACCGCTAACGTCCCGCTACTAAAGCGGGTTTGGAATTTAATCAAGCCTTATTTTCGGATTTGACAATTTATCCCAAACACAAAACCAACTTTCCATTAAGCCAAATGCCCAAATCATTTGTAATAAATGTTATCGGTCCGTTATTCACTGTTTCATTACAGACCGTCAACCTTTTTTAAAGGGTCTACTTTTCTTAGATTTTATAAATATTTACTTATGAGATTTCTTCATAAATATTTTCAATTTGTTTACCATGTCGACGAGTATGTTCTATCATAAAAATAAGCCATTCATATCTTGTCAAACCATTAGGAGCCGGCGGGAATTGCAATTCACTGCTTAGTCCTGTTAGTTCCTTTTCCTTTATTGTTTTTAGCTGTTGAGCTTTTTGCTGGTTCAAAGAATTCATTAAATCTTCAAGGTCATGTGGAGGTTGATGAGGCTCTAAAACAGGGGCGGTTTTCATTTTAGCTTCACTACGGAAAATATTTTTTATTAAATCAACCTGTTCATCAAAAGGTCGGTTAGTGGTAGTTTCAATGCCCTTTAGTAACTGGTTAAGAATTCCCCCGTTGGACTTGATGATGTGTTCTGTTACCTGACCAGCTGTCCAGCTTTCTTCTGTCTTAGTTTTATTCAGTAACTCCAATGAGAATTTGGAAAGTCGTTGTATGAACTCCCGGTTGACATTTTCTATTTCAACGATAAGTTCTTCTTGTGACATGGAATTTATTTTCATACAGTGTGTTTTTAAAATCTTTTACCTGGAAAAAATACAAACCCTTTTCTGAAATAGTATCTTTAAGTGTCTGTATGATCTTGCTTTCGTTTGGCAAAGGTTTATAACCGATACCTGTAATTAGAAACATATGTGAGATGTTCCCCAAACAAACATGCTAATGCTTCCTAACAAGGCTGCTTATAAAAATTTACTGAACTTCATATTTAGTTATTATTTGTTAAGGTGTCACCACAACCATATTTTGAATTTTGATGCTCAACGGTGTTTAAATACGGTACAATTACCGCTCCATAAAGGTTGTGTCTAAAATTTAAAGAAGTGTTACGCTATTTGGGGAAAAAATTACAAGATTCACACTTTGCGTTCATGGAATGTCGCAATACAATGACCGCTAACACAAACATATCCGATATTAAACCAGGAACTACCAAACAACCTTAATCGAATAATCAACATCAATTCCCCTTGCTTATCTTAAGCGGGAAACGTGTGGGTATATGCACTGGAAAATGGGCAATGGGTGAAAAAACGGCGCATTTATAATTATACCACCAGCGATCCGGCGCAGCGCTGGCCCGATGCACTGGCTTTTGACGGTTCCACCATTATGATTGGCAGTTATACCTACAACAGCCGGCAGGGTGCGGTATTTTTCACAACCGTTTCGGAATAAAAATTCAACAGTTTCCACAGCCCATGCGCCGGTCAGCAGAGCTTGCATCATGCAGCTTAAAAAGAAATGGGAAGCACCGGCTCCCCCGCAGCAGGATAGCCGGGAATAAAATATCCGCCCCGCAGCGGCCGTTTATGTTGGCCACTACCCGGTGGATAATCCTGATTTTAAAATCAGCTCAATCGCTGACCACTATCATTTCATTTCATCCTTTGGTGTCTTTATTTTGAGGAAAAAGAATCCGGTTGGATAGTATAAAATTAATCGTTCAAATTTCTGCGGCTGTTTCAGTTTGTTTGGCCGCATTAATGAGCATCACGCTCTTCCTTCGTTTACGCTCGCCTGCACCGGCTTTGTGGTTCTTAAAACTGTATATTTCCGCATTATTGCCGTTGCTCGTTTTAATTGGGATATTAAGCACCATTGCAAGACTGGCAACGGGCCCGGTCTTCACCAGTGTAATGGGCATTTATACCATGTTGATTTTTTATTGCACATATACCTGGTCACCCGTCCGCCGGCGTCTTCGGTCAGCTTTGAAAAAGCCTTTGGTTCGCATTGGGAAAACCTGGTGGATGCGGAACAAAATAAATATTTACTTCCAACTCGTATCGTATTCAATCTGCCCGCCGTTCCCCGTCCACGCCTGCAACAAAACATTTCATTTGCTGCTATTGCGGGCACCGGCATCACTTCCCGGGGAAAATTTCAATACCGAATATCCAGCCTCGACTGCATTCCGTTTACCGGTTGATTGGTATAAATGATCGCTTCGGCGTCTTTGATTATGTATTGATTGCTCCTGTTTAAAATCCGGATCTTTACCTGGTGCCTGCCCATTGGCAGGTTGTATTTCCAGGCCATTTCATGACGCCTTGTGGTAAAGTTCACCGGCAGTTCGGGCTTTTCTACCAGTTTGCCATCTATCCATAATTCGGTGTTGAAAACATAGTCTGCAACTTTATCGGTTGCAGGGCCGCCTTTTACTACAAAGCCAATCCCCTCAAATTCAAAACTAATTTCATCACGGCTGGCAGACCATATTACGGGGATCTTAGCCAGGGGATAATGCCCCTCAAAACTTTGTTCCAGTTTTACGGCAACGGGTGACTGCACGGGTATCTTTACCATCTCCCCTGCAACGGTACCACCATTCCGCTGGATATTTTCCATGGCATGTTTTAAACCCGTTTGGTAGGTATTGTTTAAAGACATCGTGGTAAATTTAAAATGGATATCCTCCGCTTCCTTCAGGCCCATTTTCCAATAGGCCGGGATTTTGTCGTACCCCAACACAGTGCCCAGTATACCGCCCACGCTGGAAGGGTTACAATCGGCATCCTGGCCACAGCGGGTAGCCACTTCCATCGATTGGGTGAAATCGCCGTTGCCATATAACAGGCCCATTACAACATAAGCAGCATTCACCGTTGCGTCAATATTGAAGGGTGCAAAAACCCCATCGGGGCAACCGATATCATCCGCCCATTTTCTTTGCAGTTCCAGCCAGGTCCTTTTCCAGTCGGTGGGATACTGGCGGTGCCATTGTATTACATCCCTGATCACCTGGTAAAACCTGCTTTGCCCGGGTATGGTTTTGAGCGATTCGGAAACAATGTAGCTGACATCATTGGAAGTAAAGGCCAGCGAATACATCGCCCCAACAAAAACACCTCCGTACCAGCCGTCGCCGTAATTCATGATATGCCCGATTTTATTGCTGATGGCAGAGGCTGTATTGGGCAAGCCCGGGCTCATTAATCCGGCAAAATCACTTTCTATCTGGTAGTCAATGCAATCAGCGTGGGGGTTGTTGAGCCAATGACCGCTGGACGGTGCTTTCATTCCGTGAAGCAGGTTATACCGCCCGGCCTGGTTGGCATGCCAAAGCATATACCCTGCCCTTGCATAGGCCTGAGCAAAGGAATCAACCGGGGCGTCGAGCCCGTATTTTTCAAACACATCTACAAACGTAAGGTCCATGTAAAGGTCATCGTATAAACCCGGGTTGTCCAGCATCGTCTTTTTCAGGTAACCATCATACCATACGAGTGACTGGTAATCGCCAATAAAGCTTCCCGAAAAACGAAATTCATAAGGCCCGCCAAAAGTTACCCCGATGGTTTGGCCCGCCCAGCCGCCCCTGATTTTATCGAGTAGTTTTTGTTTGCTGATGGTTAGGTATTTAGTTTGCGCAGTTGCTGTAGTGATGGCAACAACAGTGACGATATATAGCAGTATCTTTTTCATAACAGGCTTTGATTTTTGCAGCGCCGGAACAGGCCTTAAAGTTTAGCGTTGACGAATGTAATTGAAAGCGGGTGGAAAACAAAATGGCTGGTAATAAATAACATCAACAGGCTGATATGCAGGAAAAAATTTCTTCCGCTCCGAGTCTTCCCCCTTAAAAACTTCCAAGGCGAGTCTCTGCACAAGTTAAATAAATCTAACAACCAGCATACGCTGCAGGACTCGCCGCCTATCAGGGTAGGGTGCCTAAATTTACACGATTCGATTTCAATTAATTGTCAAAGCGGTACCTGCAAGGATCGTTCGGGATCAGTAATAAAATTGTCTATCTTAGTATCATGCCCGTAAAAAGAAAAATACCTTTTGACAATGGACACTTCTTTATCACATTTACATGCTACAACTGGTTGCAATTATTTGCCATTACAGATGGCTATGATTTAGTGTACAACTGGTTTGACACGTTAAAAAAACAAAGCCATTATATTACCGGGTTTGTGATAATGCCCAACCATGTACATGCAACTATTGCCTTTAGAAAAACGGCTAAAAGTATCAATACAATTATTGGCGATGGAAAAAGGTTTATAGGCTATGCAATCATTGACCGTTTAATAAAAACAGGGAATACTGATTTGCTGAAACAATTGGAAAATGGCGTAAACAAGAGCGACAAAAAAAGAGGCAAACTACATGAAGTATGGGAAGATAGTTTTGATTGGAAGGAATGTAATAGCGATACTTTTACCTGGCAAAAACTGGATTACATGCATGAGAATCCTTGTACCGGTAAATGGCGGCTGGCGGATAATGCCGCTGCTTACAACGACAGTTCTGCAAGTTTTTATATTCAGGGAGTACATGCTAAATATCCTGTATTAAATTTTAAAGAACTGGCTGATATTAATTTGACCGTTCATTCGGAATAGGCGGCGAGTCCTGCGGTAACTGTTCGAAATTTGGAGCTCTTCTCTGTTGAGACTCGCCTGGGAAGTTTTTGAATCGGCAACTCAGGTCGGAAGAAAAGACTTCCAAGGCGAGTCTCTGCACACATCCACTTCCCTTCTTAAGTCACCCGGCTGCAGGACTCGCCGTTAATCGGGGGAGCCGAACATGTAAATGTATTGGGCTCTCTCAAATCATCAGGGTCGCTCCGTAGCACGGCGAGTCCCGCTGTAACTGCTCAAAAATCCGGAGCACTTTCTGCGGAGACTCGCCTGGGAATAGAAGCCTCCTGGCTGCAGGCCCCGCTGTTAATGGGCTGAGCCGAAAAGGTAAATGTATTGGGCTCTCTCAAATCATCAGGGTCGCTCCGTAGCACGGCGAGTCCCGCTGTAACTGCTCAAAAATCCGGAGCGTTTTCGGCGGAGACCCGCCTGGCAATAGAAACAAAACAAACCGGCATAAAAGCCCGGCTATGCGCCATTCGCTTTTAACCCGGCTGCACATCCAGTTCGTCTATTTGATCTTTATAATCGGAGGGGAGCAGGATATTTTTAAGCATCCAGTCCATCTTCATCAGCCTGCTGATTTTATATACCGGCACTACCGGCGTAAGCAAAGAAAAATCACTAAAATGCAACAACTCTTTTACCCTGCCGGGCACCACCAGTTTTTGACCTTCTATCAATACCTTAAACCGCATGGCGCCAAGGTGCTTTTTATATTGTTTAAAAAGATCGGCAGTGTACTCACTCATTTGCAGGTCTTCTGTTAAATGCGCCTTTCTTACCGGCAGCCACCCGATATAAGTAAGTGGTAACTCTTTCAATCCCATCCTTACGCCAACACGATAAAAAACATTGTATACTTCTTCCTTTTCTTCATCGCTTAATTTTTTTTCGAGCAGCTCGTATGATGCAATGGAATAATGTATCAACATAAACAGCACATCCCGAAAAGCCCATTCGGGTATGGAAAAGCCGCGGCCTTGTTCCACCGCAGTGTGTATTTGCCGCAGGGTATCAATTGCTTCATGGGCTTCATCCATTGACGAAAAAACAATCCTTCTTGCATACCTGACCGTGGAGAACAGCCGCCCTATCGGATCGGAAGGAAGCTTGCCGGTAAAGTAAAGCCAGTCCACGGCTTTATTTAGGGCAAATTCAGCAGAAGCACCCGCAAAAATAAACAGTACGGTGTCGCTCTTACCCCAGATTTTTCTAACAACCGATTTTTTTTCGACAAAGAATTGCATAAGGACAAATTACTTCCTTATAAAGTTACGCATCATTAGGGCTGACAAAACAAAAGATGCTCATTCTTCATTTTTGTAAGGCTTGAAAATATACCTTCAGGAACCTGCCGGGCTGAAGTCATTCAGCGGGGATTTGGAGGGTGTAATTGACATTACCAGGTTGTTTGTTTACCATAACCTGCTGTTTATTGAGGTCGGCCTGCATTGGTTTCTTTAATCCACTATTCTTGTATACGATGTCCGGATGCCTGAATCACTGCTAATAAAAATTACTTTTATGAAACAGGCTTTTTTTCGGTTTTATTAAAACAAAATTGCTGATTTACCCAACCTGTTTAAAAAATAAGAACATGAACAAACTGATACAATTTGGAGAAAATATAGAAGGATATGACATTCCTGTTTTAAATGAAAGAGAAATAAGAGCATCAGCAGGAATACTATTTTTAGCCACGTTCATCTCCTTAATGCTGATTATTTTTAAAAACAATTTCTTGCCGGTAAAATATGTGATCACCATATTCCTCGCTGATTTCATTATACGCGTATTTATCAACCCTGCATTTTCTCCTACATTGATAATCGGGCGTTTGATTGTTGGTAACCAGGTACCTGAATATGTGGGTGCGCAACAAAAAAAGTTTGCATGGATAATTGGTGTAGTCCTGTCGGCAACGATGTTTGTTTTAATGGTAGTAGTTAATTCATACAGCCCGGTAACGGGTATTATCTGTCTTATTTGCCTGGTGTTCTTATTCTTTGAATCAGCATTTGGTATTTGTTTGGGATGCAAATTCTATTCAATGTTTTATAAAGAAAAAGCACAATACTGTCCGGGTGAAGTTTGTGACAGCAAATCAAAACAGGATATCCAAAAAACAACCAAAGTTCAGTTGCTGCTTGTGCTTGCTTTTGTTGGTTTCGTTTTCCTTACGGCCTTTTTTTTCAATGACTATTTTAGTAAGGAACCATACGACCTGTTTGGAATTTTTACTTCAGCAAAATCAAAATAAAGGCAGCCCTACTTCCGTGGAAGGTTTCCTCCGAACACTTTAAAACTTCTCAGGGCTGGAAACTCAAACTAATACGATCCAATTTTCCTTCCGTTCCGGATATCCTCAAATACTTGCCAGGCGAGTCCTTTAGACTATTCAAACAAAACAACTCATCGCGGCATGCCCCGCCGTTAATCAGGTGGCACTAATATGTAAATGTATATTGCTCTTTCAAATCATTCTGGACTGCTCCGTAGCACGGCGAGAGTCCTGCAAGTAACCACTCAAAAATTTGGAACTCTTTTATGCAGAGACTCGCCTGGGAAGTTCTTAAATGGTAGGCTAAGGACGGAAGAGGCTTTTATATTTCAGGGACACATGCTACATTTGGGATATTAAATCAGACAGTTCGTTCGGGCCAGGCAGAGAGTCCTCCGGTTTCTGAAAACTGAAAGGACAAAAAACCTGCGCAGGATCGCCTTGGAAGCTTTTGAATGGGAGACGCAGGTCGTAAGAAAGATTGCCGGGGGGAATTGCGGAGGCATGGAATAATGATGACTTTTGAATTTGTACCAGCAAGCAGGACAAAAACTTAGGCCCGCAGAGCAGATCATACCGACATACAACTGCGTATAACAATTTAACAAAACAGCATTATGACACGAAAGATTTTATGGATTTTAATGGTTGTTTTAGCAATTGTAATTGGACTGTATCCAGGCATCTATTTTTTAATTGACAGGAAGTTTGGATTATTAAGTTCAAAACCCATTGAGTTATTGGCAAACAGTTTTTGGAACATTGGGTTTTATACGCATATTATTTTAGGAGGACTGGCTTTATTGATAGGTTGGACACAATTCAATCCAAATTTCAGAAACAAAAGTCCTATGCTCCATAGGCGAATCGGTATGACCTATATTATTGCAGTAATACTTAGTTCAATTGCAGGAATATTCATTGGCTTTTTCGCCACCGGGGGCCTTTTATCTTCGTTCGGATTTATATGTCTGGGAGTAATTTGGTTGAGTACCACTATAAGGGCTTACGTAAACATCAGGAATGGATTAACTGAAAAACATCAGCAGATGATGGTGTATAGTTATGCTGCCTGCTTTTCCGCCGTAACACTGAGAATATGGCTTCCGGTTTTAATGATGATTTTTGGCAATTTTACAACGGCATATACAATTGTTGCCTGGTTGTGTTGGGTACCAAACCTGTTAGTTGCTACCCTGATTTCAAGGCGAATAGAGCATCATAACCCATCCACTGCAACAAACCCTGCAGGGCAAACGACCGCATAATAATAATGAAGCGCATTTTCTATTGCCTTGGTGGGTTCTCATCTAACAACGCAACGTCCTTGCAACCACACAGCCCTTGTGAAAGAGACATTGCTGGGAATTAAGCGCATTTTCTGATGCCGGGGTTCGTATCTCACGAACCTCTCCCCGCCGACCATAAAAAAGAGGTAAATAAACTTAGCTTTAATGCGCAATGCACAGCCTTGGTTTGTGAGACACGAACCAAGGCTGTGCATTGCTGGAATTAGCAGTGTGGACAATAACCAGGTCCGTTATCACTACTTACGGGCGCCCATAATGCTGATGGCATAGCCACCACCCGGAGCAGAAAATTGAGATAGTGTTGATTTATTGTTTACCATTAATTTACGTACCGTATAGGCCTGCGGGTTGGTTTTATAATGTGCATCTGTTGCATCTGCATAAATAGTGGCAGTATAGTTTTTGCCTGGCTGTAAAAAATCAAATGTGATGGCAGATGTTCTTGGCTGTTCGCCGTTTACATTGCCCACAAACCAATTACCTGTTCTCTTCGCCTTGCGGGCAACGGTAATATACTCCCCGGGTTCTGCTTCCAGGTATTTGCTGTCGTCCCAATCGATTGCAACATCTTTTATAAACTGAAATGCATCCGGAAATTTATTGTAATGCTCCGGCAAATCTGCCGCCATTTGCAGCGGGCTGTACATCGTTACATACAAAGCAAGCTGGTTGGCCAACGTGCTGTTTACATGGCTCTTATTGGCCGGATTGATCTTACTGATGTCCATTTCAAAAATACCGGGTGTATAATCCATTGGCCCTCCAATCAACCTTGTAAATGGCAGCACCGTTACATGATTGGCTTTCGATCCACCAAAGGCCTGGTACTCTGTTCCTCTTGCCGCTTCATTCCCTATCAGGTTTGGATAAGTACGGGCAATACCGGTTGGCCGCACTGCTTCATGCGCATTTACCATGATCTTATATGCTGCCGCTTTTTCAATAGCATACTGGTAATGGTTAATGATCCATTGGCTGTAATGATTTTCGCCCCTTGGAAGTATCGGGCCCACATAGCCGCTCTTCACTGCATCATACCCATTTGCTTTCATAAACTTATAGGCGGTATCCAAATGACGCTCATAATTGCGTACCGAACCGGAGGTCTCATGATGCATCATCATTTTAATTCCTTTGGATTTCGCATCGGCTCTCAATTCCCTGACATGAAAATCAGG
>JANPIJ010000451.1:0-1954 GCA_031424955.1 Ferruginibacter sp. | reverse complement strand
TTGTGATGTGCAGGGCACCATCAAAATTCGAATTACCCACCCAGCCCATGGCTGCTTCGCCAAAATTGTAGTGTATATTCCCCCAAAGCATCAGCCCGTAATTTGCCAACTCGAGCTCCTCGTCGTTATTGGCAAAATGCTCCAGTATGCCGTACGAGCCCGGAGATTTTAATTGCAAGGTATCGTAATAGCGCTTCCAGATATTGATGCGGCTCAAATCATAATTAGCCATACCCGCCTCATTGCAATTGGCACCGTTGCCATCGCAGGTTTGGGTTTGAGTAAATCCTTTAGAAAGGTCAAAACGGAATCCGTCAATTTTGTATTCAGTCAGCCAGTGCGTTACTACCCTGCTGGTAAAATAACGGGTGGCCATGCTTTCGTGGTTCATATCATAGCCCACGTTGTAAGCATGCTTTGCTACAGGGTTAAACCAGGGATTGTTGACGGCAGGCCGGTTGTTGGTGGCATCAAAATAAAGCTGCACCATGGGAGACAAACCAAAGGAATGATTCAGTGCAATGTCCATTACCACCGCAATTCCTTTTTTATGACAACTGTCTATGAATGCTTTTAATTCATTTTTTGGACCGTAATATTTATCAGGAGCCAGGTAGTAATCCGGGTTGTAGCCCCAACTGAGGTTACCCTCAAATTCGTTGATAGGCATTAACTGAATCGTATTGATGCCAAGTTTCTTTATATAGTTTAAAGTATCATTCAAAGTTTTCCAATCGTGTGCCGCCAGGTAATCCCGCAGCAACAACTCGTAAACCATCAAATTTCTTTTATCAGGCCGGGTGTAACCAGTCGTTTGCCAGGTGTAGCCGGGCGCATTGGTTTGCAGCACACTTACGATTCCAGAGGTAAGCCCTGCTGGATAAGGTTTTAAACCAGGGTATGTACTTGTTGGTATGAATTGGTCATTCCAGGGATCCAATATTTTTTCGGCATACGGTTCACCAATTCTGAGGTTGCCATCTACAAGGTATTGAAAGGCATATTCTGTGCCCGGCGTGAGGCCGGTCAAAGTAGTCCACCAGTAGTTTCCGTCTGGCGTTTTTTTCATTTGATATTGCGTTTGTTCGCCCCAGTTACTTCCGGGCATGTCGCCAATTACGGTGATCCTGGTTTTGCCGGGAGCATACATAACGAGGGTTGCCGTAGTTGCATCGGCGTGATAGTTGATGCCATCTTTTACTCCTGCGGGCAATGCCTGTATTACGGTGGTGCCTGGCACGAAAAATTTAAGGGTATCACGCTTTGTGGTCACCCCATCAAATGCTTCTGCAACCAGTTCCTGCGTGCCGGTTGTAACAATAGTAGGATTAGCAGAAATACTGGCGCCAGCTGAAGGGCCGGTAACCAGCGCTCCATTAAAATACTTCCTCTTGGTAGTGCTGCCTGCAGGACTGCTTGCCACTGCAGTTGCAGCAATGTTATCACCCACGGCTTTTGTAATGGGCTCAGGAGTGGGAAAAAAAGTAGGTTGAACAGGTGGAGTGGTAAACTTTACAGCAAGGCTGCCATTGCTAATGGGAATGTACATATCGCTCCCATCGAGGTTGCGCTGCACTTTATTGCCAGCGCCATTGCGAAATAGAATAGCAATTTTTAAAATGGTTTCACCCGGGGGTACACCATAAAATGCACGAATTCCACCATTGATGGTAAATCTCCAGCGATGGGGAAAGGTACCCACATTGGCTGCATTGAGTGCGGGAACAGGAGCATTAAAATTTGCGGGGCGTACATAGCGCCAGTCTGAAGTTGTTGTACTTAAATTGGTAATAACCCCTGTGTGCACATACACATCGCTGGTAGGAGTATAAAAGTTGAGGGCCTGGTTTCCCTTGGTACTATTCATGGTTATCTCAAAAGGCGTTGTGCCTTCCTGGGGAAAATCGGGTGTCCAGGATAAGAGTTGGGAAAATAATGGTAGCCACGCAAGACT
>JANPIJ010000450.1:0-4619 GCA_031424955.1 Ferruginibacter sp. | reverse complement strand
CACAGTATCTTTGAAACCAATCTGTAATCTGTTGGCTGAATTCATCACACAGCCCAGCGGTTCGCATAAACTTAAATGCTGACTACTGATATTTTCATTGTCAACTTTAACTTCCGCTCAGGTAAGTGTTGGCTACTTTCTTGATATCCGCAGTGGTTAATTTAGCTACATATTTTTCGTAGTTTACAAAACGATCAATGTTTTCACCTTCTACTTTGCTGCTGATGATATTACCGGCCCAGGCACTATTGCTTTTAATGGTTTCCTTATGTGTTTCCAGCCATTGTTTCTTTACCTTATCCAGGTAGCTTTCTTCAATACCATTCTTACGGATTTTGGTTATTTCCGCTTGCAATGCCTGCGTTAAAGTATCTGCCTTTTCGGGGCCACAGGGTAATTGTGCAATAAATGAATAGCCGCTATAGGGTATTTTTTCGAGGCCGCCAAAGATGCCACCGCCATAAATTCCCTGCACCTTTTCACGCAGTTCCTCGATGATGCGGATATTCAGTACCTGGGTTAAAGCCTCTGCTTTTAGCGCTTCATCTTCATTGTAAGGCGCTTCACCGGAAAACACCGCAAGGATCAAACTTTTTTCTTCCTTGCCTTTGTAAGCATTTAAATTCAGCTTCCCTTTTGCGGTGCGAACTTTATTATCCGTATAGGTAAATTTTTTGCCGCTGGATGGCAAAGAGGCGATGTACTTTTCAATCAGTGGAATCAGTTTTTGTTCGTCAATATTTCCAACAAAGGCAAACTGCATACCACTTACATCACCAAAATGTGCTTTGTAAATTTCCATCGCCCGGTCTAATTTCACCTGGTCGAAATACTCTACATGAGGTACAGCTACCGGCGCCAACGGATTGTTAACATACATTGTTTTATAAAAGGTGTCTACAAAGGCCGCCTGCGGATTGGCACCCAGCATAGCATATTGCGATTTGTTCTTTTGAATAAATGAATTGAAAAGCCCGGTGTCTTTTCGCGGAGCCGTTACATGCAGGTACAATAACTGGAGCATGGTTTCTATATCCTTAACAGAACTGCTTCCGTTAAAACCATCTTTGGTTCCTGTAAATACATCATTGGCAGCAGCAGTTTTGCCAGCCAGCGACTTTCTTAAATCAGTAGGAGAGAAGTTGCCAAAGCCCATCGTGGATGCAATCTGGGTAGCATATTCTGCATTGAATTTGTCCTTCAGGCCGTATTCATTCTTTCCGCCGAAGCGGGAAGCAGACATAACGATTTCGTCATTCTTGAAATCAGTTTTTTTAAGCGTAACAGTTACGCCATTGGAAAGTTTCAATTCGGTAGTACCCAGTTTTGGATTGACCGTTTTGGTAATTACTTTACCGGCTTTTGGTTCCTTATTAAGCAGGTTGGCAGCAACTGCTTTTTCTTCGTACGCTTTTACGTCAGCTTTTTCCACGGTAGCCAGCGTTTGCATCAATTTCAAACTGTCGGGAAGAACCACCTTATCGGTGCCCTCCGGTCCCATTACAGCTACCAGTTTGTTCTTATCGCCTTTTATTATATCCAATACCGCATTGATATTTTCAAGTGTGATGGTCGGTATAATCTTTTTTGCCAGTTCATATTCTACTTCAATACCGGGCATTGGTTCCTTTTCCAGGAAATGCTGAACCAGTTCACCAACCAGGGAGGACGACTCGGTTTTATCCCGGTCGTTATATAATTTTTCCATCCTGTTCAGCAAGCTCTTTTTAGCCCTGTCCAGTTCTGCCTGTGTAAAGCCAAAACGTTTGACCCTTTCCGCTTCAGTCATCAAAGCGGTTAAGGCTGTTTCAGGGCTATTGGTGCCCGACCCCGCGGCCAGCGAAAAAGCATCATAGCCCCTTGCATAAGATCCAAAACTTCCGTAGGCAAATACAAATGGCGGGTTCTCTTTTTGGGTAAGTTCCTGCAACCGTTGATTAAAAATGGTGGAAAACAAAGAACGGATTTCCATATTCTTATAATCAGAATCCGTCACAATATCCTGTTTTACAAAGGCTGGGTATTGTACCATTACCTGGTAGCCGGTAGCTTCCTTGTCTGTAACTACCAATGCATCTGAAGATGTGTAGGGGGGGAATGCCGCATATTTTCTTTCTTTAATGGTTTCAGGATTCGTCAATCCCGAAAAATGTTTTTTAATCAATGCTTCGGCTTTTTCCACCGTGATGTCTCCAACTACGATCACTGCCATTAAATTTGGCCGGTACCAGTCTTTGTAAAATCTTTTTATAGCCGGATGGGGGAAGCTTTTAATGATGCTGTCAACACCAATAGGCAAACGGTTAGCGTATAGTGAACCTTTAAAGAGTTTTGGAAAAAGTTTTTTAAACATCCGGTCGTTAGCGCCTTTTCCAAGACGGCTTTCTTCCAGGATGATCGGCCGCTCTCCATCGATATCGTCGTTGTTATAAGTAACATTGTGCGCCCAGTCTTCCAGTACCTGGAATCCTTTTTCCAGGTTTTCAGGTTTGCTGGTGGGGATGGGTAAAATATAAACCGTTTCATCAAAGCTGGTATATGCATTTAGGTCGCTGCCAAAGCCCACACCAATATCCTGCAGGAAGGAAACGATGTCATTCTTTTTAAAATTCTTTGTTCCGTTAAAAGCCATGTGCTCGGCCATATGAGCCAACCCCTGCTGGTCATCATCCTCATTGATAGAGCCTGCATTAAGCGCCAGCCGGAGCTCCACTTTATTTTCGGGCTTTTTATTGGGTAAAATAAAATACGTAAGGCCATTGGGTAACTGACCTTTTACCACCTTCGGGCTCAATGTAAGGGTGGTTTGCGCCAGCAGGCTGGTGCTTTCGAAAAATATAAGAATGGCAAAAAGGCTAAACAGGGCGTTTTTAATTTTCATGTGTTTGGTTTTGATTGCAACAAACCTACGGCAAAGCATTTTTATAACCTAACCATTGGTAAAATTTTTACATGTCTTTAGCCCCCAGTCTGACCGTCCCGGTCTGACTGGGGGCTAAAGCGGTTATCGTTCCCGTACCTCCCGTAAATGCTAAAACCCTTTCTGGTTCTTTTTTAAAGCTGGATCAGAAAGGGTTTTATTAGAAATACGCAAAATTGAATCAGATGATCTAAGCTGAATTTCTGCCGGCATTAATGATTCCGAATGAAGACCGGATTACTAATTTTTCGTAGGTTTCTTTTAATGGGGAATTGATCAGATTGTCTTCTATCTCCCTGATGTTCATGATGGCAAACTGCTGTATTGTAAGCAATGGCATCACAATCCTTTCCCGCATCATGATGGATAGCTGGTCAACCGGGTAATCGCTCATCAGTTCTGACCGGTCTGACAGCTTTAATACATATTGTTGGGTGAGATTAAATTCGTCAAAAATCATATTCCATATAACGCCATACTTTTCATCTTTGGCCAGGAAGGCGGTTAATGGGAAAAAGGATTTTTTCATCGCCATTTCACAATTATCCAGCAATGTTTTAAAGTACAGTGAATTTTTGTAAAGCGCTTTCACCTCCCCGAATTTCCCTTGTTTGTCGAGTGCTTTTAAAGCGCTCCCTACTCCAAAATAACCTGTTACATTTTGTTTTAACTGTGCCCAGGCGCCTACATAAGGAATGGCACGCAGGTCTTTAAACGATAATTTACTACCACCTGCACGCTTGGCCGGCCTGCTGCCAATATTGGTTTCACTGTAAAATTTCAGTGGGCTTACCTGCGAAAGGTAATCGGCGAAATACGGATGGTTTTTAAGGGAACTGTATTTTGCAAAACTTTCATTGGCCAGTTCTTCCAGCAAACTTTCCTCATCTTTTGCCAGGGTGATATCACGGTTGTTAAACAAGTCGTTTGATATACCTGCATGTAGTAATTGCTCAATATTATATTGCGCAGCATCTACTGTTCCAAAATTAGAACTTACGGTTTGCCCCTGAACGGTCAGTTGTATTTCCTTATTGGAAATGTTCTGCCCCATGGATGCATAAAACTTATGTGTTTTTCCACCTCCTCTTGATGGAGGGCCGCCACGGCCATCAAAGAAAACGACTTCAATGCCATATTCCTTGGATATGGCCGTTAGTTCTTCCTTCGCTTTATAGATACTCCAGTTGGCCATTAAATAGCCGCCATCTTTGGTGCCATCACTAAAACCAAGCATGATGGTCTGGCGCTTGTTTCTGCGTTCAAGATGTGCTCCGTAAATTTTGTCGGAGTATAATGTTTGCATTACTTCCGCCGCGTGCTGCAAATCATCCACGGTTTCAAACAATGGAACAATATCTATTTGCATGGCCTCCTGCTGCCAGCCACACAATAAAAACAGCCCGTATACTTCCAGCACATTTACTGCACTGTTGCACTGGCTGATGATATACCGGTTGCAACCCACTTCGCCATTAAATTCCTGGATACTTTTTATTGCTTTTATGGTGGCGATGGTGTCGGTGGTTAATTCATTTTCAAAAATCTCATCGGTAATTACTGTTGTTATGCCGGTAAGTAAGGAGAGCTTTTCATCAGCGGCCAGGTCAGCATAGTTGACCGGGATATACTGTTGTTTTGCTGCAATATCAGCCAATACATTGCTATGGATGGTACTTTCCTGCCGTACATCCAGCGA
>JANPIJ010000449.1:0-28227 GCA_031424955.1 Ferruginibacter sp. | reverse complement strand
AGTAATCGGGTAATCATACAATCCATCGTAACCCGGGTAAAAACCACTTACTGTAAATGTTTTTGCATTACTGCCCAACACTTTAATCAACTCATCAATATTTTTAATATCCTTATCATTCACTTTAACAATGATAAAACCATCTCTCATTCTTGTTTGATCACTCAGCGCTCCTGAGCCAATCTTTTTAACAATAACACCACCAGGCACACCGTATTCCTTCGCCTTCTTTGAATCCAATGTTACAAATTCGGCTCCTAATTTTGACAGGGTGGAATTATCTAATTTAACAATATCAAAATTACCAGCCTTGTTTTTTAAAGTGGCCGTTACGGTTTTTTCAACCCCGTTTCTTGAAAATACGATGGAAAGCTTGTCACTTGGTTTGTAGCGGGTAACCAACTCCTGCAATTCAGACGGAAGAGTAAGTGAAACTCCGTTCACACTTCTGATAATATCACCTTTCTTTAAACCTGCATCTAATGCACCGCTGTTTTCTGAAACTTCCATGATCACCAATCCATCTCCATTATATGTTAACCCCAACCTGTTTTTCGTCTCTTCAGGAATATCATTTGTATTTGCGGTGCTAACTCCCAAATAACCTCTTTGTACATTGCCATACTTGATAAGGTCGTCTACAACCTTTTTTACAATGTTTACAGGAATTGCATAAGAATAACCGGAATAATAACCGGTGGGGGAAGCGATAGCGGAATTAATTCCAATAAGCACACCGTTTGTATTGATCAATGCTCCTCCGCTGTTGCCCTGGTTTACAGCAGCATCTGTTTGAATAAATGACTCAACAGGAGTATTTGTTTTTGTGCCTTTATTCAATCCAAGGCTCCTTGCTTTTGCACTTACAATACCTGCCGTAACAGTGGTTTCAAGATTCAGCGGATAGCCCAGTGCCAATACCCACTGACCAATTTTTACATCGTCGGAGTTGCCATACAATAAAAATGGCAAGCCACTTGCTTCAATCTTTATTACTGCCAGGTCATACGCAGGATCAGTACCGATTACTTTTGCCTTGTACGACTTTTTATTGCTTAATGTTACATTCAGTTCATCGGCATTTTCCACTACATGATTATTAGTTACAATATACCCGTCGGCACTTATAACAACACCCGATCCGGAGGCTCTTTGTTCAGGTACGAAACCACCCCGGCTGCCATTTCCAAAGAATTGTTCCATCATGTCGTCGCCAAAAAAATCGCTGAAAGGGTTTTTTGGCCGCTGGTTTTTGGGCAAATTATTACTTACCTGCCTGGCATTTGTTTTTGTTTTAATGTGAACTACAGTAGGTAATGCCGCTGCAGCAGGCTGCGTAAAATCAACAGAACCAGGTGGGGTATTTTCCAATAAGCCGGCATACTTGTAATTAGCCGGGACAACGCCATTTTCCTGGCCTCCAAAAGTATTACTGTCCTTTACAATTTTGCCATATCCCCACATTACACCAAAAGCTGTAACTGCGCTGATAATAACCGTGAAGAATACCTGTTTAAATTTCATGTTTTGTAAATTTTATTTTCGTAAATAAATTTTTAATAGTCAATTTTTATGCCTGACACAACAAAGTAACGATGTACTGACAAATTGGTTTTTACCTTCTTTCACGTTTAACAATTAATTAGGAAGGCTTTCGTACATGGATTATAAAGTTACTAAAAATTGCATGGTATCAATACCATCTGCATAATCCATCAATCCGGGCTGCTGCGCATTTCCTAAAGTTAAACCTAAACCGGCGATACATTGTATTTCTTTACTACTTCTTAACGAATCTAATACACTTTCCCGGCTATCATAAAAGCCATAGTTTAACTGGCTGATTGGAGAGAAAATGGATTCGTTCTCCACCAGCAGCGTGCTCCCATTGGTCATGTAAAAACGGTTATTCATTAACTGGATAGACAAATTATAGTCATAATTATTTTTATATTTATGATGATCGGCAAAATACAAATATTGATGAAAAGCCTGTAACAGCGGTACAAAATCATATCCACGCGGTACAAAAATTTTGGTGACATTTCTACATCCTAATCCAAAGAAACTGTGAATGTCATCTGACAATTTTTCCAGTTCATTACTTGATTCGCCGCCGCTTAAAATAGCCACTGACGTTCTGTTTTTACGAATGACGGACGGGTATTTAGAAAAATAATAATCAAAATAACGTGCACTGTTATTACTTCCGGTTGCTATGTAGGCATCACATCCCCTGAGCATCGGCGCAAATGTTACCTGGTTTCGCATAGTATCCTCCCAGGTATACATTTTTTGTACAAGGTGCTTTAAAAGGATATCATCTTTAGCAGATAATTTGATGGTTTGAATATGCCCACTGACGAACACGGAAAGGAAATCATGAAAGCCAACCATTGGGATATTTCCCGCCATTACGATGCCTATATTTTTGGGAATTATACGATCATCCAATTGATAATAATCCCTCCATTTTATTAATTTCTCCTCCTCTAAAAATTGGGCTACAATGTTTTTTACAGATAGATCAACGAACTCCGGGGTAAACCAACCATTGTGTATAGAAGCCGTTTGTTTTACCGACTGCCATTCGGCAGAATCAGATAACAAATATTCTTTCAGGCTCAATAATATTTCAATTCGATTTTGTAATTTCATCCTTATAGACTTACTTTTGTGAAGTCAAAATTCGCAATTCCTAAACTATAAATCAAAAGAAATGGCTATTAAAATCACAGATGAATGTATTAATTGTGGTGCTTGTGAACCCGAATGTCCAAATAACGCAATTTACGAAGGCGGTGTGGAGTGGGCTATATCCGATGGAACCACTGTAAAAGGCTCTTATACCTTACTGGATGGTACTGTTGTGGAAGCTGATCAAAGAAATACTCCTGTTAGTGTAGATACCTATTATATTACCCCAAATAAATGTACCGAGTGCCAGGGTTTTCACGAAGAACCGCAATGCGCAGCAGTTTGTCCGGTTGATTGTTGTGTGCCAGACGAAATGTACCAGGAAACAGTGGAAGAATTAATGACTAAAAAAGAGAAATTACATATTTAATAAAAGCGATATTATAAGTTAGTTATAGCCGTAAGGCTAATTTGGCAGGTGATATTTCCTGCATCATTGGCGAGGGTATTGAAAAATACTTTCGCCTTTTTATATCATTCTAATTATATTTTGTTAGATGAACAGGTATTATAAAAGTGCAGTGATTGTTTTCTTTTTACCGGTTTTAGTGTCCTCCTGTTTTACTGATAAAAAGGAAAAGGAGGAAGTGGATTATAAAACAGGCCTTATGGAAACCGACCGGGCATTTTCTAAATTAAGTGAAGAAAAAGGCATGAAGCACGCATTGATACATTATATAGACAGTAAAGGCGTGTTGCTCAGGCCAAACACCATCCCCATCGCCGGAGGAGAGGCAATCAATTATATCAGCCAGGGGAATGATAGTAATTACACAATGACTTGGGAACCCAACGGAGGATCAGTGGCTCTTTCGGGCGAATTGGGATATACCTATGGAATATATTCACTGAAACCAAAAGATAAAGACACTGTGCTTTATGGAACCTATGTGAGTATCTGGAAAAAGCAGGCAGATGGAAAATGGAAATTTGTGCTGGAAACAGGGAATGAGGGGGTTGAATGATGAGTGATGAATGATGAGTGATCACTAGCGTCCTATTAAAATTAGAAGATATTGAATTGGTTACCATAAGTACTTTGAAATTTTGTTGGCAATGTTTATCAAACAGTTGATTTTGCTGGGTTTTAGGAAGGATTAAGCGTTTACCTATTAATTATAAATTAATGAAAAAACCCTTCAAAATAACTAATTTGATTTGAAATCGTTTGAACCAAAAATATGGCTAAAACCCTTTACCAACAATAATTTCAAAGAACATTAAAATGTTTTCTTAGGACGCTAGTGATGAGTGATGAATGATGAGTGATGAATGATGAATAATGAGTGAGGAATGAATAGTTATTAAGTAATAAATAGGTATTAAGTAATAAATAAGTATTAAGTAATGAATTATGAATAACTATAAATCAATGATCAATTTGGAATTGCTTGATTACACAAATGCGATATAAGTGGAAAGCCTGGCCAGGATCATTAGGGAATGTAATTTCTTTTGTAGCCTGTTTCTGCAAACAGCGGGGTTAGGACATTCATCACTCATTATTCATTATTGATTACCCATAATTTCGTTTCTTTGTCTTTTAACCCATTTCTCCAATGAAAAAAACAATTGCATTAGTTACTGGTGGTTATTCCGGTGAATCTGTCATATCTTATAAATCCGCAGTTACCATCAGGAACAATATTGATCCGGAAAAGTGGATATGCTATACCATTGATATTAACCCTAAGGGGTGGTTTTATAACGCTCCGGGAGGTGAAATAATTTCGGTTGATAAAAATGATTTTTCAATCACAACCGGTGGAGAAAAAATCACTTTCGATGCAGTATTAATTGGCCTGCATGGCACCCCGGGAGAAGACGGCAAGCTCCAAGGGTATTTTGATTGCCTGAATATTCGCTATACTTCCTGCGATGCAGCTACTTCTGCCTTAACTTTTAATAAGCGGTACACGGTAGCTGTAGCCGCATTTGGCGGGCTGAAAGTAGCACGGTCATTGCATCTTTTTAAGGATAAACCAATTGCAGTTACAGAAATTTTATCGGCATTAAAATTGCCCGTATTTGTAAAGCCAAACAATGGCGGCAGTAGTATAGGAATGAGCAAGGTAAGTGATGCAAAAGATTTACAGCAGGCACTGGATAAGGCATTTAATGAAGATGAACAGGTATTGGTGGAAGAATTTATCAGGGGAAGAGAATTTACAATTGGCGTTTTTAAATCGAAAGGGAATGTGATCGCGATGCCGATGACCGAGATCATTACCAAAAAGGAGTTTTTTGATTATGAGGCCAAATATGATGGAGCCAGTGAGGAAATCACACCTGCAAATGCGGATGAATCAATAGCAGAAAAAGTAAGGGATGCCGCAAGAAAGGCATATGCCATTTTTAATTGTAATGGGGTGGTAAGAATAGATTTTATCTATGAAGAAACAAGCGGCTATCCCTATATGTTGGAAATTAATACCGTACCGGGACAAAGTGAGGCAAGCATTGTACCACAGCAGGTGAAAGCAATGGGCTGGTCTTTAAAAGAATTTTATTCTGCGTTAATTGAGGAGTGTTTTATAGGAAGAGGCGAAAGGCAGCGGGTAGAATAGATAAGACAGCAAAGGTTAAATGAAATAGCAGATTCCGATGTAAAATAATCGTCTTGCAAATCACAAAATGAAACAGACCTCTGTAAAGTTGAAAATAAATAACGCATAACAGTTAACATAAAACTATAAATATTTTACGTGTTCAAATTCATTACTAACCGACCACTTTGGGTTAATTTTTTAGCCGCGGTGATATTGGCCTTCCTGTTGATATTTTTATTGCTACAGTTATTAGGCTGGATCACCAAACACGGTGAATATCTAACCGTACCCGCCGTGCAGGGAACGGACTCTCAAAAGGCAATTCAGTTACTGGAAAGTAAAGGCTTTGATGTAGTGATCCAGGATTCCGTTTATACAGATTCGTTGCCCCGCGGTACTATTATTAAACAATTACCTGATGCAAATGCAACTGTAAAAATCAACAGAACTGTTTTTATTACCATTAACCGATATATACCGCCCATGATTGCTATGCCCCAGTTGGAGGGCAAAAGTTTGATTTTTGCGCTGGATCTGTTGCGGAGAAACCATCTGCAATTAGGGGATACTTCTTACAAACCTGATTTTATGAAAGGTTCTGTATTGGAGCAGTTGTACAACGGCGTTAAAATCGCCCCGGGAGCTAAAGTGCGGTGGGGTAGTAAAATAAACCTGGTGATAGCCGGAGGGTTAAATGAGCAACAGATGCTGGTACCCGACCTGGTTGGGTTAACTTTTGCTCAGGCGAAATCGCAGCTGGAAACTATCGGAATTAATATTGCAGGCATTATTGCCGACGGGGAGATAAAGGATACTGCTGCTGCTTTTATTTACAAACAAAACCCGGAGCCTTTTGATGAAGGTAAAAGACCTATTTATATACGGCCCGGTCAATTGGTGGACCTGTATATTTCGCCGGTGATGATCATTAAAGATTCTTCAGATATCAATAACCCAAAAACAGAGTTACAATGACAACAATAACAGTTGAGGAAGTAAAAGCAAGAATTGACGGGGGAGAAAAATTACACATCCTGGACGTACGGGAACCGTACGAGAACACTGAATTCAATATCGGCGGGATATTGGTGCCACTTGGCAAAATCCAATCCATGCAACTGGATGAAATTGAGGACTGGAAAAATGAAGAAGTAATTGTTTACTGCAGAAGTGGCAACCGAAGTGGCCAGGCATGCCAGATATTAGAAATGGCTGGTTTTTCAAATGTAAAAAATTTAACAGGCGGCATGCTGCAATGGAGAGATAAATTTAACGTGTAATTCATCAAATAAAAAAAGTTTACATCCCTTTAAAACGGTGTAAACTTTTTTTATTTGACGATAGTATCATTGAATTCTTTACAGTCTCACATTCAATCCAATCATACAATTAAACGGTGCCATCGGGAAGTAATAATTTTCCGTAGTTAGTGCGCCATATATGTAGCTGAACGTATAACCATTTGCTTCATACTTTTTATTGAAAATATTGTTCAGCTGTAACACCAGGTTTGTTTCTTTAAAAATTTTACCTTTCAGTGCATAAGCCATTCTTATATCCTGTACAAAATAGGCATCCAGGCTCCGGCTTTTTTGTGAAGTATTATCAAGGTATTGCCTGCTGACATATTTACTCAGCAAAGTAAATTCACCATTTTTTATCGGTATAATGCCCAAGCCTGAGCCGGCTACCACAGCAGGGGAGAAGGCGATATTTGTTTTTTTATAGTAAAATGCTTTGGTCCCGCCATTGTCAAAATCATCTACCAGGTCAGTATAGTTTTTAATTTTATTTTCGCTGAATGATATATTGGCTGTCCAGTTCAGCCAGCGGGTGATAGTTGTTTTTCCCTGCAACTCAATTCCTGCACGATAACTTTTTGGGATATTGGTCCTGGTATAGGCACCCACATCATTGATGTTTCCTACTAATACCAGTTGATCCTTATAATCCATCAAATAAAGATTTGTTCCCAGCGAATAATTAGTTGATTTTCTTTCAACCCCCAGTTCAAAATCGTTTAGCTTTTCTGATTTGGGTTGCAAAAGATTACCAGCTTCAAAATCATCCCTGTTCGGCTCTTTGGAAGCCATGGCGTAAGAAAGATAAGCCTGCCAGTTCTTTACATTATAGGTAATACCGATCTTGGGATTTACAAAATTATAAGTGTTACTGATTTTCAGGGTTGGGTTATCTCTAAATCCATTGATATTGTATTGCACATTTCTAAATTGCACATCAATAAAACTTTGCCAGCGACTGGTTATTTGTTCAGTCCATTTTGTATAAATTGAAACATCCTGCTTATTGGCTTTCAAATTATACCAGCGATAATTCAGCGGAATAGCTGGCTGTACCTTTGCCCAAATTACCTCTCCAAAATGTTTGCCATCATACTTATTGAAGCCGCCTCCGATAGTGAGTTGGGAATTGTTTTTTTTGTGCTGAAAGGAAAAAATGGTTCCATAAAAATTATTATCCAGCCATAACCTTCTTACCAAATCTGTTTTAGTTACAACATTGCTGCCGTCATTATAATCCGGCAGGCCATAACCTGATAAAGATGTCCCGGCTTTATATTGTTCATAATATCCTTTGCCCCTGGTTAAAAATACGGCCACATTCGCCTTCCAGAATGAATTAAACTGGTGGTTGTAAAAGAGCTGGTAGTGCGTTTGGATATAGTTATCCGTTTCATTGTCGTATGGTTTTCCGGGCTGCTCCTGTCCTGCTGAATTATAGGTTCTGTCTGTTTTCAACTGGCTCTCAGTAATGCCATTCCAGGATTGATAAGTCTTTTCTTTACCCGAAAAAATATTCAATCTGAGTGAGTTTTTCTTATCCAGCCACGCTGTGCTAACATAGAATGACTGTAGGTTTGAGGCTGCTCTGTCAACATAACCATCACTCGTTATCCTGCTTAACCTGCCATCTACCGTAAAATGTTTGCCAATAACGCCACTCCCAAACCGGAGCGTATTTTTTAGCGTATTAAAAGATCCGTAGCTGTTATTGAGTTCAGTATAAAAAGTATCAGCAATTTCATTGGTTGCGATATTAATGGTAGCACCAAATGCACCGGCTCCGTTGCTGCTGGTACCCACTCCACGCTGCACCTGTATACTGTTTGCCGAAGAGGAAATATCCGGCAGGTCCACAAAAAAGCTACCCTGGCTTTCTGCATCATTGTAGGGGATACCATTTAGTGTTACGTTGATGCGTGTTGCATCCGATCCTCTTATCCTTATCCCGGTGTACCCCACGCCATTACCTGCATCGGAATTAACTACTGCCGATGGGGTTTGATTTAAAAGGAAAGGGAGATCCTGGCCAAGATTAATTTTTGCGATTTCTTTTTTGGATAGATTGGTTTTTGCAAAAGGCGCTTTTTCTCCCGCCCGTATTGCGGTTACTTCTATCGGCTGAAGAAAGGCGGTATCATTAAATTGTTTCTCCGTTTGGCTGAAGCAAACAAATCCGGTTATGCAAAAAAATGCAGTGGCTAACAGTTTCATTTCAATAAGTTTTTAGCTGAAATCCGGAGTGGAGAGCAATCGGGCCCAATGTCCCGGGAAAGTGGGGATGGAGCATTTCTCCCTTCGCAGGTATTATCCTGAGCAGGTTATACGGGTGTTATCTCAGCCTCTCTAAAAGAAGCACCCCGGAAATTCAGACGATGAATAAGAACAAGTGTTTCACAAAGATAGGGTAGAATGAAATTATTTTTACAGGTTTATGTAACAAAAGATTCGCACCAGCCGTATTAAATGAAAATTATAGACATGAAAAATATATTTTTATTATTATTAGTGGCCGTTAGCTTTACTTCATTTGGGCAAAAAGATGCGGTAATAAATGACCCCAATGCTCAAAAACGTTCCTTAAACGAAAGCTTTTCAACCATTTCCGTTACAGATGGGGTTGAATTATATTTAACCCAGGGCAGTGAGGAATCGCTTGCAATCAGTGCATCTGATGCTAAGTACCTAGAGCGTTACAAAACAGAAGTAAACAATGGTGTGTTAAAAATTTATTATGACAACAAGGGGATCAACTGGACAGGCAACGAAAAAAGAAATTTAAAAGCCTATGTCTCTTTTAAAACCCTGCAGAAATTAAATGCTTCCGGCGGCGCACATGTAAAAATGAAAAGCGTGTTGAAGGCTGATAAGATGGAATGCACCTTCACCAGCGGCTCAAGGTTCTCCGGCGATGTAAATATTAACCAGTTGGATATAGCCCAAAACAGCGGTTCTTTAATTGAGATAACCGGAAAAGCCGATAATTTGAAAATTGAAGTTAGCAGTGGCGCCTCATTTAAAGGGTACGACCTGGCAACCGATTATTGCGATGCAAAAGCAACCAGTGGTGGCGGTGTTCGTATCAACGTAAATAAAGAGTTGACCGTGAAAGCCAATAGTGGGGGAGGAATTCATTACAAAGGAAATGGCATAATAAGAGATATGAATGTAAATAGCGGTGGAGTCGTAAAAAAAGGATAGGTTTATTTTCTAAAAAACAGAAAAATGAAAAAATACTTTTTACCAATATTGGGAATGCTTATTTCAATGGTTGCCACAGCGCAAAAAACTTTTGTAAATGATGCCAATGCCGAGGTCAGGTCACTGACCGGGAGCTTCGATAAAATCAACATTTCAGGAGGTATTAATTTGTATCTTTCACAATACGAAACGGAATCTGTTGCAGTTAGTGCTTCCACTGATCAATACCGGCAAAATATAAAAACCATTGTTGAAAATAATACATTGAAAATATTTTATGATGGAGCCAAATCCTGGAATACAGGGAATAAAAAGATGAAGGCCTATGTTTCATTTAAGACACTTGAAAAATTGTATGCGTCAGGCGCATGTGATATTCAAATTGCGGGAATGATTGAAGTAGCAGCATTGGCATTGGATATGAAAGGCGCAAGCAATTTTAAGGGAGCTGTTAAAGTGAGTAGCCTTTCTATGCAATTAAGCGGGGCATCTGATGTAAGGATCAGCGGGTCGGCCAATACGGTATCAATAGAATCAAGTGGTGCAAGCGATGTAAAAGGGTACGACCTTATTACAGAGATTTGTAATGCCAAAGCCTCTGGTGCTTCGGATATAAACATTACAGTAAATAAAGAATTAAATGCCCGTGCAAGTGGGGCAAGTGATATTTATTACAGAGGAACCGCAGTTATAAAAGATATGCACAGCAGTGGTGCAAGTTCCATTACAAAGAAAGGTTGATTTGGTAAATGGTCAATGGCGAAGGGCAATTAATAGAATTTTATTTCACCATTGACCGCTTATCTTTTAAAAGCCCATAATAAAAACTCTGGCAATGCCTTTCTCCAGGATGCATATTCGTGTTTGCCTTCAGATGATGTTACATATACAATATCAGAAGGAGGGCAAACATTTTTAGAATGAATGATCTCTATTAAATCCTTCGTATCATCCACTACATCTATCATTCCATCCTTGTCTCTATCGCTTTTTTCTTCGGATCCACCTGCATAAAACCAGTATTTTAATTTAGGCTTTTTTCGGGAGGAACGTATTTTATTGAGCATGATGCGATTACCGGCATCTGAATAATCCGGTGCTGCAATATCCTTATCTCTCCACCAAAATGAGCCGGAGAATACCCCCACGTTATCTATTTTATCAGCGTTATCCCAGGCGATATCAAAAGCGGATAGGCCCCCCAGTGAGCAACCAACAATACTCACGGTTTTAAATTTTCGCACACCGGCTTTCTTTTTTATAAAGGGATATAATTCATTATCTATAAAAGATGCATACTTATCGGCCCTTGATCCATTGTTTTTATAATCCGGTATTCCACTCACTCCATATTCATGCACCCGGTCATTGGCATGTATTGCTACTATTACCAATGGTTCAATTAATTTTTTTCCGAAAAGGCTGTCTACTATTTCTTTCATTCCAAATTTTTCTGCATCCTGCCCGTCATTTAATATTAATAAATGCAGGGAGCTTTTATCATCCGGCATCGGAGTGCTGATAATGGTTAGTTTAATATGCTCCTGAAGGTGGCGGCTATATACTTCATCTTCCTGTTGTTTGATTTTACTTTTGCAACCGGATGCTACGATACATATTAATAAGATGGTGAAAACAAGTTGAAAATGATGCTTCATAAAAATTAATTTGTAAAACGAATATATATTATTTGGCGGCAATGGTGTAAACCATTACTTTTGCACCGCGAAGTAGAGCAGCGGTAGCTCGTCGGGCTCATAACCCGAAGGTCAGAGGTTCGATCCCTCTCTTCGCAACAAACGGCTCCTTAACCCGAGCCTTTTTTTATTCTTAGCAGTTCCGGCTAATGAATTTGATTATCTCCTCCATTCTTTCAATTTGTAAGCGGTAGTCAAAAGAATTTGCCAAACTGCCCTTACATTCACATACATGAAATCTGGTTTTGTTAACATATTTGGAAAGCCCAATGCAGGTAAAAGTACGTTGCTAAATGCCCTGATGGGTGAGAAATTGGCAATTGTATCTCACAAAGTACAAACTACCCGTCATCGGATTAAAGCCATTCTTACAAACCCCGGCTATCAAATTATTTTTTCTGATACACCTGGTATTATCGAGCCTAAATACAAACTGCATGAAAAAATGATGCAGGCAGTGAAGGGAAGCCTGGAAGATGCAGATGTGGCACTTTTGATCACAGATGCAAGGGAAAATCCTGAAGAAAGCAATGCCATTTTTACTTTCCTTCGTTTAAAGGCTCCGGCATTGGTGGTATTAAATAAGGTGGATGCAGTAAGCGAAGAAGATATTAAGAGGGCCACTGCTTTTTTTAAAGCCCAGTCGTATTGTAAAGAAGTGATAGTGATTTCTGCGTTGAAGAAAAAGGGGATTGACGAATTACTGGCAGCCATTTTGAACCTGCTGCCGGAAGGTGCTCCATTTTATGAAGGAGACGATGTGAGTGACTTACCCACCAAGTTTTTCGTAGGTGAGTTGATAAGAGAAAAAATATTTTTATTATATGGGGAGGAGATACCCTATCATGCAACTGTGTTGGTGCAGGAGTTTAAGGAAAAGACGACGCTTATAAAAATTGGAGCAGATATCATTGTACAAAGGGATACACAGAAGGGTATTATTTTAGGCGAAGGCGGAAAAATGATTAAGCAATTGGGGACTCTTGCAAGAAAAGATATTGAGGAGTTTTTGGGAAGTAAAGTTTTTTTAGAATTGTTCGTAAAAGTAAGGCCCAAATGGAGAGACAATGAGACACAGTTGAAGGAGTATGGTTATTAAACAACAAGGTTACAATGTGAAAATTCCGAATTTGAAAATGTATGTTTATCTGTATTTACCTCACATTACCAGCAATAAATTAATTTATCAATTATCAATAAGCAATGAGTTTTACAGTAGCAATAGTAGGCAGACCGAATGTGGGCAAAAGCACTTTCTTTAACAGGATGTTAGAGCAAAGGAAGGCCATCGTGGATGATGTAAGTGGCGTTACACGGGATCGCCAGTATGGAGTGGCCGAATGGAATGGCAAATCTTTTAATGTAGTGGATACGGGCGGATTTGTTCCTAAAAGCGAAGATATTTTTGAAAGAGAAATACGTAAACAGGTACTGATTGCTTTGGAAGAAGCTGATGCGATTGTTTTTATGGTGGATGTAGCTACCGGCATTACCGACCTGGATGAATCAATGACACAGTTATTAAGAAAAACATCCAAACCTGTTTTTTTAGTAGTAAATAAAGTAGACAACCACGACCGTTTATTGGAGGCCTCAGAATTTTATAGTCTTGGTTTTGAAAAAATACATTTTCTTTCCTCTATCAGTGGCACCGGCACCGGTGATTTGCTGGATGATATTACTGATTTAATTATTGAGCCTGCAGAAGACCTGGAGGAAAAACAATTACCCAAGTTTGCAATCATCGGTCAGCCCAACGTTGGTAAATCTTCATTGTTGAATGCATTAACAGGTCAGGAGCGTACTATTGTGAGTGAAATCGCCGGTACTACACGGGATACCATACATACGCATTACAATCTTTTTAATAAGGAATTTGTACTGATAGACACTGCCGGTATCAGGCGTAAGGCAAAAGTGAATGAAGATCTTGAATTTTATTCAGTAATCAGGGCTATCAAAGCAGTGGATGAAGCGGATGTTTGTATGCTGTTATTGGATGCAGAAAAAGGAATTGCTGCACAGGATTTATCCATATTTGCAATGGCCGTTAAAAAGGGCAAAGGCATTGTTGTATTGGTCAATAAATGGGATGTAATGCCTAAGGAAACAAATACGGCACGTGACTATGAAATTGAGCTTAAGAAACGATTTGCACCATTCACCGATCTTCCGATTTTATTTATATCCGCTAAGGAAAAGACCAGGATTTTTAAAGCAATGGAACTGGCACTGGAAGTGTATGACAACCGAAAGCAAAAAATCCCTACTTCAAAATTAAATGATATAATGCTTAAAGCAGTGGAGGCTTATCATCCACCGGTAGTAAGAGGTAACCAGGTGAAAATTAAATATGTTACCCAGCTTCCCGTTGTAGTTCCCTCTTTCGCATTTTTCTGCAATTACCCGGAGGATGTAAAAACTCCTTACAAGAATTACCTGGAAAACCAGTTGAGGGCAAAATTTAAATTGACGGGTGTACCAGTGAGGGTGTTTTTCAGGAAAAAGTAGAGTTTAGTTTTTTAGCTTAACCGGCAATAATTTTTCAGGAGTATCGTTTAGTAAAAACTAAAAAAATATTGTTTTTTTTAAGAAGACAACAAATTATCCTTAATTTTTTAACCCATAAATACTACTAGAAATGAAAAAATTATTAGCAATTTTTATGCTTACGGCATTTATAACATCTTGTAATGACACTGATACCAAAGCCGCGGCCGAATCTGATTCCGCAAAAGCCGTAGCTACTGCTGATTCTCTGGCTGCTATCAAAGCCCTGGCTGATACTGCTGCAAAAACAATGGACACTACTGCAATTAAAGTAGATTCCACTAAAAAATAAGTATTAAAATCTAATAAAACTTTTTTGGCTAATATTTACCCCTGGCTTGCCGGGGGATTTTTTTGCCAGCATGATAGAATGAATCTAAATTAAAATAAAAGAACGACACCCGTTTCTAAATGTCTTTATTGAGCCGTAACGGGGAAAAAAAATCAACCTCCGGGGATAATACGGGTGTTTTGGTTGTTTTGAGAAGGTCTTGTGGGCTTACTATCAAGGTGCTTTTTTAACACAATAAAACTAATGATCACCAGAATCAAAATAATAATAATTGTTACCAGCGTATAGGGCTGTTCCTTTAGTTTTCGTTTATCCTTTCTCACCTTGTTTTTGGCAATCTGTTTCATCAGGTCACTATTTAACTGATCTACATAGGCCTGCATTTCTTTTTTCTTTTCAATTTTTTGTAATCCCTCCACTGCATCATTCATAAATTCATCTTCCGCCATTTTCTTTTCAATGGCATGGCTTTCTTCTTCAGACAATTGATTGCTCAGGTAATCCAACAGGTGTTGGCTATCTATATCTTTATTGCTGTTTGATAATATGTCTTTCAGATCATTGTTCATTTTGTTGTAATCGTTCCAACATTATTTTTAAATTTCTTTTCCCGTTTTGAATATGACTCTTCACTTTTAATAAAGAGTAACCAGTTTGTTGAGTGATGTCCTGGTAACTCTTTTTTTCAAGATAGAACATTGTAATGCATCGCAACTGTTCTTCATTAAGCAATTGCAGGGCTTTTTCCATATTGGTTAAAACAGCATCTTTTTCAAGGTATTTTATTTTGTCTTCCGTTTCATCCATAGCTGACATATGATGCTCATTTATTTCAACCGGGTGCTTTCCCTTATCTCTCAGCTTCATCAGGCAACAATTTTTCGCTACCATATAGAGCCAGCTCTTAAAATACTCCACCTTATATTTATGCAATTCTGTAATAGCTTTTAAAAAAACCTGCTGTACACAATCTTTTGCTTCTTCTTCATTTTTCAGGTTCTTCATGCACACACCTAATAACAGTAATGTATAACGCTGTAACAGGATACCCAACCATTCATTATTTTTATCTTCATAAAAATTGTGCAGTAGCTGGTTGTCTTCAATATGTTTATACTTGTCTGTATTCAAAATTGGTTAAGTATATACATGAGATGTAATCATAGGTAAATTCCATACTCCCATCCCCTAAAGGGGCGTAAAATGCATAGAAATTTTATACTTACATTTTCTAAGATCTGCGAATGTTTTCGTTACCTGGTATTTTAACTCCCCTTTAGGGGACAGGTGTTATATGCTTCGGTTCTGATCAAAATTTTCGAGTTCCTTTGATACCGCATTTAAAAAAGTGCTGCCTAAAGCGCCGTCAATAATCCGGTGATCGTAGCTAAGTGAAATATACATCATATGGCGAATAGCAATACTGTCGCCCTGCGGTGTTTCAATTACCATAGGTCTTTTCTTAATAGCTCCCACAGCCATGATGGCTACCTGCGGCTGGTTAATAATGGGGGTTCCCATTATGCTTCCAAACGTACCTACATTGGTTAAAGTAAATGTGCCGCCACTGGTATCATCAGGTTTCAGTTTCCCCGTTCTTGCCGCATTTGCTAATCCATTTACTTTTTTTGTAAGCCCTGCAAGATTTAGCTGATCCGCATTTTTTATTACCGGCACAATTAAATTCCCGTTGGGTAATGCAGTAGCCATACCAATATTCAAATCTTTCTTAATAATAATTCTGTCACCATCAACCGAACTGCTAAGCAGGGGATATTTTTTAATGCATTTAATCACTGCTTCAATAAAGAGTGGTGTATATGTTATTTTTTCACCTTCTCTTTTTTCAAATTCTTTTTTAATTTTCTCTCTCCACAATACTAGGTTCGTAACATCACATTCAGCGAAACTGGTAACGTGCGCACTTGTATGCTTACTTTCTACCATGTGTTTGGCGATCATTTTTCGCATCCGGTCCATTTCAATTATTTCAACATTACCCTGGTAGTTGGCAGCAACTACAAGCTGGTTGTTATTTTCCTCGCCAGTGGTATGCGGCATTTCCTGGTAGCTTACTGCAACCGGCTGATGGGAATTTACTTCCGGTTGAATTACAGGAGTAGCTCTACCTGCTATATATGCTAATATGTCTTTCTTACTTACACGCCCATCCTGGCCCGTACCGGGAATGTTTTCCAATTCTACCATACTAATTCCTTCCTGCTGAGCGATATTTATCACCAGGGGAGAATAAAACCTAAGTGCATTATTTCCGGTTGATTGCTGGTTGGAAGATGATGGGGAAGGGGATGTTGGCTGAAATGGTATTTCATCAACTATTCTTGCTTCCTCATACGCTGGTCTTACTGCATTCGGAGTTGGTTGTGATTGCGTAATAGCCGCGGAGGCACCTACTCTTATTCTTGCAATGACTGCGCCAATTGGTACTACATCATTCTCCTTGTATAAAATGGATTCTATTACTCCCTGTGTAGTGGATGGCACTTCGCTATCTACCTTATCTGTAGCGATATCAAGTACGGTTTCATCTTCCTGTATGGGGTCGCCCGGCTTTTTATGCCACTTTAAAATGGTAGCTTCCATAATACTTTCTCCCAGTTTTGGCATTACCAGATCAACTAAAGACATATAATAAATTGAAGTTTAGATATAATATTGAGCAATTTAATCAAAGCAGGCTAATCAATAGCATTCAAACATCGGTAAAGGTAATTATTTCCTTTTAATCGGGTTAAAAACACTGTTTTGGATTGTTACAAATTATTGTGGCAATCATTAAAGGTTAACAGGGGGAAAATCTCAATATAATCCGGGCTTCATAGAAAGGTTGTTAATGCTATAAAAAATTATCTGCATTAAATACTGGGTTGAAATGGGGGATTTACCGGCGGAAGTCTTAATGACCTGGATTTGCAAAAATGAGTGTATTACCAATGAAGAGGAAATCAAGTCTGTGATAAAATAAACTTCCGCAGCATATTTAATGCGTAGGTAGCTGTTAATTCTATATTTCTTTGCCTGTCGAATCTGAAATGGAATTTCTCAGCAACTATGTTATCATTATTTCCTACAGCTATCCATACAGTACCTACTGGTTTATCGGGCATTCCTCCATCAGGGCCCATAATGCCCGATACGGCGATGGTATAATCTGTCAATATGTTTTTTAAGGCACCCTTCGCCATTTGAATCACGACTTCTTCGCTAACGGCTCCCAATTGTTCCAGTGTGTTTTTATCTACCTGCAGCAAATCTTCTTTGGCCTGGTAAGAATAACTGATCACACTTCCACTGTAATATGCCGAAGCACCGGCCTTTTCAGTTAATAAATGTGCTATGTACCCACCTGTACAACTTTCAGCGGTAGAGATAGTTTTATTTTTTTTTACCAATAATTTGCCAACTACTACCTGCATGGAATCATCTTCATTGGTAACAATATATTCTTTCACTAATAATTGTAGCTGGTCAAAGTATTGCTGCACCTCTTTTTCAATGGCTGATTTCTCAAAACCTGAACTTGATAACCGCAAACGTACCATACCATAGTTTGGCAGGTAAGCTAATTTTATATGTACCGGAAGGGTAATTTCAAAATTACTTACCAGGTCAGCCAAAAAACTTTCACCTACGCTAGCCGTAAGTAAGGTTCGATGCGCTATATGAGGAAATTTAAAACGTTTGCTCAATCCGGGAATAATATCGTCAGTCATCATGCCTTTCATTTCGTGTGGTACGCCGGGCATACTAACATATACCTTTCCTTCTTTTTCAAACCACATACCCGGCGCTGTGCCCCGCTTATTTAAAATTACTTTACATGTGTCCGGAACCTCCGCCTGTTTTAAATTTCTTTCAATCATCGGGCGCTTCAAAATATTTGTAAAAATGTTCACTACATTGTCTAATGCCCCCTGATCCACGATCATTTTTCCATTAAAATAATTACATAACAACGGCTTGGTAATGTCATCGGCCGTTGGGCCGAGGCCACCTGTAATCAGTATAATATCAGCGTGATTGCTTTCTTCATCTAAAGTATTCCATATTTCCTTCCATACATCTCCAACGGCTACACGCCGTGCAACCCGAATACCGGCTTTGTTTAGTTCTTGTGCCATCCAGGCACTGTTGGTATCAATTACCTGTCCTATTAATAATTCATCGCCAATTGTGATGATGGTTGCCTGTGTCATGTTGAATTTGAAATGATTTGGAAGTATGAGTGTGGGTGTAAAGTTTAATCAAATTTTACACCTTCGTAAATATCAGAGAGTACCATGCCGGCGTTTACGGTATTAATTGAAAAAACATCGGATAGTAATTTAAATTCTGTAAGCTGCCAGCTATTATCCGCATTACGAATAAATTTTTCAACGGAAATGCTGGTGGAGTCAACAAGGATATATTCCTTTAATGTTTTTATTTCTCTATATAAAGTGAATTTGGATCCTTTATCATAATCTTTGGTTGTTGGCGACAGAATTTCAATAATTACAGAAGGATTAGTAGCGGTGTCAAATTTATTGTCGGTTGCTTCTATTTCACCACAGATGATGGACATATCGGGATAGGTGTAGAGAGAGCTAGCAGGTATGTGAATTCTTAGATCGCTTCCATACGGGGTGCACTTTTTGCCCTTCAATTTATACCCTATATCAACAATTAAATTTGAAAAGATTTTATTATGTGGAAAAGATGCTCCGCTCATAGCAAAAATTTCACCTTTATAATACTCATGCTTTTCAAAGGCCTTTCTTTCAGCCTCCAAATAATCCTGCTCGCTGATGTAATTTAAAACGGGTGTTGCCATAATCGCTAATTTCGATATTCAAATTTAATAAAAATGTTCCATAGGTCAGGTGTTATAATGATTTCAATGATATTATTTGGCTACTATAGTGTTGGGCAAAGTCTATCCAGTCAATTGGAAGAGGCATTACAAAAATTAGCTAAAGATGAACAGTTTAAACACGCCATTATCAGCTTGTACGTAGCCGAGGGTAAAACAGGTAGGGTGATTTATGAAATGAATGGCGGCCTTGGTTTGTCGCCGGCCAGTTGTCAGAAGGTAATAACCAGTGTAAGTGCTTTTGAATTGTTGGGCAAAGGTTATCAGTTCAAAACATATGTTGACTGTGATGCGATCATCCGTAATGGTAAAATGGAAGGTAACCTGTATTTGTCAGGCAGGGGAGATCCTACACTTGGTAGTAATCGATGGAGTACCACCACCGAAGCCGCAATTTTAAAAAAGATATTGAATGTTTTAAAGACGAATAAAATACAATCTGTTACCGGCAACCTGGTTTGCGATGATATACAATTTACTAATGAGCCATTACCTCGTGGTTGGGTATGGGAAGATATGGGTAACTACTATGGTGCAGGGGCCTGGGGATTAAACTGGAGGGAAAACCAGTTTGATGTTACCTTTAAAACCGGTAAAAAACAAAATGACAGAACTCAAATTGTATCAATAAAACCAACTGCTGTCAAGACGGATTATGTATTTGCAAATTTTGTAAAAACCGGAAGTAAGGGTTCAGGGGATAACGCTTATCTTTTTTCGGCTCCTTATCAAAAAAATATTATTGCCAGGGGAACTGTTCCAATGTCAGAAAACGGGTTTACCATTTCGGGATCAATGCCAAATCCTCCGGGCATATTCATTAAAGAGCTGAACGAATATTTGATTGCAAATGGAATACAGTTGGGCGGTGATAGCCGGAGCCAGGGTGAATACCTGGTAAATAATCTTCCTACCCGGATACCATTCATTCATTTGGACTCCATTCTTTCACCTGGCATAGATTCAATTAATTATTGGTTTCTTAAAAAAAGTGTGAATCTGTATGGAGAAGCGCTTGTAAAAGCCATTGCTTTCGAAAAGTCGAAAATAGGTTCTACAGATACCGGTATTGTTTTGATTAAAGAGTTCTGGAATAAAAACGGAATCGAAAAATCAGCACTGAAAATGATTGATGGCAGTGGTTTATCACCTGCAAACAGGGTTACAACCCAGTCATTGGTTACCGTGATGCAATTTGCAAAAAGCCGACCCTGGTTTCCCGATTTTTACGCTGCCTTACCGGAAATAAATGGTTTTAAAATGAAGGACGGTTATATTGGAGGAGTAAGAAGCTATACAGGCTATGCCAAAAGTAAAGACGGAGCCTCATATACGTTCGCATTTATTGTAAATAATTTTGACGGGAGTGCCGGATCGGTCAGAGAAAAAATGTGGAAAGTGCTTTCTGTCATTAATAATTGAAAATATCCCTGTTCACAGGTACTTCTTTAATTCACATAGCCGACTAATTGAACATGCTATTTATTAAAGTATTTTTCAAGTTTTGCCTTCAATTCCTTCGGCATTTCACATCGTTTCATATCCTTTGCTTCCATAAAATATAGGGTTACATCTCCTGTGTTTAAAAGCGCTCCTTCCTGGTTGTATATTTCCGAATGGAAAACGATTTTGTGGTGTACTGGCAATTCCTTTAAGGTAGTTATTACAGTAATAAGGTCGTCGTATTTTGCGGGTCGCAAAAACCGGCTATGGATATCCACTACCGGCATAATGATTCCCATGGCTTCAATATCTTTATAAGTATATCCAATTTGCCTGATCGCTTCTCCTCTTCCGATTTCGTAAAACTGGGCGTAGTGCCCATGGTAAACCACGCCCATCTGGTCGGTGAGCGCATAATGTATCCTTATCTGTGTTTCGGTTGTGTACATCAGTATTTGATAATGGTATAATTGATAAAATATTAAACGTAAGACTAACTCTATAATTAAAGAAAGTTTTAAATTAATTGATAATGTATCTGTCATCAATAACCGGTCTTTCAAAATTGATTCAGCCCTTACAAAATAAAAAATTATCAATTATCAACTAATCAATTATCCATTATTTACCAACCATGCCATCAACGCTAACCCTGCCTGGTCCAACCAATAGTAAAACAAAATAAGCTGCTAAATATAAAGCAGGAAGTTCACCTTTGCCGAATACTTCTGCATTTTGCGCTTTCAGCAATACAACACTCATGGTAATGATCAATGGAATAGTTGCCAGCCTTGTAAATAAACCCAGTACTAAAAAGATAGAGCAGAAAAATTCTGCAAAAATCACCAACGCCAGGGAAAGAGAAGTACCTATACCCATAAAATTCATAAACTTGCCATGCATCGACCCGAAATGTATTAGTTTATCATAACCGTGATTCATCATTAAAAGTCCGGTTCCCAATCTTAATACTAACATAGCCGCACTGAAAGCGCCTGCAGAATACTTTGTCGATAATAATTTTTTCATTTTTGTTGCTGCTTTTTATTGTATGGTTAATGAAGCTGTTAAAAAATTATATTTTATCATTTTGTTAACAGCGTTGCAAATGTACATTCGTTTTGTTTCAGAGAGTTATCCACTTATTAACAAACGGTTTGGAACGGTGTTTGCACAAGTGGCAATATAGCTAAATTTGCAGCATCAAAAAAGGATCGTTATAACCCATACAAGCATATAATGAAAAAACAATTTCCAATTCTGTTATTTGTAATAGTAATTTCAATTACCGCTTTTTCACAACCTTCACATGTTTTTACAGATCCTGAAAAAAAATTTAAAGAGGCAAAGGAATTATTTGTAAAGCAACAGTATGCACTTGCCTATCCATTGTTGCAGGAAGTAAAACTTCAATATCCCGATAACCAGAAAAGCAATAATGCATATTTAAATGACGATGTAAATTACTATTATATTGTAACGCGGCTTAAGTTACAATTACCCATAGCCGAAGAAGAGGCGGGCCAGTACATCGATTGGGTAAACAATGAACCCCGCAAGGAATTAATGAGTTACCATCTCGGGAAGTTCTATTTTCTGAAAGACGATTTTAGGAAGGCCATTGAAAATTATGAACGGGCTGGTTTGGAAAATTTGAGCAATGAAGAAATTGCTGATGCCAAATTCGAAATGGGATACTGCTACTTCAATCTCAAGCGGTTTAAAGATGCCAAACCGTTGTTTAATGAGATACACCAGTTACCCGATAACAAATACTATATTCCTGCAAATTATTATTATGGTTTTATTAGTTATGCAGACCGTAATTATAGTGATGCCCTGGGTTCGTTTAAAATAGTAGAGAATAAAGAAGAATATAAAGGCATTGTTCCTTATTACATTTCAGAGATATTTTATTTTCAGAATAAAAAAGATGAATCGCTCCGGACCGGTGAGATAGCATTGAACAAAGGTGGATTGTATTATGAAAAGGAGATGAAGCAGTTGATGGGACAGATATATTTTGAAAAAAAGAATTTTGCAAAAGCCTTGCCCTTGCTGGAGTATTATGTAAACAACAGCACTAAAGTAAGTAAGGAAAACCTGTATGAATTAAGTTACTGCTATTACGAAGCAAAGCAGTTGAATAAAGCGATCGAAGGATTTAAGCAGTTAAGCAATGAAAGCGATTCAATGGGGCAAAACAGTATGTACCTGCTCGGCGACTGTTACCTGCGAACCAATCAAAAAGCCAATGCCAGGAACGCTTTTCAATTTTGCGCCTTTAACAGCAGCAACAAAAAACAACAGGAAATTTCGCTATTCAATTACGCCAAACTCTCCTACGAGTTAGGTTACCAGGATGTAGCACTGAATGAAATGCGTAATTTTATCAATGGATATTCATCTTCTGCCTATAATACAGAGGCGAAAGAGATATTGGTAAATATTTTGGCCAATACCAATAATTTCAATGATGCTCTTTCATTATACGAATCGTTTAAACAGCCAACGCCCAACATGCAAAGGGCATATCCCCGCATTTTATATGGCAGGGCAGTGGAGTACGTAAATGATCAGCAAATTGTTAAGGCGGATGAATTGTTTTCAAAAATTCTATTATTACCAGCTTCCACCATTACTCCCTACGCTAATTTTTGGAAGGGAGAAATTGCATATCGGTCTGCCAAATATGATGAGGCGATTCGTTTTTTAAGCATTTACCTTCAAAGTGGCGCCAGTGCCCAGGGCGAAGCAAATCCAACAACAGCTAAATACGATGTTGGTTATAGCTGGATGAAAAAGGAAAATTATAAGCAGGCCCTCAGTTTTTTCGAATCGATTGTGAAATCAAATACCACGGCCGGCAGCCTGGAACAGGATGCTTATGTACGCAGTGCGGATTGTTATTTTATGTTAAGAGATTTTGCGAAGGCAAATACAATGTATGAAACGGTTATCAATAATGCCCTGCCCCAGGGCGATTACGCCTTATTTCAAAAAGCTTTGATAGCAGGCATCAGAAGTTCAGCCAGTAAGATCACCATTTTAAATAGTTTGAGCAGGATTTATACCAGGAGTAGTTTAATTCCTGATGCGAATATGGAGATAGCATCTACCTATATGGCAGATGAAAAATTCAGGGATGCTATTCCTTATCTTACTAATGTATTAAATGCACCGAATGGCGGCGGTTTAAAACCGGCTGCTTATTTAAAACTGGGCTTGAGTTATTATAACCTGGATAATAACAGCCTGGCGCTTTCTAATTACCAGCAATTGATTCAACAATACCCCCAGTCCAGTGAAGCAGATGATGCCCTGGAAACCATCAAAAATATTTATGTGGAAGATGGCCGTCCGAATGATTATGTCGATTTCATGCGTAAGAATGGAAAAAACATTTCCGTAACGGAGGCTGATTCGCTTACCTATTCTGCTGCTGAAATAAAATACAATGCCAATGATTGTAATGCAGCCATCACAGGATTCAACAATTATCTTTCCCGCTTTCCCAATGGCGTATATGCATTGGAGGCTAACTATTTTAAAAGCGAATGCTATTTTAAAAATAAGGATTGGGCAAATGCCTTACCTGGCTTTGATTACGTAAACAACAAGGGATACAATAAGTATTTCGAAGGAGCCACTTTATCCGCCGCAAGGATTAATTATTTCGAGTTGAAAAATTATGTGAATGCCAAAAAATATTTTGCCTCATTGCAGGCGGGGGCAATTAACCAGGATAACCAGCTGGAGGCGTTAAGAGGCCTGGTACGCTGTTATTACCAGTTAAAAGATTATACACAGGCAAATGAAACTGCCAAAGAGTTACTTACCAGGAAAGGGATAAGTACCGATGACAAGTCTGTAGCATTTTTAGTACTAGGCAAATCACAGCAGTTGAATAATGATTGCAACGGAGCAATAGCATCTTTTAAGTCCTGTGCATTAATCAACAAGGCGGCATGGGGTGCAGAAGCGAGGTACGAGATTGCACACTGCCAGTTTATCACAGGGAACTATTCCGGTGCGGAGAAAGCTGCACTGGCAGTTGTAAAAGAAACCGGCAGCTATGATTTTTGGGTTACCAGTTCTTATATTTTGATAGGGGATGTTTTCATGCAGCAAAAGGATTTTTTCAACGCAAAGGCAACCTATCAAAGTGTGGCACAAAATTCTGTTATTCCGGAATTAAAATCGGAAGCACAGCAAAAATTTGATAAAGCCGTATCAGAAGAAAAACTCAGTTCAAAAATTAATTGATAGCCTGTACAGTCCTCCCGCCGGCGGCGGATATTTTTAAGTGCCTTTAAAATTTTAAAAATCAGTATGAATAAGAAAATAATAATTATCCTGGTGTTTTTTTGCGGGGCAGGTTTGTCCGTTTTTGCTCAGCGGGATACCACAAAAAAGCAAACCATTGATATTACCTCATCCTATAAACCGGTACTAAGAAATGCAGTAAAGGTGAATTTTTCGGCTACCAACCTGCCTTCAGATACGTCCAAAATAGTTGGGCCTTATACCATTCCACCACAAAATTTGTTTTATACCTATCAACCCGTTTCATTAAAACCACTGGCGCTTGCCCAGGATAGTATGCTGGCGTTGGGTGCCAGGAATTTCCTAAAGGCCGGATTCGGAAATTATTCAACCCCTTATGCCGCTGCGGGATTTAGTTTTGGTGATGGCAAAACTGCCCTGGTCAATTTGTATGCGGATTTCATTTCATCAAAAGGAAAAATACAGAACCAGGATTATGCACAGCTGAATATAAAAGGGAGCGGTAGTTATTTTACCGATAGAAACGAAGTGTATGGAAGTGTAGGGATAAAACAGCAGGATTTTTATTTATATGGGTATGATCATCTTCAACATAATTACAGTAAGCAGGATGTATTGCAGCGTTTCCAGGATGTTAGCATAAAGGGAGGAATCCGTAATAAGGACAAAAATGAAACAGGGATTAATTACAATCCCAATGTAGAGATCAGTGTTTTCAGCAACCAGGATAAATTAACCGAAAGCTCGTTAGTAGTGGAAGCTCCGGTTGAAAAAACATTTGGAGAAGTATTTTCTGTAAGGGTGGCTGCGAAGGCAGATATTACTTCCTATACTTCCAAAAACCTGGCTACTGATGTTAAACTGAATAATAATATTTTCCAATTATCGCCCGAATTAATTTATGCCAAAGAATTCATTACCATACACGGTGGCGTAAGTCCAACCTGGAACAACGGAAAATTGAGTGTGCTTCCCAATATTTATGGAGAAGCGCAGATTAAGGATAAATCTTTCCTGGTACAGGCCGGATTTATTGGTCGCTTTATCAAAAACAATTATCGCAATCTGGCTGCAATCAATCCTTACCTGGCCACTATTTCAACCCAGCTCAATACGCAGGAAACGGAACTGTATGGAGGTATCAAAACATCTGTTGGCAAACATTTTAATTTTACTGCCAAGGCCGGATTGATGAGTTATAAAAATCTTCCTTTCTACATTAATGATACTGCCACTGACAACAAATCTTTTTTGATAAGCAATGAGAGCAAGTTGACCAATTTGCGTATCCACGCGGATATGAGTTTTATAAGCCAGGATAAATTCACTATAACCGGGGGGCTCACCTTTAACGGGTACACCGGCATGAAGGATAATGATAAAGCCTGGGGAACAATCCCGCTGGAAATTTCCGCTTCCATGCGTTGGTGGGCGTTCAAACAGGTAATGTTGAAGAGTGATTTCAGGGCATTTACAGGTGGCCCATACCTTTTAAAGGGGAATGTAAATAAAACATTAAGTGGTGCTGCGGATCTAAGCGCCGGACTTGAATTTGCCATTACCAAACAATTCAGTGCATGGATGGATATCAATAATATCTTCAACAACAAGTATGAACGCTGGCACAATTACCAGGTATATGGATTAAATGTACTTGGGGGAGTTATTTATAAATTTTAAGCCAGGGTTGATGCCAGCTAGCTGATTGGCATACCGGGTGCTTTGAACTATACAGCATAAACGCTGCACTATATATTTGATGCCATATTTTAGCTGTTAGGCTTATCTTTGAATCCTGAATAATAACCATGTATCAAATTATAGCCACCACACTGTTTCAAAATAAAATATGCAGGCTGCCCGGCATTGGCACATTGAGGATGGTAGCGCATTCTGCAGAAACTGATTTTGTAAATGCCAGGATCAAATCACCTGCTTATACAATTGATTTCATCGCAGAAAGAAATGATGAAAATGTATTCAATGAATTCTCTGCAATGAGTGAAATATTACAAAAAAGCCTTAATGAAAACGGGCGTTATTTTTTAAAAGGAATTGGCACTTTTTTAAAAGACGGGGCAAATATAATAGATTTTACACCTATTCCCATCAACGCTGTGTTTACTATTCCCATATCCGCAGAAAGAGTGATCCGGCAGGATGAAGCCCACGCAATTTTAGTGGGCGATCAACAAACAACCAATGTGGAAATGACTGAATTTTTTACTGAAAAGGAAACTTTGGATGACAAATGGTGGATTTGGGCAATTGTTTTTGCCGCAGTAGGTGTTAGTGCATTGTTGTTTTACTTTTATAAATATGGATTGCAGGCGCTGGGAAACATGGCTCATTAGGCAACGAATCACTCCAACAAAAGCTGCGATGGTACAATGTGTTGAGTGCATTTTGGCCAGGTTTCATAGCAGTAGCACTAACAAACTTCCGGCTTACAAAAAATATTGGCTCCCTTTATGAATTTTTATTGACCTGTTTTTTTGTTTCACCTTCACATCTATAATAGTTTTTTACGATTCATTATCGTCTTGCACCGAAATGGGTTTTAACAAAAAGCGCTAAACGCATACTTGTTGTGACAGTAATTATTTTGCAGTGCAATAGTTTTTTTTCGCAATGGTCATTGATGGCATATTGCAGCAAACTATCACATGCTGCCGTTATCCGGAATAAGGTTGTTCTTCAAAACTACTGCTCCCTAAGTACTGTTTTATTATAAACCACTTTGAATTGTTTCCCGGTAAATTATTGCACTCCGTTAAATTTTAACGGTATTTCTGCCATCGTTTTATTGGTAAGCCATGCAGACTGAAATGTGGAATTGCGGCGCTCAAAAGAAGGGGGTATTTATTTTTTGATGTTAGGTCAATAAGCAAGCGGTAAAATAATAGCATGTATTATAGTGACGTTTCATCAACTTTGAAACATCTCCGGAAGCTTTTTGCTGGTTTTGATAGATTAGTGCTGAAAAGTTTAAAGATTTTATGGATAATTGCTAAAAAAGTTAAATACTTCTTTAATTATTTAATAAGTTTGTTTAAATTTATAAAGAAATAAGCAAGCAAGGAAACATTCAATCGTAATAACACATGACTGAAAAAAAGAAGTTATTCAGAAATAAAATTTTAAAAGAATTGTATTTTGAGGATAGTCTTTCTTGTGCAGACCTCTCTGTAAGAATTGATAAAAGTTTTCCGATTACAGCAAAATTGTTAGAGGAACTGGTAGCAGAACAAATAGTAATGGAATCTGGTTTTGCACCATCTACCGGTGGCAGAAGGCCGCTTACGTATGCACTGCAAAAAAATGTGATGTACCTGGT
>JANPIJ010000448.1:0-2537 GCA_031424955.1 Ferruginibacter sp. | reverse complement strand
TGAAAAATAAAAAAACTGACCAGACCTCACTTTTTCCAACATAACGATAGGTCTACTTTTAAAATAAATAAACAACACAGTTAAATCAATACTTTCAAGCGATAAAAATTACTTTCTTAATTTTAGTCGGTTGACAGTGATACCTAATAATTTAATATCATTAAAAATGTATGCGCTTTGTGTTGTGATGTTTACCAAAATCGCAGGTAAGTATTTAAAGCTTTTTTTGGTAATGCGAATCATTTAGTTCCTGTCCAATATCTCTGTTCCCCCTTTACCCGCTTCGGGCATTCTCTCAAATCTTTTTACTTCCTTATCAGCGGGTAACCTAAGTCTATATTCATCAACAAACAAACCCATTTTTTCGAATGGTATCGCCTTAAACCCAGGCAGGTCTTTATATACTTTGCTGTCGGGCTTTAAAATAAAATTGAAGTTATTCAAATCCATAAAACCAGGATCTTCCTTGTAACTGATATTTTGGTTTCCGGAAGGTGAGGGTATGAATACGGTATCTCTTTCTTTATTATCCGGACCCAGTATCCGGTTTCGGAATGCCTTTGCATTTAAAACGGATACATTGTTGTATATTTTGTTACTGTCAACCATGGCCGGCAGGCTCACAAATTGAAAGCCAACATTGCAATTGATGGCCATATTGTTATAGCATTCAATTCCATGTGGAAAATTTTTCCTGGCCTGTGTTCCTGATTTATATAAGAATCCTGTTCCACGTCTTTTAGGGTCGCTGTACAAAGCAACAATATTGCCATAGATCTTCATGTCCCGATGATCCTCATCAAAATATATTCCATCGCCAATTGTACTGTTGTGAATAAAGTTATAGGCGAAAGTGTGGCCGCCCATTCTGTAAGCCTGGTCATAACTGTAAAAGGCACCCATGTCATCACTCACCTGGCAGTAATCAAAAACTTCATTGTATTCAAACCTGCTATCCCAGCTACCAAATAATATACCTACATGCGGTGCATCATGTACCATATTATGCGCTACATACATACCAACTGCCTCATGATGCCCACCGCCGCCTCCCCCGGAAAATCCGCTATTGATACCAGCTGCATAGATCCGGGTAATTTGACTGTACCGGTAAATATGGTTGTTGACTACCTTGAAATTTGCAGCAATGCGTGGTGTTGCTTTTTCATCACCGCCCCGCAACCAAACGCCACCTGCCCCCAGATCATATAGGTCATTGCTGAGTATGGAATGATGCTTCCCCCCATCCACTGTAATCGCATTTTTTGTTACGTTACGAATTGTACAACCGGCAATTAAATTGTTTGCTCCCCCATTAATTTTAATGCCATCATGCAGGTTTTCTTCTATGGTTATATTTTTAAAAGCAACATTGGATGTGTTGTTCAATTGTAATAAAGGTTCCCCGATATCGGCTATGCGACAATTGTCATTGGTTATTTTTTCCGGCGGATAGAAATATAATTTTTTGTCCTTAAAATCAACTGCCCATTCTCCCGGCATATCTATTTCTTCCAGCAGATTGAATAACCAGTAAGGTTCTTTGCCATTGCCTTCAGGCCGGGTGTATTTGTTGCCAATGCCCCCCGGTACCGGAACTGCCAATGTAATTGTTCTTGCAATCGTATCAATTTTTTCAATCCGTACTGCTTCATTCTGCCAGGGTATCCGCCAGAAGCCTTTTAACCAAACACCCCGGTCAAGCGCATTTATCCAATTATTTGTTCTGGTATCCCTGTACTCAAATACTCCCGGACGAGGTGGTAGCGCAGCGGGAGGTTTTTCCCCATAATAATCCGCCCAGTTACCGGTTTTTGTTTCCTGTCCGCCGCCGTTGATGATTACTTTTTTAATCGCCATGTCTCCTTTATTTGGATAACGGGATAAGGGCATTCTTTTTTCATTCATGAACAATTCCAATAAACCGCCATCGTCATCAAACTTATTGGCATAGGCTTTAATGTGGTTGATTTGTAGGGCAGTAAGGTCGACTGAAAAAATGCTGTCCTTTAAATGCGCAGGTATCCTGCTGAGGGTTTTCGAATCTTTGATCCGCTTAAATGATTTTGCATGTATTGGTTTCGAACCTCTCAAATAAACAAGCTCATGCTGAAAGGCAGCATAAGTAACTGTAGCCTCTATTGAGCCGCCATCCTCCGCATTGAGCTTCAATGGCTGACCCTGGTAATAGATACCTCCTTTTAGGAAAATTGTTATCGGCTTATTGCGCGGCGTTCTTTTTTGAACTGCTGTTCTCGCTTTTTCAATGGTTGCAAATGGCTGTTGGATAGTTCCTGGGTGCTTATCATTTCCCTGTGGGCTTACGTAAAAATCCTGTGCAGGTAAAGCAATGGTTATTCCTGTGAGCACCATCACCAGTAAATATATTTTCATATTTAAACCTTCATTGTTTAGTTTACATGGAGGAAAAAGTATTTATTGAAATTCAATTTCCTGTTTGTAAACATAATGACTTTCAACCCCTGTAACTTTATTTCCATGGAGTATATTTGAGAAACCGGTTTCTCAAATATAAA
>JANPIJ010000447.1:0-2105 GCA_031424955.1 Ferruginibacter sp. | reverse complement strand
CCGTAACTTTTTTATTTCGAATAATTATCAGTTTATTTTATAACTGCTTCCTTATTTAACTTTATTTTCGTTCATTATATCCTGAACACTTCACCAATGCTAAATCAAAACAACCACTGAAAAATCCTGCTTCGACTTCGAACAACGATGCCTGGATGCGTTAAGTGAATTGAATGGAGCCATAGCTGATAATATGTACAAACAATAGGTACGCTCATTGTTTATTGCACGGACAGCGGAACGTTTTATTTAAGGAATGATTTTGGAGCAAACAGGTAAAATTTGAAAATTTTAGTCTATGTCTGGTAAGGAAACCATCTACTATAGTATTTTGAATGGCCTGAAAGAAAAAATAAGACTGGCCAGGCAAAAAGCTGCTGTTGCAGTTAACAACGAAATGCTGTCTGTTTACTGGGAAATTGGCTATACCATTTTACAGCAACAAAAAGAAGAGGGTTGGGGTACCAAAGTGATTGACCGCCTGGCTGTTGATTTAAAAAGCGAATTTCCTGATATGAAAGGGCTTTCAATTAGGAATTTTAAATACATGCGGGCCTTTGCTGAAGCCTATCCTCAATTTGTGCAACAAGCCGCTGCACAAATTCAAACTACAGGTAATCAGCGGATTATAATTGTGCAGCAACTTGCTGCACAATTACCCTGGGGGCATCACCAGGTATTATTAGATAAAGTAAAACCACAACAGGAAAGAGCCTTTTACATTAAAAAATCAATTGAAAATGGCTGGAGCCGTAGTGTATTGCTACACCAGATTGAAAGCCAGCTTCACCTCAGGCAGGGAAATGCCATAACCAACTTTGAACAAACTTTACCGAAAGCACAATCTGACCTGGCGAGGGAAACCTTAAAGAACCCCTACTTATTTGACTTTTTAGGCGTTGGGGAAGAAATACAGGAACGGGAATTGGAAAAAGCGTTGATACAGCATATTAAAAAGTTCATGCTCGAACTGGGCCGGGGCTTTGCTTATGTGGGCAATCAATACAACCTGGTAGTAGAAAATGATGATTATTTTTTAGACCTGCTTTTTTATAACTACCACCTTCACCGGTTCATTATTTTTGAATTAAAAGTGGGGGACTTCAAACCTGAGTTCACCGGCAAACTTAATTTTATATCAATACCGTTGACGAACAGATAAAGGGTAAAGCCGATTCACCTACCATTGGTGTATTGCTTTGTAAAACACCCAACAATACCGTGGTTAAATATGCACTGAAGGGAATAGACAATCCAATGGGTGTAGCGGAATATGAATTTACCAAAGCTTTACCCCGGCAATTGAAAGGTGAAATGCCTACCATTAAAGAGCTGGAAAAGGAATTGGAGAAGGAGATGAAAATATTACAAAGGCCAATTGATGAAAAGAAAAGTCAACTGAAGCAAGTACTAAGCAGGATAAAAGGGAATGAAATATTAAAGGAAAGAGATAAAGAATCCCTGTTGTATATTTTTAACGACGTGGTTTGGAAAATAAAGGAATACGCAGAAAAAATACTGAAAGATGAAATGGCATTATTCAGGCATGCAACCATTGAACGTTCTATTAATGGCGCCAGCCATTTAGGAGTAACAACCACAGACCTTGAAGTGAAGCTAAGAAACGAAAATGTGTACAACCTGGGGCTTTATTTACAAATGGATGGTTTTATAAAAGCTGGTACAAAAGCATTCAATGTAACAATGACCTTGCAAATTGAATTGTACCGGTACAGGTATACGATTGGTGAATCAAGGAGCACCGAACAATGGCAGGAATATTTATACCACCATCAGTGGTCGGAGGAAGAATTGAAGCAAACTGCGGAAAAGTGGAGTGAAATAGTAATTGAAGAGATAACAAAAAAAGCGAAGCAAGTAATGTAAGCTTAAGAAGGAAAAAATAGTAAGATGATAACGTTAAAGAGAAGGGCAGATAATTTAAAAAGGCCTGTCTTCCAAAATTAGGGTATAACTATTATGAATACGAAAAGCCTTTAGCCAAATGTATCTCGGATCGAATGTAATTTGAACGCATCATTTTTGAAATAAATGAAGGCATAAGTTTAACTCATAGTAAAAGACAATTATCAATTAATTTCTTT
>JANPIJ010000446.1:0-52262 GCA_031424955.1 Ferruginibacter sp. | reverse complement strand
GAGGATCAGGCAAGCTACTAAAATGTTCGATTATACTGGCCATGGCTTTTTTCCGCAAAAACCAAATTATTAATTAATTCTCCAACATCTTTTAATCCACCGATGGGGATAACCTATAATATTTTAATGCGTCTGCCCTGGGATAAATGGTTGGATTGAAAATTGAAGTAGCGGGACAAATTACATAATAGATTCAAGCCACGGGTTGTAGCCCTTATCGTTTTTATGCGTGCAGAAAAGTAATTATTCTGTTTGGTATTGAGTGTAGACAATTGAGTTTTGTTATCTTCGCCGTCCTATGACAGGAAAAAAAGAAATAGTAATGAGTGGGATAAGGCCTACGGGCTTTTTACACCTGGGGAATTATTTTGGTGCTATACGCAACTATATAAAGATGCAGGATGATTTTGATTGCTATTTTATGGTTGCCGACCTTCATTCTCTTACTACCCATCCAGATACAAAAGAACTAAAAGCCAATGTTCACCGTGTGTTGGCCGAAAATATTGCCTGCGGTTTGGATCCTGATAAAGTGGCCCTGTATTGCCAGAGCCAGGTATATGAAACATCCGAATTGTATTTGTACCTCAACATGTTAGCCTATATCGGCGAATTGGAAAAAACAGTAACTTTCAAAGATAAAATCAGGCAACATCCCGGAAATATAAATGCGGGATTGCTTACTTACCCGGTGTTGCAGGCAGCAGATATCATTCTTCACCGGGCCCGCTACGTGCCGGTTGGAAAAGACCAGGAGCAACACCTGGAAATGGCAAGGAATTTTGCCAACCGGTTTAATCATCGCTATGGGGAGGTTTTCCCGGAGCCCCAGGCTTTTAATTACAACGAGGTATTGGTAAAAGTACCTAGCCTGGATGGCTTGGGAAAAATGAGCAAGAGCGAGAACCAAATGGCAACACTTTTTTTGGCGGATGAAGATGAAATGATCCGAAAAAAAGTAATGAAAGCAAAAACGGATAGTGGCCCAACCGAAATAAATGCAACAAAGCCTGATTATATCGAGAATATTTTTGCTTTACTTAAGTTAGTAAGCAGTGATGAAGTAATTAGCAAATATGAAAATGATTACAACAATTGTACTATCCGTTACGGCAACATGAAGAAGCAAATGGCGGAAGACATGGTAAATTTTATTGCACCTATCCGGGTGAAAGTGGATAGTATTTTGAATGACACAAAGTACTTAAATGAAACTATGGAGAAGGGGGCTGCAAAGGCGAGAAAAAGTGCGAAAGCAACGATGGAACTGGTGAGGGAAGCGATGGGGCTGAATTATTAGCAGGAAGTACGTATTCCGGCGAAAGAGGCATTCTTTTTTATACCTGATATATTATAATGTTTGATTACTTTCAAGTTTCAGATAGCATTCAATTTTTAAACTTAAATATTATCCCTTAGGGGATGGGCATGGCAAAATCAAAGAAACCAAAGCACATTGCAGTCGCCGGCAATATTGGCGCCGGAAAAACAACATTAACTGAAATGTTGAGTAAACATTACAAGTGGATTCCACAATTTGAAGATGTAGATCATAATCCATACCTAAATGATTTTTATGAGGACATGCCCAGGTGGAGTTTTAATCTGCAGATTTTCTTTTTAAATAGCAGGTTAAAACAATTGCTCGAAATACATCATGGTACTGAAACCATTATACAGGACAGGACAATTTACGAAGACGCCAATATTTTTGCTCCCAACCTGCATGATATGGGGCTAATGGGCAAAAGGGACTTTGATAATTATTACCAGTTTTTTGAAACATTAAAGACAATGGTACAACCTCCGGATCTGCTGATTTATTTAAAAGCATCGGTACCTACATTGGTGGCTCAAATACAAAAGCGGGGCCGGGAATATGAAGAAAATATACGGCTGGATTATCTAAAAAAATTAAATGATTATTACAACAATTTTATTGAAACGTACAAGGAGGGGCCGCTTTTAATCATTGATGCGGATAATACCAAATTTGCTGAAAATGAGGAACACCTCGGTCAGATTATTTCAAAAATTGACTCCACCTTATTTGGTCTTTTTTAAAATGCACGGTATTTAAAACCGGCTATTCTGTAGGGTAAGCCGGACGATATCCCTGTAAAAAACGTGAGGAGACAGCTTAATCGATCAGTTGGTTTTTCATTGCGTAAAACACCAGTCCAACAGAATTTTTTACCCCAAAGCGCTCCATCAAACGGTCTTTGATGGCTTCTACGGTTCGGGCACTGATATCCATTTTAATGGCTATTTCAGCGGCAGTAAATTCCATGCAAACAAGTGTAAGCACTTCTTTTTCTTTTTCGCTGATTACTATTTCCGTACTAAGGTTGGGATTAAACTTTTGTTTACTGTAATTCTTTTTTATCAGGACTTTATTTACAAATGGGTTCAGGTAAAAGCCTGTTCTCATTACATCCATAATGGCGGTCTTTATTTCTGAAGGTTCTGTACTTTTTAATAAATAGCCGGCAGCACCACAGTCCATCAGGTGACCAACAAAACGTTCATCTTCGTACATGGTTAAAATAATAACCCGAATGTTTGGAAAATCCCTTGTAATCTGTTTGGTGGTGTCAATACCATCCTTTACAGGCATCCTTAGATCACACAACACTACATCGGGTGCGGCTTCTGGTAGTTTTGTTAATAGTTCTTCTCCATTTTCGGCTTCCATTACAAATTTTATATTCGTATAAGGCCGCATGGAAAGTATCACTCCTTTTCTGAAGATTTTATGGTCGTCTGCGATTGCTACTTTAATTAAACTCATACAAATGGGGGTAGTGCAAATTTAAGTAAAGATATTGGTTTAGCTATTAGGTATTACTGGTCCATTGTCAGCAAATATCAAACCAAAACACCTATCCATTTCCATTGTGCGGGATTAAAAAACCAGCCATTACTTAATAAGTAGAATCCTTCGGAATTTCTAACGTTACTTTATAGTAGGTATGGCTGGGGTCAATTTCAAAAAATATACGTCCGTTCAGTACTTTGATCCTGCTCGCAATATTTTTTAATCCAAGGCCGGCAGACACCTGGTTAAGGCGGTCAAATTCCGTTTGCACAATTCCGCGGCCATCGTGGTGCAACCTAAGGTAACTGTGTGTGGCATTGGCATTTTGAGTAAGGTGAATAAATCCTGCATTGCTATGTTTAATAATATTGTTTACCAGTTCCTGCATTATCCTGAAAATGAGTAGTTCCTGCTCCAGTTTTAGCCTGGTACGGTAATCGTGAAAACGTACGCTGGCATTTAATGTGCCACTGCCATTTATTTTTTGAAAAAGATCACTCATGGCACTTTCGAGGCCAAAGTTTTTCAACGTTGGGGGCATCATACTATGGCTGATATTACGTATCAGTTGTATCGCATCATCTATAATTTGTTTGGCACTAAAAATTGATTGCAACTGGGCGGCGGGCTCTTGGTTGATCATGTTTTCATTAAGGTACAAGCGTGCGGTAGCCAGTAATGGGCCCACATCATCATGCAGATCCGCTGCAATCCGGTTTCGCTCTTCTTCCTGGTATTTTATAGAAGCATTTAATAGAATTTGCTGTTTCTCATCTTCCAGTTTTTTTAATTGATTATTAAACCGAATAACCTTGCGCTGGTGAAGAATTACAAAAAATACAATGCCAAGTGTAAGGCTAACCATTGCAATTGTACCAAAGAGCATGATATAGGTAAAGCTGGAAGTGGTATTTGTAGATACTTGTAAAAAAATCATTTTCTTGTTACCAGGTTACTGTTATTTGTTAAATGGGGTGAAAGTTTCGAGATCTAGACTTATATTCATATTGGATTGTTCGTCAATTATTTTTGAATTTCTCGCATATAAAACTCCTACGCATAATAAAATGTTTTTAAGAATAGTAAAAAAGCCGTAAATGTTATTATACAAAAGTTTATTGTGCATATCCTGCAGTAGCATTTTAGAAAATAGAAACAGGAAGAAATTACCAGTTGAAAATATAAGAAAACCTACAGCTATCCAAAAAGCCGGAGATAAATAAATAGGGTATTTGGTGCTATACTTCATCTTCTCATAAAAAAACAATAAAATAATAAGAGGGAAAAGCAAACACTCCAGAACTAAAGGATAATACGTGAATGCTTGGTTTATGGAGGAGAAATAATCGTATATTGAAAATACAATAAAAGGAATGATCAAAAATCTGACTATTATTTTAAACCTTACTTGAATCATATTATAAGAGAAGAACAAAGCAATTAGTCCAAATTCTGCTATAATAAAAAGCCTGAGAAATACAAGGTAGGTTGTATAGGATTTTAGAAAATAACGAAATGTAATTACAGCAATGATTGATGCAAATAACAAAATAGAGTAAACAAAAAAAGCCTTCGTATCTTTTGATTTAGTTTTATTTAAAAAACAAATACAAAAGATAAAAGGCAATGTTTCAGCTATATAAATAATATAAGTAAGTAAAGAATTTATAATTCGTTTTTTAATTAGATTAAAAACGAATTTATAGAATAAAAATTACTTGCTTGCTTATTTTCTAGTTATTGCTGAAAAAGTCAGTTAATGTATCCCACTGTTGTGACATTTGTGATAATTTTTTAGAGGTTTGTTAATAGTTTCGCTGTAAACTTGCTCCAAAATTTGATACTGAACAAAGGGGTAAAATTACTTATCAATTATACTTTTGCGCTGAAATTAAGTATCCGTGAGTGTTTTAGAGAAAATACCTGGTATAATAACATTACAAACTGGGGTAAATGTACGAATCAAAATAGTAAATTTACTATCAAGTGGGGACGTGTATTTACTGTCGTAGATTTACCGGGATTGTGATTTTTTAGATTTTAATCTGTAATTTCAAAAGCTAAAGGGACAATATAATTACAAAATGAAATGTGTAATGTAAAAATTGCTTCTTTGTTTATTAGGCATTAGTTGCACAGGCTTGTGAAAATTATATTTGAAAATAAGTAGGAACAGGTTTCTCGGAACTAAAAATAGTTGATTGACAAAGGCTGCACGGCACAAACAGGTTATCAATAGAAATATTGGATTATATGATTTTTTTTAGTTTATTGGATTTTGGATTGGATTTGAATATTTAAACTAAGTGAACCAATGTCAATCAACTGGCTCAAAGATATGCCAGATTAATATTCCTGCAAATGGGGAAATGCTCTTTTTTTAACTTGTGATTTTTACGCATTTATTTGTATAAGCCCAATTTAACTAAGTAAAATAACTATAATGGCCGGCGTAATACTACGCTTGTTTTAAGGCAATACAAAATGCAGGTAAACGTTACGATTAACCAGGTTATTTTATAAATATTATTTTATAACTTAATGAGAATAATTTTACATTTTTTTTCCATCTTATTGTTTTAACTATATTTAAATACTTAATTTTATAACGGTAAAGAACCCCCAATTCCAATACTTATGTCCATGACAGCCAACTATCTTATTAAAATCGCCATTGCAGATGATCACAAAATATTCAGGGATGGTATTAAAATGGCACTCTCCGGTAAAGAAAATTTGAAAATGCTATGGGAGGCAGAAGATGGAAAAGATATGATGCATAAAATTGCGATCAAGAAGCCGGATGTATTACTAATGGATATCCGGATGCCTGAAATTGATGGTATCAATGGAATTGAATTGATCCGGAAAGAATTTGAAGATATCAAGATAATTGTATTAACAATGTATGACGACCACCAGATGATCAGTAAAATGATGGAAATGGGGGCGAATGCATATCTTACAAAAACTACAGATCCTGATGAAATATACGAAGCCATCCTTACCTGTATGAACGATGACTTTTATTTCAACGACCTGGTTAATAAAGCCGTAATGGGGAAGTTAATGCAGAAGAAAAATGTTCGTCAGCATTATGGCACCAATATAGCAATCCATTTTAATGAAAAGGAAATAAAAATTCTGCAATTGCTTGCTGAAGATAAAACTACCGAAGAAATTTCAAAAGTAATATTCCTGAGTCCGCGTACAATCGAAACAATCAGGCAGAATATGAAAACCAAGGTAAATGCAAAAACCATTGGAGGGCTTTTGATGTATGGAATGCGTAATAAATTGATAGAATAATTTTAGCTATAGCAAATATTAAATTGTAACCAGTCCATTTTTGTACGCATATATGGCAAGTCCCACCCTGCTTTTGATATTTAATTTATCAAAAAGAATATCACGGAAATTATCAATGGCCCTTGGCGTAATTTTCATTTTGATGGCTATTTCTTTATAGGTTAATTCGGAGCAGGCCAGTTTCATAAAATTAATGTCGGCGTCACTTAACATTGCTTTTTCGATGGATGTTTGGTTTTCGTTATTTTTCTTAAACAGGATTCCTAATTTACCAGTTATTTCATGAGAATAATAAAAACCACCCTGCGCTATGGAAGCCATGGCCTGTTTTAATTCGTTGGGGTGAATATCTTTTTTCAGGAACCCTTTTACTCCCACACTTAGTAAGCGGATCATTGCAATTTCAGAATCGAATATTGTAAGGATTATTATTTTTATTCCGGGATGTTTTGTATTAAGCCATTTAGCTGTTTCATACCCATCCATTTTAGGCATACTTAAATCAAGTATTACAATGCCGGGAATAATTCCCTCTTCTATCGCTTTTACCACTTCAATTCCATTACCTGCGAGGTGAATTACACTAAACTCCGGAAAGGTATTGATAAGTGAGGCAATGGCATTTCTTATTAAGATATGATCATCTGCCATTATTACGGTGTGGGTCATTGGTATATCTGTTATTTAGGTATTGTAATGGTTAACTCTGTTCCGGCTGTGCCGCTTTGTATTGAAAAATCTCCTTTTAGTATTGATGTTCTCCTTTTTATGTTTATCAATCCAACCCCTTTTCTTTTTTCATCTGTTGCAAATCCTTTTCCATTGTCTTTTATCACCATTGTAAGTTGTGTACTGTTATAATGCAGGTGAATATTTATTGCCGATGCTTCCGCATGCTTCATAATATTCTGCAATGCTTCCTGGACAATCCTGAAAAGTATGAGTTCTTTTTCAAATTCAAAAAATACCGAATCGCCGGTAATTGCCAAATGAATATCATAAGCACAAGTTTTTTTTAATTGCTTTACTTCTAATTCTACTCCTTTAACAAGGCCTTCATTTAAAATAATGTCAGAACTCAAACTGTGGGCTATATCACTTAGATCATTGATTACTTCAGATATTATTTCTACCGAATCTTTTATCTGTGGGACGGAAATAATAATATCCGGGTCGGATATTGTATTCAGGTAAAGTTTTGCGAGTGATAATTTTTGACCAATATTGTCATGAATTTCTGTTGATATTTTTTGAAAAGTATTTTCCTGCATTTCAAGCTGAGCCTTCAACAAAGCATTTTCATGCTTAATTTTTAATGTATCCAATTCTTTAAAATGTTGATTTCTTTTTTGCTGGAAACGGTAAAGAATATTGACTATAAATATGCAAAAAAATAAAAGTAAAATCATTACAGAGACTGTAAATATGATTATGCTTTGGGTTGATTGATTGAACATAAATAAGCTTTTATAAAGAACAGGTGCATAATACCATAAGAAATCGAAACAATAGTTCCCATTGATAAATACGTTTTGTAGGGGATACTATCAACCAGGTATCCTCTTATTGCATTTAACGGAATTGTTGCGCACATACAAAAAAATATTCCGTTAACAATCCAGAAAGACGGTACTTTAAATAAACTTATTGAAGGCATATCAATAAAAAGTTGAAAATAATAAAAGCAGCAAAAAATAACCAACCCGAAATTTGTAAACACAAATGCCGATGATTGAGGTTTGGTTACATCATTAACTAACAAACAATTCAATACTGCCAGCAGAAAAAAAAAGAATAATACTTTTAAATATTTTTGGTTGTTTTTATTTGGAAGTAAACTATAAATAAAATGGCTCAAAAAGATGAAATGAAAAAGTAATAAAGTGCTATGAAAGAATCCAAAAACATTTTTGCTGGAAATACTGAAATATTTTTGAAAAAAGCAATAAAGACTAAAAATTGCCGCAACTATTGTATACCAAAAGAATCTTTGCATATACTGGGGGATGCTTTTATTTCCGATTAATCTAACTGAAATTATAAAGGAAGCAAACATGCATCCCCACATAAAAAATAAAAAAAAATCGTAAAGTTCAAATTTCATAAGCAATGGATGAACATGCTTCAGATATATTTAACAAGTATTCAAATTGCACTGGCTAATTCCCTAACAGGTTCTGGCCAATTCCAACTTGACTTATTTACCGATTAAAAAAATTAGGGGAACCCCCTGTTTGAGAATAAATATAAAAGTAAAATCATTACAGGTACTTTAAATATGATCATGGTTTGGGTTGATTGATTGAACATAAATAAGCTTTTATAAAGAATAGATGCATTACTCCGTAAGCAAATGAACCTAAAGTACCCATTGAAAAATATAATTCATAAGGCATATTATTGAATAAATATCCGCGTATTACATTTAGGGGAATAGTAGCGCACATACAAACAAAAATTCCGCTAATTATCCAGAAAGAAGGCTCTTTTAATAAATTTATTGTTGGCGTTTCTTCAATTAATTGTGAGTAGTAGACACAACAGAAAAGTACTAATGCGAGATTTGAAAAGGCATATCCAGTTGACTTCGGTATTGTTATATCAATTGTAAATAGACAAAATATTATTATTGATAAAAATAGAAAGAACAGAAATTTTATATATCCGGATATATTTTTATTTGGTAAAGTCCTATAAATAAACAGACTTAAAAAAATAAAATGAAAAAGAAGTAAAAAACCATGAAGAATGCCAGATACATTTTTATTAGTTACACTGAAATATCTATAAAGAAAGCTATGAATACTAATCAATGCAACAACAATTGAATACCAATAAAATTTATGCATGTACTTTGGTATACGTTTATTCCCTACCAATGTTAAGGAAAATAATGATGATGTAATCATACATCCCCACTGGAAAAATAAAAATATATCGTAAAGAGTCAATTTCATGAGCAATGTATGAAAGTGCTTCAGGTTTATTTTTAAAAATACGCTAAATACCCGGCCTCCCAGTTAGCTTAGTATGGCAAAATGCTATTGATTTAATAAAGCTTTTTTATAGAATATGCATACTCCTGCCGCATGTTTACTGTTCTAAGATTTATAAATATTTACTGAATCCCATCCTGGATCAAAATTTTTACAATCGAAGGAGTAAATTCGCAAGCTACATGCAAGGATATATAGAGTTTATATTAGAAACCGGTCTTTGGGTATTGCGTCAAAACATAAATATAAAAAAATCTTATTACTAAAAATAAAATATTAAATAAAATATTTTATGCACTACTACTTTTAGTGATCCAACCAGAAAAGCGTACGTTTTTTAGGAGTATTGGAAATGCTCCCGAATAAACTTGATTCGCAGGCAAAAGGTGTTTATTGTCCGTATTTATTCTTTATTATCTAGTATTTTTCCTATTTAAAACAACAGGTAAATATCCTTATATATATTAAATAAAATAGCCGAACTTGCGTTTTATATCTTAGTGAATTTCCTCTGATTTAACCAAATTTTTTTTATGTCAGTAAAAGAACCATATTTAAACCCTATAAAAGTCTTGATTGCAGACGACCATGTTTTATACAGGGCAGGTGTGAAAACAGCCTTGAGTACCAAAAAAGATGTAAAAGTAATCGCAGAAGCTGATAACGGCATGCATTTATTGAACATGCTCAAAATGATTCAGCCAGACGTAATTTTACTTGATATCCAAATGCCGGTAATGGATGGTATTGGTGCATTGCCGGAAATAAAGAAGAATTGGCCCAACATAAAAGTAATTATGCTTACTATGATGGACGATCATAGTATGATTACCAAGCTAATGGAGCTGGGGGCCAATAGTTATTTAAGCAAAACCAGTGACAGTGAGATTATTTATGAGGCTATTAAAACCTGTTTTGAACAAGAGTATTACTTTAATTCCCTAACCAACAAAGCATTGCTTACTAATTTAAAGCAGCGGAACAATGTTGTGACGCAAAAATTTGCACCCCAGGAAGCAAATTTGAATGATAAAGAGATGTTAATCCTGAAATTAATGTGCGAGGAAAAAAGTACGAAGGAAATAGCAGACCTTGTTGATCTGAGTCCTCGTACGGTGGAAGCAATCCGCGATAAATTAAAAGTAAAAACAGGGGCTAAAAGTACAGCAGGACTGATAATGTATGCTGTTAAGAATAATATTTTAAACGACGAAGTGTAGCCATGTAAAATCATCACAAGCATCTTCTCTAAAACTATGACGAAAATTAAGTCTCACCAACAGGTGAGGCTTTTTATTTAACCCTATACCATTGCCGAAAAACCAGGTATTATATAGGGTGAAAACAATAGGCTGGTATGGTAATCAAAGGCTGTAACAGTACTTTTACTGCTGGTTGCCTGGTAGTACCTGCTTGCTTATAACAAATACATCTTAAATTGATTGTCACCGGGCTAACTTTACGTTATGAATTATTTTAATTATAACGGGAAAATATATCCCGAAGGGAGACCTATAGTAGGTGCCGATAACCGTGGCCTTCGATACGGAGACGGGTTGTTTGAGACGATGAAAATGAAAAATGGAAAAATTATTTTTGAGGATGAACATTTTGCCCGACTGTGGAAAGGCTTAAATGTATTGCAATTTGATATACCCAAGCATTTTTCTCCCGGTAAGTTGCAGGAAGAAATAGTTTTAATTGCAACTAAAAATAGCCATGCCCCTGCAGCCAGGATCAGGCTATCTGTATTTCGGGGAGATGGGGGATTGTATGACGCGAAAAATCATGTTCCAAATTTTATTATTCAATCATGGAATCTTCCGGAGGGCAATGGTGAATGGAATAGTAATGGCCTGGTAATGGGTATTTATGAAGATGCAAAGAAAAGTTGTGATATCTTAAGTAACCTGAAGCATAATAATTACCTGCCTTATATAATGGCCGCACTAGCCGCAAAAAAAGAAAAATGGAATGATGCTATTCTTTTGAACACTTATGGAAGAATTTGCGACAGCACCATTGCAAACATATTTATTATTAAAGATACAGCAATTTTTACTCCCTCATTAAGCGAAGGATGTGTAGCGGGAGTAATGCGAAAGTCAATAATCAGGCAACTGTTAAATAAGGGCCATGAGTTAGCTGAAAAGGAAATTAGTGTGGAAGCCTTATTGAATGCAGATGAAGTTTTTTTGACAAACAGTATTTATAATGTAAGGTGGGTGCAGCGAATTGGTGACACGACCTACAGGAATGATATAACGAAAAACATTATTTCCGGCATTATTCCAACCATTTTATAATTGAAACGTTTCATATTAAAGTGCTCATGTAACCTCTAATTCAGGAACAACATGAGCAAACAAACAATATGCAAAAAGTGAACATAATGTGGTTTCGCCGTGACCTTCGTTTATCAGATAACGCAGCACTGTACCACGCATTGAAAACAGGAATCCCGGTTATTCCTGTTTTTATTTTTGATAAAAACATACTTGATAAGTTAGAAAGTAAAACCGACAGAAGAGTTGAATTTATTCATGCGACGTTAGAAGAAATGCAGCAGCAGTTGGTTAAATTTGGATCCTCCCTGGAGGTTTATTACGGCACACCTGCTGAAATGTTTATCACCCTGGTTTCAAAATATGAAATCGGACATGTTTTTACCAATCATGACTATGAGCCTTATGCATTGGAAAGAGAATCACTTGTCAAAGGATTTTTGGCTTCTAACAATATTCTTTTTTCAACATTTAAAGACCAGGTAGTTTTAGAAAAAAATGAGGTATTAAAAGATGATGGTAAACCCTATACTGTTTTCACCCCTTATAGCCGGAAATGGAAAGCAGTATTAACCAAATATCATCTGAAAGCCTATCCAACAGAAAAATACTTTACCCATTTTTTTAAGCAACCCGCCATGGAAATCCCGGGCTTAGGTGCTATGGGTTTCTGGGAAGTTGATAAGCCTTTTCCATCCAGGTTATTAAATGAAGAACTGGTTAAAAAGTATGCAGATCAAAGAAACTATCCTGCGATTGCGGGAACTTCCAGGCTGGGTTTGCATCTGCGTTTTGGTACAATTAGTATAAGAATGCTTGCTACAAATAGTATGGCTCTTTCTGATACTTATTTGAATGAATTAATTTGGAGGGATTTTTACCACATGATACTTTGGCATTTCCCACATATTGGCCATGGCAAAGCATTTAAGCGGGAATATGATGGGATTGAATGGCGAAACGACGAGGGTGAGTTTGAGTGTTGGTGTACCGGTCAAACCGGCTACCCAATTGTAGATGCCGGTATGCGGGAATTAAACGAAACGGGGTTTATGCATAACCGGGTGCGCATGATCGTTGCTTCCTTCCTTACAAAACATTTATTGCTTGACTGGCGGTTAGGCGAAGCTTATTTTGCACAAAAATTATTGGATTTTGATTTGGCTGCTAATAACGGCGGATGGCAGTGGGCGGCGGGAAGCGGGTGTGATGCTGCCCCTTATTTCAGAATATTCAATCCATATTTACAGACACAAAAGTTTGACCCAAAATTGGAGTATATAAAAAGGTGGGTGCCCGAATTCCAGGAATTTACTTATCCAAAACCAATAGTGATTCATGAAGAAGCCAGAAAAAGATGCCTTGAAGTATATGGAAAGGCCTTAAAAAAATAAGCGGATCACCATTTTTATTGTGTTTGATTGAATGAAAAAAAATCGGCGATTTTAAGGAGCTATGCCGGAAATAATGTGTTATTTTTCTTGTTGATTCAAAAATATAGTTTTCATGAAATCTGTATTTGAGCCACTTAATTTTTGATGAATTTCCAATAGCCTGTAAATAGCCTGTCTGCCAGTTTCGCCCAAATCCAGCGAAAATTCGTTTACATACAAATCAATATGCTGCCGCATTACATCTTCACTCATCTCTTGCGCATGTGTTCGTATATAATCGTTTAATACCGGGTAATTTGCAAAAGCAAATTGAATGCTTTTTTTTATTAGCACATCTATCTTTTTTTGCAATTCAAAATCAATTTCTTTTTTTATTACAATACCTCCCAATGGAATAGCGTTTCCTGTTTCCTGTTCCCAATAATCGCCCAGGTCGATTAATTTTTTTAACCCCTTGCCTTCATACGTAAATCGATTTTCGTGTATGATAACGCCCAACCCTTTATCGGCTAAAACAAAATTTTCGATTTCATCATACCGGAGAAAGATCTTTTTCTTTGCATTCGGATAAGCCGTTGAAAAAAGTAAATGGGCTGTTGTATTTTCACCTGGTATCGCAATAAAGTTATCTTCAATTGCATTTATTTCATTGCTGTCATTTCTAATCAATAGCGGTCCAACACCCTTTCCCAATGCGCTGCCACTATTCAACACAAGGTATCTTTCCAACACATGCGGAAGTACGCCATAACTAAGTTTTGTAATATCCAGTTTGCCCTCTATTGCCCACTGGTTCAGTGTTTGTACGTCTTCCAAATGCACATCAAAATGGATGCCTTCTGTATCTATTTTATTATTAACCAATGCATCAAAAATGAAGGTGTCGTTGGGGCAGGGCGAAAAACCTAATGATAGTTTCATGTTTATATTTAAGTTGGCGGTTTATTTATAGCCTGTTATCCTGTCCATTGATCATTCACTTTTTATTTAAAACAACGTCAATTAGCTTGTTGAGTTCGGTATTTAAATTTGTGATGGCTTCTTTTAGCTTCCATTTTTTTTTGTCCCTTTCACCAATTGAGTTTGATATGCTCCTTATTTGTAAAAAGGGAATATTCTCCTGCAAACAAACGTAATGTAATGCGGCACCTTCCATACTCTCTATCGACGGTGCAAAGCAACAAATAGCCTGCTGTTTTTGTATCATACTATCGCTGATTTTGTTTACCGTTATTGCCTTCACTGCTGTTAACATGGACCTGTTGATGATAGGGTTTGAATTCACCAGCCATCCATCGCTGAAAGGGAATTTATCTTTTTCTGCAAATCCCGATTGAAAAACAGTCGTGAACTTTTCTTTCTCCTCCATTCCAATGTCTGCAAAAGTGTCACTGGCTGCAAGTACTACTTCGCCTAATGCGATATCCTGCGTGAAACAGCCGGCAATACCTGCCTGTATAACCAGATCTGCTGTTTTAGTCTGTAACCTTTTTTGTAAATGGTACAACGTAGAAGGAATCCCCACGCCTGTAATCAATATTTCAACATCTTTATTGTTAGCTATAAAAGGTTCAATTTCAAATTTGGTAGCCGCTATCAGTAAAATTCGCATGGTACAAATTTCGTATTTACACTCCATATTTCGATATTTTGCGATTACCTTTGCCGAAATTTTCAGGACATACAATGGTGTACATTACACGAATAGAACATTTTAATGCAGCGCACAGGCTTTTTAACCCTTTGTGGACGAGGGAGAAAAATGGAGAAGTATTTGGCAAATGTGCGAATGAAAACTGGCATGGGCATAATTTTGAACTCTATGTTACTATAAAGGGTGATCCAAATCCTGATACCGGTTTTGTTTATGATGTTAAGAAATTGAGCATTATAGTAAAAGAGCATGTGATAGATAAACTGGACCATAAAAACCTCAACATGGATGTGGATTTTATGACTGGTAAATTATGCTCAATAGAAAACCTGGTAATTGCAATCTGGCAACAGTTAACTCCTCATTTGCCAACCGAAGTGTCTTTGCATAGCCTTAAATTGTATGAAACACCCCGCATTTTTGTAGAATACTTTGGCAATTAATATTTTTCTCTTCCTTTTTTCTTTTGTTAAACCAAACAAATAGTAACTTTAAACGTTATTTCATCCGTAAGTTGATGCGTTTGAACAGCAAACTTCTGTTATAACCGTCAGTAAAAAACGTTCTGAACTATTCCGCGATTTTTCAGTTTAAATGTTGATGCTACTGTTTTAACTATTTCGAATTTCAATTGTAATATAAATCTGTATGAGCAATAAAGTGGCAGTTTTCCGAAAGGAGCATTTCAATGCGGCCCATCGCTTAAATAATCCTGCATGGGATGAAGCAACCAATGCCAGTGTGTTTGGTAAATGCAATAATCCGCATTACCACGGACATAATTATGAACTGGTAGTTAAAGTTACCGGAGTGCCGGATGAGGCTACCGGCTATGTATATGATATGAAACTGTTAAGTGATCTGGTGCAGGAAAATGTGCTGGAACGTTTTGATCATAAAAACCTGAATGAAGATACGGTTGAGTTTAAAAACCTGAACCCAAGCGCAGAAAATATTGCAATTGTTATTTATAATATTCTGAGGGAAAAAATTGATACAAAGTTTGATTTGCAAGTTCGTTTGTATGAAACAGAAAGAAACTTTGTAGAATACCCAGTTAATTAAACCGAAAAAAATAATGGCTTACAGGAAAATTGATCAATACGACCAGGACGTAACGGAAGGGTTGTTAAAAAATTATAGGGAGGCGCTTGGGCTTTTGGGTGAAGATCCTACAAGGGAAGGGCTTGAAAAAACTCCGGAGAGAGTCGCAAAGGCAATGCAGTTTTTAACACAGGGTTATCACCAGGATGCCAATGCTATTTTAAACTCAGCTAAATTTCATGAAGAAGTAAGTGAAATGATTATAGTAAAAGACATCGAATTATATAGTATGTGTGAGCATCACATGTTGCCATTCTATGGCAAAGCGCATGTGGCGTATATACCTAATGGCTGGATTACTGGTTTGAGTAAAATTGCCCGTGTGGTGGATGTGTATAGCAGGCGTTTACAGGTGCAGGAAAGGTTAACTCACCAGATATTAAATTCAATTAAAGAAACATTGAACCCGTTGGGGGTGGCAGTTGTTATTGAAGCATCTCATTTATGTATGATGATGAGGGGTGTGCAAAAACAAAATTCAGTAACAACCACTTCTGCTTTTTGGGGCGAGTTTGAAAAGAATGAAACAAGGAGTGAATTTGTAAAATTGATTAGTGCGAAACTACATTAATTCCCAAAGGTAAAATATGTCAAAATCAATTTCGCATTCAGTAGTTAACTGGAAATGGGTATCGTTTTTTTGTACATATTTCCCATTCAACAATTCAAAAACTTCCACCGATTTTTTTTCTGTATCTGCAATAACGTAATATTTAACCCCTTGTAATTCGTATAAGTTATATTTTGTATTTCTGTCTCTTAGTTTGGTTTTTCTTGAAGAAATTTCAACTACAAGTGTAGGGGGAAAAGTTAAAAAATCCTCTGTAAAATTACCGCATACAATCATACAGTCCGGTCTGACGACAGTATTATCATCAATTATCCAATCGAGTTCATAGTAAGCTTCGCAGGTACATTTATTAATTGATTGGTCAATTTTATTACTAACTTTTTGAATGAATTTTTTTGAAAACCATTGATGGCTCCTATTCGGTGATGGTGCCATCGCGTAAGGATACCCATTCACCAGTTCCCAGTCACCTTTCCACAGCAGGTAATCCTGGTAAGTATATCGCTCCGGTTTAAATATTTGATCCGACAACTCCATATTAAATTTTATTGTTCAAATTTAAAAATTATTTTTGATTCAAACTTACAATTATGAGGCATGCATTCGTCTTTCCGGGCCAGGGGTCACAGTTTAGTGGTATGGCAAAAAGCCTATCCGAAACCAATCCTTTTGTAAAAAATTTATTTGAACAGGCTAATGAAATTTTAGGATTTCGTATTTCTGATATCATGTTCACCGGCACCGATCAGGATTTGAAGCAAACCAATGTAACACAGCCCGCTGTTTTTTTACATTCAGTGGCTAGTTTTAAAACCCTCCAGGATGTAAAACCTGACATGGTGGCGGGGCATTCTCTGGGAGAATTCTCTGCCCTGGTAGCCAATAGGGTGCTGAGTTTTGAAGATGCATTGAAGCTGGTTTTTATCAGGGCAAATGCCATGCAGAAAGCCTGTGAACAAAACCCTTCTACCATGGCGGCTGTACTGGCATTGGCAGATGAAAAAGTGGAAGAGGTTTGTGCCGCTGTTCAAGCTGAAACCGGTGAAATAGTAGTGCCTGCAAATTATAATTGTCCTGGTCAACTGGTGATCAGCGGTTCTATAAAAGGAATCGATATTGCCTGCGAACGAATGAAAGCAGCCGGTGCAAAAAGGGCACTCGTTCTTCCGGTTGGCGGGGCCTTTCATTCACCACTGATGTTGCCCGCCAAAGAAGAGCTGGCAGCAGCTATTGAAGCCACTACTTTTTACCAGCCTTCCTGCCCGGTGTACCAGAATGTAACAGCCAAAGCTGTTACTGATACCATTGAAATAAAAAAGAACCTGATTGATCAGTTGACTGGTGCCGTAAGGTGGACTCAAAGTGTGCAGGCCATGATTGAAAATGGGGCTACTCATTTCACAGAAGTAGGCCCCGGTAAGGTTTTACAGGGATTAGTGCAGAAGATCAATAAGGAAATGGTGGTGAATGGGGTGAGTTAGATTTACTTTTATTAATCCGGAATTATGATATCTGCATTCATCAATCCCCAAAACAGGGGTTTGAAAACTGGAAAATATAACGATACAAAGATTATATAGATAGCTGTTTATTATTGTTTGGGAAATGCTCAATAGTAATTCAAATATTGAATGGAGTTCCGATCAAGTTCGGGATAGACTGTCGCCAATAAAGTTTCATCAGGGCTCAATAGCTGGTCTCCCAAAAAAAGATAGTAAAATAAAAAACCTCCGACGATCAGTCCGGAGGTTTTTTATTATTTGTTTCGTTTCTGAAACGATTAGCTTTTTATAAAGTCTTCAACACATCATTCATGCTCCTCACAGCAGCAGCACTTTTGTCAAATGCAGCCTGCTCTTCGGCATTCAATTTAAAATCCAATATTTTTTCCCAGCCATTTTTTCCAATGATAACCGGCACTCCGATACAAATATCTTTTTGACCATACTCGCCGTCTAAGGCAACACAGCAGGTAAATAATTTTTTCTCGTCCCTTACAATCGCTTCTACCAGTGCCGCTCCGGCCGCTCCGGGTGCATACCAGGCAGATGTGCCAATTAAGGCGGTTAAAGTAGCGCCTCCCACCATAGTGTCTTTTACAATTTTTTCCTGTTGTTCAGCACTTAAAAAGTCGGTAACCGGTGCGCTGTTCCAGGTAGCTAATCTTATTAAAGGAATCATAGTAGTATCGCCATGGCCCCCTACAACCACTGCATTTAAATCGGCCGGACTGCAGCCTAAATGCTGGCTCAACTGGTATTTGAAACGGGCACTATCTAAAGTGCCGCCCATACCAATGATCCTGTTTTTTGGTAAACCCGTTGATGTTAAAGCAAGATAGGTCATGGTATCCATCGGGTTACTGATAATTATGATGATGGCATCCGGAGAAAACTTTAAAATATTTTCGGCTACACTTTTTACAATGCCTGCATTTACACCAATCAGTTCTTCCCTTGTCATGCCCGGTTTACGTGGCAAACCGGAAGTAATTACCACTACATCGCTATTAGCGGTTTTGCTGTAATCATTTGTACTTCCCGTAATTTTTGTATCAAAACCCAATAAGGTAGCGGTTTGCATCATGTCCTGCGCCTTTCCCTCGGCAACGCCTTCTTTAATATCAAGTAAAACCAGCTCGGTACATAATTCTTTACGGGCAATATTATCAGCACAGGTTGCTCCTACGGCTCCTGCACCTACAACGGTAATTTTCATAACAAAAAATTTAATTATTTTAATGAATGTATTTGCGCTGCAAAGTTAAGGGCATTACATTCACATTACGAAAAGAATGAGGGAATGAATACAGTTCATGAGCAAAATCATCCGTGACCGCAATTTGATGTGCAGGGTGCTTTACACCCATATCTGGTGATAATTATTTTACCGCATCCAAAATAGACGGTACCCCAATATTTCCTACAAAAGCTTTTGCAAGGTTGCCGTTTTTATCATACACAAATATGGAAGGGTAGGTCCTTATTTTATAAATGCTCCCTAAAGTGAAATTTATATCCTGGCCAAGTGTAACATTGGGCATGGATGACAACTGAAACGTTTCATGAAAATCTTTTATCTCCGGGAATGATGCCATGGAAACCATTAATATTTGTATGTTCTTCAACTCTTGTTTGTAAGCCAGCAACTCTTTGGTTTCAGTTTGGCAATGGTCACAATCCGGACTAAAAAACATGATCACAAAGGGAGAATTCTTTTTAATATTTTCATTGGTATACAGCGAGCTGTCTGGTACGCGGTTTAGTTTAATGGCAGGGATTGTTATAAACCTCTTTACATAATTATCTGATGTATCTGCCTGGGCAAATAACATAAGCGAACTACCTGACAATATTAACAGAAATAGTATTTTTTTCAATTGTATAAATTTCAGCAAATCTAATTTTTTTGTACGAACATGTCCGTTAAAGCTCATAAATATCAACTTAAATTGCCTGCTGTTTCCCCAATTTAAAGACCACCGTATCCTCCCTGCAACAAGTAAGCGGCAATTTGAATTTCACCTGTTTATGCTTCAAATTTTCTATTTAGCTTTACTATCCCTACTTTTGCAGCCCAATAATTTTTGTAACCTTGCCGTTGCACTTTGGGAGTACAGATTTTGTGATCTGCCAACACTAAATGGTAATCACAAACTAAAACCGAAAACACTAAACAATAATATAATCATGGCAACTACAGCAGACATGCGTTCAGGGCTTATCATCAAAGTAGATGGTAGTTTATACACCGTAATTGAATTCGGACAAAATAAAACAGCCCGGGCAGCAGCTAAAGTGTGGGCGAAATTGAAAGGGGTAGATAATAACCGTACCATTGAGGTTACCTGGAACAGCGGCGAAACCATCTTTCCGGTGAGGGTAGAAAAGAAGGCTTATCAGTATTTATATAAAGATGATACTGGCTACAGTTTCATGGATGTGGAAACTTTTGAGCAAATTACCGTTCCGGAATCAATGGTGGATGCGCCTAAGTTTTTGAAAGATGGCCAGGAAGTATCTGTATTGATCAATGGTGAAACCGACCAGCCAATGGGAGTAGAGTTGCCAGATAAAATTGTTTTATTGGTAACCTATAGTGAACCGGGGATGCGTGGCGATACCGCAACCAAAACTTTAAAACCCGCTACCGTGGAAACCGGGGCCACCGTAAATGTGCCATTGTTTGTAAATGAAGGAGAGTTGATCCGTGTGAACACTAAGACCGGTGATTATGTGGAGAGAGTAAAAGAATAAGGGCAGATACAGGTTGCCGGAAAGAAATTGTAATCCTTTTATAACCGGCATATCATCGGGCATTACAAACTTACCCGTAATATCTCTCCAAAACTATTTGCCAGCATACCGAAAATCTTTCATTAATATGACAGGATGGGCTTGTTTGATAAAATAAGCCCATCATAATTTTACCCATTTTTAGGCTGATTTTGCCAGTTTTTAACTGATATTTCCCCGAATTTAATCAGATTTTGCGGTTTTTCTTAATTTCTTTCTTTTTAAAAAAGTTCGAATATTAATAAATCATTACCTACCTTAGCCGCCCGATTCTTAAAACAAAACCATTTAATATTTCTATATGGACATCAAACAAATTCAGGAGCTTGTAAAGCTCATTAATAAAACCAACATTGGTGAAATTACTATTGAAGAAGAAGGTATTAAAATAACGGTTAAACAAAAGAAAGACCCAGTTCAACATATCATAGCCGGGGGACAAACGAGCCCCATGTATTCATCCGCACCACCTCCCCCACAAAATGCACCGATAGCACCTCCTCCGCCGGCAGCAGTAGTTGAAGCTCCAAAATCAGATAATTACATTACTATAAAAAGCCCGATGATTGGCACTTTCTACCGCCAGTCGGGGCCGGGCAAGCCTATATTTGTAAATGTAGGTGATGAGGTTACAACGGGTAAAGTTGTCTGTATCATTGAAGCGATGAAGTTGTTCAACGAAATTGAAAGCGAGGTAAAAGGCAAAATAGTAAAAGTGCTGGTAGAAGACGCCAGCCCGGTAGAGTATGATCAGCCGTTGTTTTTGGTGGATCCAAGTTAATTAGCCAATGTGTTAATTAGCTAATTTGCTAATGTTTTACGTGGAATCATTTAATTGCTCATAAAAACTTACAGCAATGAAGAAAGAATTAATTGAAAAAAATCCTCTCTTGAAATTAAGTTTTGAGTTTTCAATTTTGATTCTCGAATATTGCGACTTATTAGATCATCTTCATAGATACACGATAAGCAAACAACTTTCACGCTCAGGTACTTCAATTGGAGCTAATGCAATGGAAGCACAAAATGGAGAAAGCAAGGCTGATTTTATACATAAAATAAAAATAGCGGCCAAGGAAGCTGATGAAACCCAATACTGGATTACTTTGTGTGAGTTTGCCGATGGTTACCCGGATACGAATATGATATCAAGCAAATTAGTAGAATTACAAAAAATTATTAATGCCATATTAGGAACTGCAAAAAGAAAAACTCCATTTAGTTATATTCTTAGTTTCTTTATTTTTTAAAAACAGCTATTTGCATTTGCTTTTTAAAACCTGTTTATATAAAACCTGTTCGTTTCATAATTAGCAAATTAGCAAATTAGCAAATTAGCAAATTAACACCATGTTCAAAAAAATATTGATTGCCAACCGCGGAGAAATCGCATTACGTGTAATACGCACCTGCAAAGAGATGGGTATTAAAACGGTTGCGGTGTATTCTACCGCAGATAAAGATAGTTTGCATGTAAAGTTTGCCGATGAAGCAGTATGCATCGGTAAACCAAGCAGTATGGATTCTTACCTCAACATTCCGCATATTATGGCGGCTGCTGAAATTACCAATGCAGATGCCATACATCCCGGGTATGGATTTTTGGCCGAGAATGCAAAGTTTGCCCAGATTTGCATGGACCATGGGATTAAATTTATTGGTCCCACACCGGATATGATCAATGCCATGGGGGATAAGATTACTGCGAAAGAAACAATGATAAAGGCCGGTGTACCGGTAGTGCCGGGCAGTGGTGGATTATTGGAGAGTGTGGACCAAGCGAAAGACTTAGCTGCCAATGTTGTTGGCTACCCAGTGATATTAAAAGCAACCGCCGGTGGCGGCGGAAAAGGAATGCGGGTGGTATGGCAGGAAAGCGAGATAGAAAAGGCATTTGAAAATGCCAAAACGGAAGCCGCTGCTTCTTTTAAAAACGATGGGATTTATATGGAAAAATTCGTGGAAGAGCCACGCCATATTGAAATACAAATAGCAGGCGACCAGTTTGGGAATGTTTGTCATTTAAGCGAAAGAGACTGTTCTATTCAACGCCGTCACCAGAAGCTGGTGGAAGAATCTCCTTCTCCGTTTATGACGGCTGAATTAAGAGAACTGATGGGTGAAGCGGCCATCAAAGCAGCCAGCGCCATCAGTTACGAAAGCGTAGGTACCATCGAGTTCCTGGTGGATAAGCACCGTAACTTTTACTTCATGGAAATGAATACGCGGATACAGGTAGAACATTGCGTTACAGAAGAAGTGGTGAATTACGATCTTATTAAGGAACAAATAAAAATAGCGGCCGGGCACAAGGTAAGCGGTAAAAATTATTACCCGCAAATGCATGCTATTGAATGCAGGATCAACGCGGAAGATCCCTACAACGATTTCAGGCCAAGCCCCGGTAAGATAACGGTATTGCATACACCTGGCGGGCACGGGGTAAGGGTAGATAGCCATGTGTATGCCGGTTACGTGATTCCGCCGTACTATGATAGCATGATCGGAAAATTAATTACGGTAGCACAAACCAGGGAGGAAGCCATTGATACCATGCACCGGGCGTTGAGCGAATATGTAATTGAAGGTATTAAAACAACCATACCGTTTCACCTGCAACTGATGAAGAACGAGCATTTCAGATCCGGGAATTTTACTACCAAATTCATGGAATCATTTAAAATGGAATAAGATAGTTCAGTTCAGAAAAAAATATTTGTAAATCGCCGGCAATGGAAATAACCATTCCGGCTTTTTTTATTGTTACCACCGGCGCTTCTGCCAGGCGGCAATTTATGGAAGGTATTGCAGGCTCCCTTATTTTCTCTCATTTCATTAAAAGGGAATCGTTGCAATGGTTGATTATCTTTTATTTTTGCGCCGTTACTAAATTTGTTCACAGGATAATTAAAGCAGGTACATGATTGATTTTTCAACAATCGCCATAAAAAAAATGGCGATTCACTTTGTAGGAAACAAAGGCAGGGAAGAAGGCGTATACATATCAAAAGAAGTGTTCAGCTCCTTTAGTGAAGATGAAGAAGAAAGTTTTCTGAAATACTTTATTGAGCCATTCCGAAAGGTAGCGGAGTTTTATAATTTCTATCATCCAACTGAAATTGAACTGAATGAAGTAAAGAGTTTTGCAACATCCCTGTTTAATGAAACGGGCAGTTTTGAAGCAATGTCAGAAAAGATAGCCCTCACCTTGTATGATAAATCGGATCATCCCAATATCAATGGAGGGGAACTATTTATAACGTCGTTTAGCGGATGTACTTTTAATGGAGAAACCGTAGATGCGATTGGTATTTATAAATCGGAGATAAAAGATACATTTATAAAATTGCAGAAGGAAGGGGGCTCCTACGATTACGAGCTGGATTCCGGTATTAATATCAATGAAATAGACAAAGGCTGTATTATCTTAAATACAAAACAGGACAATGACTTTATTGTAACCGTGCTGGACAATATCAATAAATCGAAAGAAGCCAAATACTGGATGGATGATTTTCTAAAACTCATCAGTTGCCAGGATAGCTTTCATTTTACAAAGGATTACCTGGATGTAGCGAAGAAATTTGTAACGGAAAGAATGCCCGAAGTATTTGACGTTTCCAAAGCCGACAAGATTGACTACCTTAATAAGTCGATCGGCTACTTTAAGAAAAATGATCATTTTGCAGAAGAAGATTTTTTACAGGATGTATTTCAGCACGCAGAAGTAATCGATCATTTCAACCAGTTTAAGGAGAAGCATTCCAATGAAAATCATATCGTACTGGACAATGATTTCGACATATCAAACCAGGCGGTAAAAAAGCAGGCGAAAGTGTTTAAAAGCATTTTGAAATTAGATAGAAATTTTCACATTTACATCCATGGCAGCAAGGATCTTATAGAAAAAGGAACGGATACGGATGGGCGAAAATATTACAAGATTTATTATGAACAGGAAGCCTAGAGGTGAATGGCGAATGGGCAATGGGCAATGGTCAATAGGCAAACGGCAATAGGCAAACGGCAATAGGCAAATAGCAAAGTAATTGGCTATTAAAAACTGGTTTCGGCAGTAGCAAAGTGTAAGAATATAAAATGGCAATTTCATTTGAACATGCACCATTCACCATTCACCATTGCCCATTCACCTTTAAACAATCTATTATGAAAAAAATAAACTGGGGTATTATCGGTTGTGGAGATGTTACCGAGATAAAAAGCGGGCCAGCATTCAACAAGGTAAATGATTCATCCCTTGTGGCTATAATGCGCAGGGATGGCGTTAAAGCAAAAGACTATGCCCAACGGCACGAAGTACCTAAATGGTACGATGATGCCAGCCTGCTCATCAACGATCCGGATGTAAATGCGATTTATATCGCCACACCGCCATCCACCCACGAAACCTACACAATAGCAGCAATTGATGCAGGCAAACCCGTGTATGTAGAAAAGCCAATGACACTGAATTATGAATCGGCATTGAATATGACCCGTTATGCAGGTTTAAAAGGTGTAAAACTTGCGGTGGCGCATTATCGCAGGGCACAGCCGCTGTTTGGAAAAATAAAACAATTACTAGAGGAGAAAGTTATTGGCGATATTCGATTTGTACGACTTGATTTTTTTAAAACACCCCTAACGAATGATGAATTACTGCAGCCTAAAACAGCATGGCGGGTGAATCCCGCTATTTCCGGTGGTGGCTTATTCCACGATCTGGCGCCCCACCAGCTTGACCTCATGTATTACTTTTTTGGAGCGGTTGAAAAGGTAAATGGGATAGCGGTGGCCCAGGCTGACAGAGGAATGGTGGATGATATGGTAGCAGGCAATATGCTGTTTAAAAACGGTGTGGCATTTAGTGGCGCCTGGTGTTTTAATGTAGCACCGGGGATTGAAAGAGATTGTTGTGAAATAGTTGGCGCTGAAGGCAAAATATCCTTTAGTGTATTTGAAATAGCACCCGTTATGCTTATTGCAAAGGGTAAAACAGAAAGCTTTTCTTTCGACCCGTTACCGCATGTTCAACAACCCATGATAGAAAAAGTGGTAAATTATTTTCTTGACAAAGGACCAAACCCATGTAGTGGCGCAGATGGCGCAGAAGTGATGAGATTGATGGATCAAATTACCCTGAAATGAATATTGGGGTGTGGTGTTTCCTGCTTTACTATTAATGAATCGCCAGGCTATTGTATTATGCATGCGCCCGGGTTAAATCTATTATCGGGAGGGGAATAAAAATATTTGATGAGCCTCCAACAAAGTATTCGGGCGGCGACCGGATCAATTACACATACTGTTTCTTACACATCTGTTTTTGCTAATTACACAAAAAAAATTAATTAAAAATATGATTGTTATCATTGTTTAAGATAGATTATGTCTGCAATTTTATAAAACAAAAAAACAACTATCGAAGTGGAAATCGCCGGTTAACACCAAAGGCAAACAGCGAAATTTTAAAAAGCGCTTATACAATTTCCCGGTAGCTGTTGAAACCCAGTTAACATATTGATTTATCATAAGCTGTTATCACTTACCATTTGAGTAATGTAATGCAACCAATTAATTTATGCAGAAATGATGTAACAGCGGGTATGTTAACCAGGAACGATTAAAGCCTTTGAAACCCATCGTGAGGGGTCTGTAAAAAAGATGAATCAGGCCATTTAAGTTGGAGTTCAAAAAATGAAAAAGCTTCCATTACGGAAGCTTTTTCATTTTAAAATATAGTTAGTCTCTGTAATTTAAGGCAGGTTGGATATCTCCCAGCAATGCCTTGTATCGGTATGCACCCTTATCTTTTATAAACTCCTCCTTTGCTTTTGTTATCAATGCCGGTGTGGTGAATAAATCGATGGCCGTCAGGGCCATGGTTTTGGCCCCCACCATCATTCCTTTGGTGCCTATTTCAGTGCCTCCGCACGCCACAGCCTGCCAGCTATGTGCAGGCGTTCCGGGTATCCAGGTTGCGGCCCGCATTCCTACTGTTGGTACGGCATAGCTTACGTCCCCCACATCGGTTGATCCTCCTCCTGAACTCTCTTCCGTTTTTAAGGGTTTTATGTCCGCGGCTGTTGCAACAGCCGGTGGCGTAAAATCAAAACTGGTTTGCAGTTTTTTACCAAAATCAATTTCTTCAGCGGTAAGTTTTACACCGCCTGTTTTTTCCAGGTTTAGTTGCATTGCATCTGCCAGGGTTCTGTTCAATAACAAATCATGCGTGCCACCAATGATTTCATAATCCACTGTTGTTTCTGTTCCCATAGCCGCTCCATTGGCTGCTTTCATTACCCGGTCAAATATCTTAACTACGTCTTCTCTTTTTGGATGACGTACGTAATAGTACACTTCCGCAAAATCGGGTACCACATTCGGCGCTTTTCCACCATTGGTGATCACGTAATGGATACGGGTTTCCTGTGGAATATGTTCCCGCATCATATTTACCATATTATTCATTGCTTCCACGGCATCCAATGCAGACCTTCCTTTTTCAGGCGCCGCCGCTGCATGAGCCGATAATCCATGAAAACGGAACTTGGCTGATTTATTAGCAAGGGCGCTCGTCATAGTTACAGCATTGGCGTCTCCGGGATGCCAGTGGATGGCAACATCCACATCGTTAAAAAGGCCTGCCCTTACCATAAATACTTTTCCTGATCCCCCTTCCTCTGCCGGGCATCCATATACGCGGATAGTGCCACTTAGTTTCTTTTGTTCTATCAGCTTTTTAATTTCAATGCCTGCTGCTACCGATGCGGTTCCAAACAAATGATGGCCACAGGCATGTCCGGCAGATTTATTGGGTATTATTTTTTTCACCGGTATCGCTTCCTGTGCCAGCCCTGGCAATGCGTCGAATTCAGCCAAAATAGCAATTACCGGTTGCCCGCTTCCATAAGAAGCTATAAATGCAGTGGGCATTTCAGCAACACCTTTCTGCAGGGTAAACCCATTTTCACTCAATGTTTGCTGAAGCAATGCGGAACTCTTTACTTCTTTGTAGCCAACTTCCGCGTAGTTCCATAATTGAAGGGAGGTATTACGGTATTTATCATATTGCTGTTCTATGTCGGCAATGGCCTGGTTTTTTATTGCATCTGTTGTGGCAGGTTTCTGCTGGGCTACACAACATAGGGTTGATACAATACATGCATGGAAAATAAAAAGCGAAATAAATTTTTTCTTCATATAAATAATTTGTTAGCACAATTTAAGGGAGTTTATTACAAAAGAAAGCGTTTAGCAACAAGCTTGTTATCCATCAAAATCTAACAAATACCGGTAATATTGAAAAGGGGGAACGAAACAGGTAACATGAAATTCTAATCCTTGTCTCAATGAGCTATTAATTCCTGGTTATTGGCCGGTGGTGATTTTTTTCCGGATCTAATCGTACTGTATTCCATTTTGTAGAAATATTACGATATGTAGAAATATTGTTGTACTACAATTTACACTTTTTATAACATAGATATTTGCTATGTAATTGAAAGGCGCCCTAAACCTGATGTTACAAATCAACACCTGATAATCCATTTTCCTTACACAAAATCAATTTTATGAAATCCCTTATCCAGTTATCCGATCAACAACTCGTACACCTGTATTTAGATGGCAATTCAGCAGCGCTTTCAACGTTGGTGGTACGTTACAAAAGTAAATTGTACACCTCTATTTATTTGCTGGTAAAGGATAAATACCTTGCGGAAGACATGTTCCAGGACGTATTTATTCGGGTTATCGACAAATTAAGAAACGGTCAGTACACAGAAGAAGGGAAATTTTTACCATGGATCATGCGCATAGCGCACAACATGTGCCTTGATCATTTTAGGAAAACAAAGCGTTTACCGGTTATTAAAACAAGTGATGATGTTGATATTTTTGAGATGCTGAATTTTTCAGTGCCAAGTGCAGAACAAAAAATGATTGCCGGCGAGAGTCATGACAGGGTTAGAAAAATGTTGGATATGCTTCCCGAAGACCAGCGTGAAATAATTATCATGCGTCATTATGCCTATCTGACTTTTAAGGAAATTGCCGCAGTAAAAGACATCAGCATTAATACTGCCCTGGGCCGCATGCGGTATGGTTTAATTAACCTGCGTAAAACAATGGTTGAAAAAAATATTGCACTATAAATGATGCCGGTAATTTGCCGGCTTTAGAAAATATTATCCTCCGGAAATTAGAAAAAAACGCTTCCTCTTAAACTTACAAGAAACCCAACCAGCATAAACCTATGGCAGGCACGAGCCTGCCTTTTTTCGTTTGTAACCCTCACAGGGATGCAATAACTTTTTTGAGCCACTTATGCCCAACAATTAGAATGGTTCTACATTAAAATGTGATCTTACTAACAGGCAGGGCTTTTGACGAAAAGAAATGGATCGTTTACGCGATGCCCTATTTTTTGATGCCTGCTCTTTTCGACATTTCATCCAGTGGCATTGCAATTATTCTTCCAACCGGCTCATTTCCCCTGTAAGTAATTACTTTTAGCATTACCGCATCTTTTGGAAGTATAAGAGCACCAGTATATTTTGGATAAAAACGGTCAGGAAAAGAATTGTCGAAACTATAATAGATATCCAGCCCTTCCACTTCGGTTGCCAGTTCAATCAGTAGTTGACCGTTATTGTTTTTTGATGTAAAAATCGGGTCATACATACTGGTGGCATATTTTATCTGGCGGATATCAAAGCGTTTAAATTGTTGCTCCACATTTTGAACAAAACGATTCCAGTTTTTATTTTCTTTAGGTGTCCATACAGATTCCGCAATGGCAAAAGCTCTTGGCCAGGTCATGTATTGCAGGTGACGCATATTGGGTATTTGCTCAGTCCAGATATTTCCCTGTCCGCCTTTAATGTATTTTGCATCTGCTCCCGGTGGTACCGGTTCAAATTGGTATGCCTTGTTTAAACGCAGTGTTGCATATACCCTGGGTTCAATGATAGCGTCTCCCTGCATATAATCCAGGTACGCGTAGGTAGTAGGGCTCATTACCACATCATGTTTTAATTTCGCGGCTTCTATGCCACCCTTTTCGCCCCTCCAACTCATTACTGCGGCATTATCAGCAAGACCGCCTTCTAATATTTCATCCCAGCCAATCAGTTTTTTACCTTTCGAACTAATTATTTTGCCCACTCTCTTCTCGAAGTAACTTTGTACTTCATGCATATTATTTAACCCTTCTTTCTTCATTAATGATTTTACGTCTTCACTCTTTTCCCAGAAGTTCTTTGCACATTCATCGCCTCCTACATGTATATACTCAAAGGGAAAGATGGCTGCCACTTCTGTAAAAACCTTATCCAGGAAGCTATACACTTTTTCACTGGCCGGGCAAAGGCTGTTGTCCACCAATGCGGTGAACGTACCACCACTATGCCATTCCATTATTTTTTCACCGGAGCGTACCCGGTAGTTTTCTGCCCCCGGTGTACAGGCCAGTTCGGGATAGGCAACAATGGCTGCAAGGCTATGCCCCGGTACATCCACTTCGGGCAGGATATTTACAAAGCGGTCCTTTGCGTATTGGATTACTTCTTTAATGTCGTCCTGTGTATAAAATCCACCATAGTTGAGCGGCTCATCGGGCAGGGGGGGCGAAAAGGTTCCGAAGTAACCCGTTTTATCCACCCGCCAGGCTCCTTTGGTGGTAAGGTTTGGTAAACTTTTTATTTCTATCCTCCATCCTTCATCATCCGTTAAATGCCAGTGAAATAAATTGAATTTATACCGGGCCATCTGGTCAATAAAATCAGTCACTTCCTTTTTTGTAAAGAAATGGCGGGATACGTCAAACATCAATCCCCTCCACCCAAAACGCGGATAATCTGTAATGTCAATACAAGGCACCTGCCATTGACTGGTTTGTACTGCTACATCACTTTCTATGGACGCAGGTAATAGCTGAAGCAAGGTTTGAACACCATAAAATAATCCGGCGGGTTTATTGGCGCTGATGGTAATCATTTTGGTGGTAACGGCTAACCGGTAACCTTCGTTACCAATGATGGGGTCTACTTTTTTATTGAGGGTTAGCCGGATGTTTGCATTTGCCGAACGGTTAGTGACAGATACTTTATACCCGGTTGGTACACCTAAACGTTGTTTCAGGAAAAGGATGGTTGACTGCAGTTCCGGAAGAGAAGGGACTTCAACGGAAATAATAGCCGGTAATTTGAAATAGCCTGTGTTTTTTACGATTTTTACCGGCTCAGGAATGATGGACACTGGCTTGTCGCTTCGCTGTCCAAAAGCAATTATCCCCTGCAGTGAGCAGGTGAGTATCATCAATAGTTTTTTCATATAACTTAACCCGGTTTTATGTTGATTGAAAATATCTAACCGGATTCAAAAGTAGGGATTAAATTGAAAGATTGCGAGATGGAGGGAATAAAGGATGCATTGGTAGCCGGGGATTTGTAATTGAACACGAAGATGGAACCTTCCAGTCTGTAAGCAGGATTCTGTTCTTTACTTAAATATCTGTAACATTGTAGGATCACGCCGTGGCCTGATATGTATGAATAATTGCAAAGTAATTATCCGGCAAAAACAGCCCGCGGCCTGTTCTTACTGCTCAAAATTATCCGGCTGAAAATTTTTTTGAACTGCATTAATATGGCAATCTCCTTAACTGCTCCATATTAATGGGTAATATCTTTCCTTTACTGATATCAATTAATCCTTCCGCTTTAAAATCGCCAATTGTTCTGTTAAGCGATTCTGTAGCAGTACCGATATATTGCGCTATTTCCTCTCTTGAAATTTCCAATGGTTTGGATGGATCGGTAATCTGGAATTTATCTATTATTTCTACAAGGGCTTTTGACACTCTCTTTCGGAGTGAACTATAAGCGAGGTTTAATAATCGTTCTTCCTTTTCCTTGATATTCTTTGCAATGATGTGAATGAATTTGGCGGCAATCACGATGTCATTATGAATCATTTTTACAAAATCATCCTTTGGTATCTGCACTATTTCTGAATGTTCCATTATAATCGCCTGTTCTTCATAATTGGCATCTTCAATTAATGCGGTGTATCCAATAAAGTCACCATCACTATACAGATTGGTGATATACTCTTTCCCGTCTTCATGGTTTTTATAACATTTCACTTTGCCTTTTACCAGGTAGTACAAAAAGCGCGGGCGCTTGCCTTCCTGGAAAAGCACCGTCTTTTTTTCATAACTATTTAACTCGTACTCTTTTGACAGGGTATCTATATTGCCTAAGCCATTTACATCCTTTATAAATTCGGCAAGCCCTGAAACGGTGGAAGGGTATTTGTGCTCCAGCAGTGCTGATTTTTTTAACCGTACTTCTACAGCACTTAACAATTCACTGTCATCAAATGGCTTCGTTATGTAATCATCGGCGCCCATTTCCATTCCCTTTCTGAAATCACTTCTTTCCGTTTTGGCCGTTAAAAAAATAAAAGGAACACTTTCCGTATCCGGATTTTTTCTTAACAGGTGAAGCACGCCATAGCCATCCAGTTCCGGCATCATGATATCACATATAATCAAATCGGGTTTTATTTTTAAGGCGATGTCCACACCCTGCCTGCCATTTTTAGCAGTCTGCGTGTTAAAACCGGCAAGTTCCAGTATTTCAGCAGTGTTCTCCCTGATGTCATTATTATCTTCAATTACCAAAATTGTCTTATTCATGTTGCTTTATATTTGTAGGAATACTTATTGTAAAGGTAGTGCCTTCGTTTATCTTGCTTTTTAAATCAATTGTACCATTCATTAATTCCAAATAACGTTTCACAATATGCAATCCAAGCCCGCTGCCCTGTATGTTTACCACGTTGGCGCCTCTGAAAAAGCTTGAAAACAAATATCCCTGGTCTGTTGTAGAAATACCTAAGCCCTGGTCTGTTATTTTTATGGTAGCCAGTTCATCCGAAATATTACTTTCGATTTTGATAATGGTATCCGGTTCAGAAAACTTGATGGCATTCGAAATTAAATTAAGTATGATATTCTTCAATAATTTTTTATCAGAGTTTACACTGTTTCCGCCCCGGTGATCGTATTGGAACTTTTGGCCGTCTTTCAATAGCCCTTTAATGTCTTCTGTTGTTTCTTCAATAAAAGCGTCCAGTTCAAAAGGCGAATTTACTGTATTGACTTTTCCTTCATTTAATTTACCAAGGGATAAAAAGTCTTCCAGGATTTCGTTAAGATTTTTAACCGCTCCTTTTATACGTTCGATATGCCTGTTGCGTTTGTCCTGGTCTTCTTCCTTTATGTATTTTGACAGCAGTGATGCGGACGATAGTACTGCACTTAAAGGGGTTCTAAACTCATGTGATGCCATGGATACAATGCGGCTCTTAATTTCATTCAGTTCCCGCTCCTTATCCAGCGCCTCACTCAGTTCCTGCTGCGATTGTTCTAATTTCTGGAGAGCCTGTTTTAAAATGATTGTTCTTTCTTCCACTTTCATTTCAAGTTCGGCGTTCAGTTCTTTTATCTCGTTGCTTACTTTTTCCAACTGCTGCTGCTGCAGGCGCATACTTTCTTCTATCTGTTTACGATGGGTGATGTCAACAATAAACGCAATTACAAAGCGTTCGGCCCCCCTGTAATAAAAACTGAGGCTTATTTCAACAGGAAAATGATCGCCCGATTTTTTTTGGCCATATAAGTCTCTTCCTGAACCCATAGAACGATTTTTCGGATTTTCGTAAAAAGAATTACGCAGTGCTGCATGTTTGGCACCAATACTTTGCGGCAGCAGGAATTCGATTTTTTTATGAATCATCTCCTTCTCTTCGTAGTCAAACAATTTTTCAGCCGCCGGGTTGGCTAAAATAATTTTACCATCCTGGTCTGAAAGAACAATTCCTTCCGTTGCATTTTCGTACAAGGCTGCCATATGCGACTTTTCAAAATTCAACTGGCTGTTTAAACGCTTCAGGTGTAGCACAATTACAGCGGTTAGCAGTACCAGGAAAAAGATGAACAGGTGTTGGGCAAGATCTTCCCCTGTATGCCAATACAGGAGGGCCGTAATAATTAAACTAACGATGGCAGCGATATAGGTTGATTTTGAATCATTCACAAAAACGGATAAAAAAATAACTACCAGCAGGCCGGCTAAAGTAATGGGATATTCATGCAGGCTAAAGGAAATTGCCAATGTAAAAACAAAGGCAAGCATTGCATATACAGAGGCTTGTTTGCTTGTTAAATGTGGCATTACATTAAGAGAAGATGGGTTTTTAAATGAAACCAATACTAAAGTTTTACAAGTATTTGAAAAAAATGATTTGGCCATTCTGCATTCCCTCATTCAGGTGAACTGGTTAAGGCTCTTTTAATGGCTGTCCTTTTTCGGCTTATTCAACCGGATCGAGCAACAGGTTAAAATCTACATTGAATGTATCATTCACCTTTATCATACCCGCAAACTTTTTTGGTGGTGTTAATTTAAAATCAGCAAAGCTAAAACTACGTTTTCCATTAAGTTGTATCAATGATTCGCCTGATTTTATAAAGGTGTAACATACCTCGAACCTCCGGGTGCTACCTGCCAATTCTATTTCTACCCATCCTTTTAAAGCATCTTTATTATTTTGAATGATTGGTGTACGTTCCAATGAAAGAAAGCGGATAACCAGCTTTGGGTATTCATTTGCCTTCAGGGTTTTACGAAGGTCTCCTGTAAGCATTTTATTATGGCAATCAAAATTTAAGATGTCTATCTGAAGGCTGCCATTTAGTGTAACTAATTTACTAATGGAATTTTCTTCAGAGCAGTAAATGGTATCTGGCTGATAATACCCGGTGATGTCGCATCCGAAATTATTGATATTGGTTGAACCCAATATGCGTATAGTACTCGTTTTTTGAACCGCCCACCGGATCGCCTTCTTTTTAGAAGGATTAACGGTGGAATCCGATAAATTAGTAGTAAACGCAAGTATCGGAAAAATGAGTAACCAAAATAACTTTGAACTTAAATTTTTCATGACCGGAAATTTTATTGTTACAGGGTTAAAGTTGTGAACGTTGAGCCCGGGGAAGGATGCTACTCCCATTGGCCTGCTACTGCTTTCTTTTATCTTTAACCATTATCAAAGCTATTACAGTTCCGTTCAGTTTATTATGATGCAGGTATATGCTCAAAATGATATTAGTCATAAATAATATTGGCTTGAATGGGCGAAGGAAGTTCCGTAAAGGGTTGTTCCAGCCAGGTATTTGAATCAGTCTTTATTAGCTTATGGCGACAAACGTTGGTTAAGCCAACCTTAAACGCTTCCCTGCAGTTTGAATGAATATCGGCAATTACAAGTGATACCCGTTACGGAGTGGAATAACGCTGTAACAGGTGCCAGCTATAACAGGAACATATTTTGCATAAAATAGCCCCGGTAGTTTTAAAGCTACCGGGGCCGGTTGTATAAGAAAGTTGGATTTATAATTAGTACCACGCAGGTACCATAATGGTTTTCACAAGAAATGTTTTATTAGAATCCAACAACCGCTTCAATCACAAATCCTTTAAATTTGCCACCATAGCGATAATCACTGGTTGGGTAATCTTTATAGTTTTGTATTACATATTCACCTTTCATCAACACATTTTTAGTAACGAACCATCCAGCTGCCAAAGCGGTACGGTCAACCTTTACATCATTTGCAAGGCCAGCCAACCGAACTTTTACAGTGTTGTACCGGGCACCTACATACAGGTTTTCCTGCTGGCCAAAACGGTAAACTACTTCACCAGCCAGTTGATTCATTTTCCTGTTAAGGGTTTCATTCTTTGTTCTGCCTTTGGCAGTTTCATAAGTACCAAATAATTCTACACCTTTCACTTTCAAAAATCCATTCAGCATAATCGCATCTACTTTTTTAGAAAAACCGGGGTTAACACGGCCTGAGAAAGCGATTGCTGTAGAGGCGGAGTTTACACCATTTTTAGAATTTTCCATTACATTCTGGTAGTTTGAACCGGTACGGTCGCCACCAAATAAAGTGAGGCCGCTACCTGCATTGCTGCTATTGTGATAATAACTTCCTGAAACGCGAACCCTTACATTTTCTACAATTGTTTTATCAATACCACCTTTTAAGTAAATGGATGGAGCTCTTTTGATGTTATCGTCAGCGGCAGTTTTATAGGTAGAGTCAATATTTCCTTTGATCATTCCGTTGGTCATACCAATCATTCCAAATAAGCCATTTTTCTGAAGATATACTTCACCCCCGATTTCGGTAGCAAAATCATCTACAATCAGGTTATCCATAAATGGATTGTTGATTGTTTGTCCGCCATCAGATCTGCGGAAGTGAGCATCACCGTAGTTGATTTCCATATGACCTACTTTGATAGTAGCAATTTCCATCAGGTTAGTCCAGAATTTACCTTTAAACGGAAGTTTGTCAAATTGAATGTATCCACCTTTTACCCATGTTTCGTTGTGGTGACGGGAAGACATATAACTGGTAACATTTAAGCGGATACCATCAGCCAGTTGAATATCCATAAACAGGTTGGCCTGCGCTGTCATAAAACCAGATTGCAGCGGGTACAATTTGTTAGCTGCCTGGTTGGCCGGAGTAGTAATGTTTTCATGCTTTAAATTTTGAAACTGCTGCGTAAAGCCTGCTCCAAATCTTACCCGGGGGCCTTCAAATGGAAGAGAGTCGGCTATCTTGGAAGTTTCAAAAACATTAATTCCGCGTTGATCATATGGAGTCCAGTATGATGGCCTTCCATAATATTCTTTGGCGCCGTTTTGCGCAGATGATACAAAGGGCATGATACTACCTGCAATGATGAGTAAAAGTGCAGCGTAGGAAATAAACTTTTTCATTTTAGTTGTTTTTAATTTTTAAGAAATTGGTTTTGGGTTTTATTTTTATTGATCAGGTGTGGTTATCCTTTTATGGTGAGATTGTATGTAATTGCAATGGCGTCGCCGGTTTTTATAGCACCCATCATTACTGTAGGTGGTTTTACACCGTATTCAGACATTTTAAATTTCTTGGTTCCGGTACAGGTAAAACTTTTATCAGTTGGGTTGTATTTCAATGTTGTTTCAAGGTCTGTCAGCAGGGTAGTACCGGCAATTGTTAATTTACCCATTCCTTTAAGCAGGTAGGTGTTTGTGCCGGTTGATGATACATTTCCGGAGGTAAGTACAAAACTGATCGTTGGATTTTTACTGGTATTTAAAGCCTTGTAAGTGTTTTTGTCCATTGCGCCATGGCCGCTTTTTAAACTCTCAGCAGGAAAATTAAAACTCAGTCCGGTAAATATCAGCTTGTCTTTCGCCACGGTGATATTTGCATCAAACTGTCCCTTGCTTGATTTCATTTCCCAATCGTGTAAGGTAGAGGTGCCGGTAACAGATACATTTAAAGCCTGTGCATGATAATTTGATTGTGCGAAACTGTTTGTTAAAGTGCAAAGAAGAAACGCTGCAACCACCGAACAATTGGTAAAGAATTTTATACTTGTCTTTTTCATAAATAAATTTTTTGATTAGAGAGGAGGCTTTTGATTGCCTTTAATTACTCCACAAAGCTATTCCCGCCATTCCCTCTTAATGATGAGACAGGTTAAAGGAAGAAATGATTTTTATCATGAATTTATTTGCGTTTATGCGGTAAAGTAAAAGTTGCAACACTGGAAATGTATGCTCAGAACCGGCAATAAAATGTGAGGATGGCTCAATGGTGAGGGCTTTACAAGATGGCGGCTGTTGGGCGTTAAACCGATCACGACGCGATGGACAAATGAAAAGGATAAGTGATATTTTAAAGAAAAAAATATCGCATTGCACCGCTGATGTATTCAATGGCAAATTGCCGGGAATGTTAACCGCCTTTTTAGTAAATAACATTGGAATAAATTGCACCATTATTGAAGCGAAAATAATGACTGCTGCCAGGTGAGTTTTTTGGAATTTGCTGATGCCCTTAAGCTATTATCTGAATACGGTAGATATGAATTTTGCTTTGGCTAGGTCGCTGTACACTTTTGGGAATAGTAAATCTTCCTCAATCAATATCCATTTAAAGATATTGTTTTCAAGGGTCTGGAGTTCGTTATTAAAGTCGTTGTACTCCTTGCTATAATCAGGCTTTGTTTCAAACCGGCACATAATCTGCCTAAGCTTTTGTGTTAATTCCAGTATGTGCTGGTGCGTTTTTTTGAATGGATCTATTTCTGCTGCAAGGTCTTTAGAATCTTTTGGGCCCGCATCGGATACCAAGGGAAACAGGATTCTTTTTTCTTTTAAGAAGCATTGCTTCATTTCATACCGGAGTTTAAAGAAAATGATATGTACCAGCTCTGAAGCCGCAGGAAGCAGGTTTTCAATTTGCCCGTTTTTTTGCAGGTAAATGACGATGTTTCCGGTCGCTTGCCGTATCTGTAGAAAATACTGAAGTTCAATTTCGTTGCATAGGGCGATTACGGAAAGGGCTTGATTGGGCTTGGTGGGAATCCTGAACTGCTTCATGGTAATTTTTATGTCGGTCAAAGCTAATTTCAATGTGTAGAGTGGATAATGATTACAAGCAGATTATTATATGACTTCCATCATCCATAATAAAAGCCGGCATTGTGGCAACGCGTCAATCAGATGGCTTTACTAAAAAGATCTTTATCGGATATGTTTTTATTTCTTTGTAAATGCATATCAAATGCACTGCAAATATTCCGGATAAAAAAATTCCCCAGGCGGGTAACTTCAAGCCCTTCTTTATTATAGGTGATCAATCCATCCAACATAAATAAGTCAAGTTTAGGAAAGGTATATTGCTCCAATAAACTGGTTTGTGATTCGTTAAAAGTCGTTTTTCCCTTACAACAGATTGCTGTAATATTTTTGCGAAATAATATGTCTTCGTCATTTAAAATATACCCCTTCTTAATCGCAAGCTGGTTATTGTTGATGGAAGAATAATAATCAGGAAGTGATTTGGTGTTTTGGGCAAGCGCAGTTTCCGTATCACTAATGGCAGATACCCCCAGGCCCACTAAGATCCCCGTGTATTGGGCACAATATCCTGTGAAATTGCGATGCAATCTTCCTTTTTGCCATGCCTTATACAGGCTGTCCTTTTCCAGGGCAAAATGATCCATGCCGATGTCAAAATAACCAAGGTTCATCAGCATTTCCCTGCCCGGCAGGTACATATTGATTTTTTCTTCTGCCGACGGTAGGTCTTTCTTGTCAAATACCTGCTGCGATTGATTGATCCACGGAACGTGATTGTAGCTGATATAGGCAATCCTTTCCGGTAATAATGTGGTTACCTGTTCGATCGTATTTTGAAGGCCCCTGATCGTTTGTTTGGGTAAGCCATACATCAGTTCAAAACCTATCGAAGTAAAGCCTGCTTCCCTGGCCATTTGGGTTGCTTTTTGCAGGTTGTCAAAGGGTTGAATGCGGTTGATGATCCGCTGCACTTCGGGATCAATGTCCTGCACGCCAAAAGTGATATTGCGGAAGCCGTGGGCATACAATACTTCAAGATGTTTTTGGGTGGTATTATTGGGATGCGCATCAATACTAAATTCATATACCGGGTGTACAATACTTTTTTTGAGTATCATGGTCAATAACCTTTGAAGGTTTTTGGGAGAGAAAAAAGTGGGGGTGCCGCCTCCTATATGAATTTCCCTGATGACCGGAGTTTGTTGCATCCCGTTTTTATACAGTTTCCATTCTTTTTCAATGGCGAGCAGGTATTCTTCTTCCACTTCGTGGTTGGTAGTAATTTTATTGTTCCACCAGCAGTGGTTACATAATGATTCACAAAAAGGCAAATGAATATAAATGCTGATACCTTCTTTATGGTTATTGTTATTAAATTCTTTTTTAAAATTTGCGAACCAGTCGGCGGGGGCCGGTAATTTATCCCAAAATGGCAGGGTTGGGTAACTGGAATATTTTGAGACCGGTTGATTGTATTTTCTGACCAATAATGGATTTATTTTATAAGATTCTTCCATTATACGAAAGTATATTTGATACGAGTGGAAAAAAATGACTTTGATTACCAGGCGAAAGAAGAATGGTCATAAACAGAAAGGTTTATGATTGATGGGAAGCATTCATTCCGAAGAAAGGGTGTGCTGACAGGCAATAAAATTAACGCATCTTGATTCGAAAAAAAGTGCCTGCCATACAATAAAAAAATCCCTCCGGTAACGAAGGGATTTTTATTTATCTGCACAGTAATGGCTTAAATTCCTATATCTGCCATATCCGGTATTTCTACCGCCTTGTATTCACCTGCATCTAATTTCTTTTTGGTTGCTTCAAATGCATCCAATGTAATATCAATATCTTCATCGGTATGTGAGGCGGTAGGTATAATCCTGTAAATGATGTCCCCCTTTGGTATTACCGGGTATACTACGATCGAACAGAAAATATGGTAGTTCTCCCTAAGATCCATTACCATCTGGGTAGCTTCGGGTACATCTCCTTTCATATAAATGGGAGTAACAGGTGAGTTGGTATTTCCGATGTCAAAACCCCTTTCTTTTAAACCGTTTTGAAGACGGCTCACATTGTGCCATAATTTTTCTCTTAATTCCGGCATGGTGGTAACCATTTCCATACGTTTCATCATGCCTTCTACAATCATTAATGGCAGGCTCTTGGCAAATATCTGTGAGCGGGTATTGTAGCGAAGATATTTAAGTACTGCTTTTGGCCCGCTGATAAATGCACCAATACTACCCATGCTTTTTACAAAAGTGCTGAAATACAGATCCACGCCTTCCTGGCACCCCTGCGCTTCATCTGCTCCTGCACCGGTGGGGCCCATGTAGCCAAAACCATGTGCATCATCTATTAATAACCTGAATTCATATTTTTTCTTTGTTGCAACGATCTCTTTTAAAATGCCTTGTTCGCCATCCATGCCAAACACACCTTCTGTAATTACCAAAATACCACCTCCTGATTTTTCCACCATCTTTTCCGCACGCTGCATTTGCTTCTCAAAGTCTTCAATATTATTATGTTTAAAAGCATAGGTATGTCCCATGTGCAACCGGATACCATCAACAATACAAGCGTGGGCTTCAGCGTCATAAACAATTACATCCCTCCGGTTTACCAATGCATCAATACAACTCATGATACCCTGGTAGCCAAAGTTCAGCAGCATGGTATCCTCCCTGCTTACAAACCGGCTGATCACTTTTTCCAGTGCTTCATGTTGGGCAGTATTGCCACTCATCATCCTTGCCCCCATCGGGTTACCCATTCCATATTTTGCAGCAGCTTCCGCATCTACTTTCCTTACCTCCGGGTGATTTACCAGGCCCAAATAATTATTCAGGCTCCATACAATCATTTCTTTTCCACGAAATTTCATTCTTGGCCCAAGCTCTCCATCCAGTTTTGGAAATGCAAAGTAACCATGTGCCCTATCCATGTGCTGACCGAGTGGGCCGCCATCTTTTACTAATTTTTCAAAAACGTCTGCCATAATTGAATTGGTTGTTTGTTGTTATGAACACTTTTAATGATATATCTTAAATAGTTAAGGTTTAAACGGCTGAGCGGTTTCTTCCCCTGGATGTATTAATTCGAACGACATTCTGCTGATATAGTAATTAAGAAGCTATTTAAATTGGGCAAAATTAAGGGATTGAGTGCAAAATGCATAACATTCCCATAACAGCAACCGATGATTATTATCATGTTGCATCCGGTTATCTTTGCCAAAATACGTTCCAATGCTCAGAAAAAGTATTATGATTACCCACAGCCTTTTGCTCCTTGCAGTTTGTTCCCTGGCGCAATCCGGCAACGCTCAACCGGTAATTCCCAAAACCAATTCATCGCAACCAAAAATAGTCATCGGCATCGTGATCGATCAAATGCGATGGGACTACTTATACCGGTTTAATAAATTATACAGTGAAAACGGATTTAAGCGAATGCTGAACCAGGGGTTTAGTTGCGAAAATACAATGATACTCTATATGCCTACTTATACAGCACCGGGCCATACCTGCGTTTATACCGGTAGTGTGCCGGCCATACATGGTATTGTGGGTAATGGCTGGTTTGATAAGTCAATTGGTGATAATGTTTATTGTACCGAAGATTCAACTGTGAAAACAGTAGGAAGTGCATCTGCTGCGGGCGAAATGAGTCCGCGGAATATGTGGACCACCACTATAACGGATGAACTAAGACTGAGCAATAATTTCAAAAGTAAGGTGATAGGTATTTCATTAAAAGACCGGGGAGCGATATTGCCTGCCGGCCACAGTGGCAATGCAGCCTACTGGTATGATGATAAAGCAGGTAAATGGATTACCAGCACATATTACATGAAAGAATTGCCGGCATGGGTAAACGATGTAAATGCAAAAGATTTACCGAAGCAATACATGAGCAAAGACTGGAATACCTTGTTGCCCATTGATCAGTATGACGTGAGTTCAGCAGATAATAAATCTTTTGAGGGCGCAATCAAAGGGGAAACAACGGTTACCTTTCCACACAAAATGGCACAGATTGGCGCTGAAAAATACGAAGCATTTAAATACACGCCTTATGCGGCTACCTATACATTCGATTTTGCCAGGTCGGCTATTGAAAATGAAAAACTGGGAGGTGGAACGGTAACGGATTTCCTGGCATTGAGTATTTCATCCACGGATTATACCGGGCATCTCTTTGGCCCTAATTCTGTCGAAGTGGAAGACACGTACCTCCGTTTGGATAATGATATTGCAGGCTTTCTGCAATACCTGGATAATAAATTCGGGAAGGGGAATTATCTTACTTTTTTAACAGCAGACCACGGAGTGGCGCATGTGCCCGGTTTTTTGGCGGAACATCAGTTGCCGGGTGGTGTGGTTAATGACAATGGAATTTTGACAGAGTTAAACTTAGCCATAGAAGAAAAATACCGGATAAAAAACGCGGTACTGTCCGTACAAAACTACCAGGTATATTTGAACACAGTTGAAATTGAAAGGAAACGCAAAGAGGTAAAGGATATTTCAAAAACCATTATCAGCATCCTAAAACGGAAACCTGCAATTGTAAATGCAGTGGAATCGGATGAAATTTCATCAGCCTCCCTGCCGGAACCGCAAAAGAGAATGTTTATCAATGGTTACCACCCAAAACGCAGCGGAGATATCATCTTTACTTTTAAGCCCGGCTATTTTGATGGTGGCACAAAGGGAACCACCCATGGCTTGTGGAATCCATACGATGCCCATATTCCTTTATTATTTTTTGGATGGAATGTAAACCATGGTTCAACCAACCGCGAAACCTATATGACGGACATTGCGGCAACATTAGCCGCTATGCTGCATATACAAATGCCCAACGGATGTGTGGGTAAGGTGATAACGGAGGTTACCCCCAACCCCTCCCAATAAAAATCGGGACCTTGTTCCGGGGAGTTATTCGGGCACTTTACATCCGGTCTGACGTTCCCCCCGTCTGACCGGTGAAGAAGGGAACTACCCATCCATTGCATTATTTTTTTGCAGAATATCACAATGAACATACTTTTATTGAATGAACAATGTAATCACCGCCAAAATACTGGTGGAAAAGTATAACCTTTCGCCCCATCCCGAAGGTGGCTATTTCAAAGAGCATTACAGGAGTTTGGAAACCATCCCCAAGGCATATTTACCAAAGCGGTTTAACGGGGAACGCAGTTACAGCACTGCTATCTATTTTTTGTTGGAGCAGGGGAACTTTTCAGCATTTCATAAAATAAAAAGTGATGAGTGCTGGCACTTTTATGCCGGGGAAGCATTGTGGATTTACGTGATACACCTGAATGGAAAACTGGAGATTATTAAATTAGGCAGTGATATACTTAATGGAGAACAGTTCCAGGCAGTAGTACCCGCTGAATCCTGGTTTGCATCTGAGCCATCCCCGGGTGCAACGTATTCATTTGTAGGTTGCACAGTAGCGCCTGGTTTTGATTTTAATGATTTTGAGTTGGCAAGGGAAGATATTTTATCAAAACAATATCCCCAACATAAGCCGCTTATAAACCGGTTGTGCAGGTAGCCCGGTGACTTTACTGATTCAATAAAAAGATAGCGGTCAGCTAAGACAACATATTCCTGTTTTAAACTTATTCTCCTTTTTATAGCGGCTCCCTTAAACTATTGTTGTGTCATTCCCTCTTATATTTGCTTAAATTACCGGTTGTAATGAGAAAAACTTACCTCCTTCTATTTGAATTACTTATTTTTTTTACTGGATTTTCACAGGATTTCTCTAATAAGGGGAAAGATTTCTGGATTGCCTATCCCGCACATGTTGACGGTACCACCTCGGCAATGGGTATCTACATTACATCTGATGTAAATGCCACCGGCACTATAAATGTTGCCGGAACTATCTTGTCTTTTACACTAACAGCCAATACAGTGGTCAGGAAATTCATCGGGCCAAATGGCGGCGGAGACGCTGCTAACAACCTGGTGTACCTAAGTACGCAGGATGGTATAGTAACCGGTGCTGCAATACATGTTATTTCAGACCGGCCCGTTGCCGTTTACGCACACATCATACGATCGGCGAGATCTGGCGCAACACTCGTGTTACCCACTAATGTGTGGGGTAAAAATTATGTGGCCTCTGGTTACCAGAACCTCGGTAGCCAGGCTGGTTACGGTGAGTTGGCGGTAATGGCAAAACTTCCAAATACCACGATTGAAATAACACCAAAAGTAAATTCAAGAAATGGAACAAGGGTAGCCGGAACACCTTACCAGGTTACACTTCCTAATCCCGGAGATGTGTACCAGGTGCAGTTTGCTTCTGCTGCGGATATTTCGGGTACTACCATCAATTCAGTAGCCAATGCCAGTGGTGGCTGTAACCCAATCGCCGTAATATCTGCTACTACCTGGACTGCATTAAGCTGTTTCAACTCAAGTGGGGGAGACAACCTCTACCAGCAGCTTTTCCCGGTGGCTACCTGGGGTAAAACTTTTTTAACGGCTCCCTACATTGACCGGCCGTATGATATCGTACGGGTATTTGTGAGTGACCCGGCTACCGTTGTAAGCAAAACGGAAAATGGATTGACAACTACCTTATCAGGCTTAACGGCAGGTGGTTTTTATGAATATTCTACTTCCAACCCAACCCAATTGGTGGCCGACAAGGCCATATCGGTAGTGCAGTATATTATTTCTCAAAATTGTAAAACCGGTTGCGGTACCAGTTCGCCATTAGCCTCCTGCTGGTCAGACCCGGAAATGATTTTATTAAACCCGGTAGAACAGACCATCAATAACATTACTGTATTTTCTGCTCATCAAAACTGGGTACCCGGCGGGCAAAGCAATGTACAGCGATGCCTGCTCAATATCATTATTAAAACAAACTCGGCATCCAGCTTTACCGTAAACGGGGCGCCCCCCTCCGGTGTTTTTAAACCCATTACCGGAACGAATTATTCATACCTGCAGGAAGATGTAACCGGTATATCGATTAGCAATCCGGTTCAAACGTTGAAAGCTGATTCCGCTTTTAGTGCGATCGCTTATGGTTTTGGCAATGTGGAATCTTATGGATACAATGCAGGAACCAACGTGAAAGACCTGTACCAGCAGATTGGTATTGTAAGCCAGTATGGTATTGAACAAACGCCGGCTTCCTGCATAGGATCACCCTTTAAATTTAAAATTTCACTACCATACCTGGCAGATTCTCTCTACTGGAATTTTGGTGGAAATACCAATCAAACCCCTGCTGCAAATGTGTGGCAGGTACCCGTATCCGCTCCTGCTCCCAATCCATTACCGGCAGACTCAACAAGTGTTGTAAACGGTAAAACAATCTACTGGTATTCATTACCGGCAACCTATACCTACAATGCTGCGGGTACCTACGCCATTAATGTTACGGCTTATAAAAGTTTTTCGGATGGATGTGGTAACACACAGGATATCAGTTTCGACCTGGACATATCTGCACCACCTACCGCAGATTTTTACTGGCAGCACAATGGATGTGTTATACAGGCGGTTCAGTTCAGGGACACTACTATTTCTGTTAAGCCAACATATAAATGGGTTTGGGATTTTGGAGATCCGGCCAGCGGTGCAAACAATGTTTCGGGATTAAAAAATCCAACACACCGGTTTTCTTCACCGGGTACTTATACCGTAACATATTCCAACATAAACACACCCGGATGCATCAGTAACAGCGTTACCAAGCAAATTACCGTTACTGCGGAGCCAACTACGAAATTCGGGATTTCCGCCCCTGTTTGTGAAGGCAAGCCCATCACTTTTACGGATAGTTCATCCGCAAATGGCGTTAGCACTTTAGTAAAATGGTATTGGGATTACGGTGATGGGGTGAAAGATACCTTGCTGGTTACCAGCAATCGCATTCATCAGTATTTTTCGTGGGGCAACAAAACCGTTACATTAAAAGTGGAAACCAATACCGGCTGCCAGGGCCCCCTTTTTAGTAACTCTTTTGTGGTGCATCCGGTTCCGGTGGCCAATTTTATTTTACCACCCGGCATTTGCCTGCCGGCCGACTCTGCCCGCTTTACAGGCGCCGGTACAGTTGCGGATGGCTCGCAGGCAACCCTTATTTATACCTGGGATTTTGGCGACCCGGTAAGCGGGATAAACAACACCGCATCCCTTAAAAATCCTGCTCATTACTATACCAGTGCAGGGCCGTTTACCATTCGGGTAATAACAACCAGCGCTGCCGGTTGTGTGCATGATACCACAAAAGTGTTGAGTACCGTATACCCGCAGGCAATTGCAGATTTTTCGGTAAAAGACGAAAATTGTTTAAATGATACCACCCGCTTTACCAGTAACAGCAATGGCAGTGGCAATACCATTACCAACTGGCATTGGGATTTTGGAGATGGTTCACCCGCGGGTACTACACAAAATCCTGCACATTTGTATGTTTCGCCAGGTGCCAAAATTGTCCGGCATTGGGTAACTACCGATAAGGGATGCACGAGTGATACCATGACGAAAACAGTGATGGTGAACCCGTTACCCGCAGCTGGCTTTGTTACAACGGGGCCCTTTTGTATAACCGGTGATATTGGTTTTACCGACACTTCCAAAGCGAATGCGGGGAGCATCACCAACTGGAAATGGGATTTAGGGGATGGCACCTTACTTAACCTGGCCAACGGTAATTCCTTCAAACATGCCTATGCGGTGACCGGTATTTTCCCGGTAAGCCTTACTGTTACTACCAGTAAAGGTTGTGTTAGTAAAATGGTCAATAAAACGGTTACCATTGATCCGTTACCGAAAGCAGGTTTTATCATTCCGGAGGTTTGCCTCAGCGATACCTATGCTTTATTTAAAGATACCAGCTCTATAGCATCCGGTATTATAACGGGTTGGGTGTGGGATTTTGGCGATCCTGTTTCCGGCGCACTCAATGCTTCCATTCAGCAAAGCCCGCAGCATAGTTATACCATCGTAGGACCGTATACAGTTTCACTAAAAGTAACCAGTGCCAGTGGTTGTACGGGATCAGTGACGCAGAATTTTATTGTGAATGGCAGTAACCCTGCGGCCGATTTTACGGTAAGCAATACGGCCGGTTTATGTGCCAATGATTCAGTTACCATCACCAATACTTCTACCGTATTTCCAGGTGCTGTTACCAAAGTAGAAATATATTGGGACAATGCAGGTGCCCCTGCTGTTTTTGAAACAGACGATTTTCCAACAACAGGTAAACAGTACAAACATAAATATCCCAATTTCCAGTCGCCGCTTACAAAGAGTATTACTATTCGTTTCCGTGCTTATTCCGGTGGTGTATGTGTAAACGACCGGCTGAGAACTATTACCCTGAATGCCGCTCCCAAAGTACAATTTAATGCATTGCCCAATACCTGCCTGGATGCTGTTGCTTACCAGTTGACACAGGCTTCCGAAATTGGTGGAGTGCCAGGTACTTTCCTTTTTACCGGAACGGGCGTATCGCCATCCGGTATTTTTAACCCGGCTATTGCTGGGGCCGGTACACATACTATTATGTACACCTACACTTCCACGGCGGGTGGCTGTGTTGACACTGCTTCACAACAACTGACTGTATGGGCGCCACCGGTTGCGTCTTTTACTGCCGGCTCGCCTGCGTGCGAAACAAAAGCTGTTTCGTTTACCAGTACCGCTGCTACTCCCGTCGGTACACTTACTGCTTTTAGCTGGGATTTTGGAGATGGCACGCCGGTTGTCGTTAAAAACTCAGCGGCCCCGTTCACTCATGTGTTTGCCGTTGCAGGTAATTATACTGTTTCATTGAAAGTAACTACCAGTAATGGCTGTGTGAGTGTAAGTAAACAATCGGTATTATCAGTAACGCCGCAGCCAAAACCCAATTTCACCATACCGGTTTCACTATGTTTACCTGCCGCTGCCGCCAGTTTCAGTAATTTGTCCACTATAGCAGATGGTACAGAGAATGCCTTTACCTATGCATGGAATTTTGGTGATGCTGCCAGTGGGGTAAATAATAGTTCGGTGGCTAAAAACCCCACGCATATTTATTCTGGCACCGGCCCTTACAATGTAAACCTGCAGGTAACCAGTGGAAATGGATGTATGGCAGATACCACCCTTATTTTAAATACGATTCATCCCCAACCCATCGCTGCATTTAGTATCAGCAAACCGGGCATTTGTATTGGGGATTTGGTTACGTTTACTGATTTAAGCAACGGGCTGGATGGCACTGTATCGGCCTGGAACTGGTCGTTTGGCGACGGGCAGCAAAACAGCACGCCCAATCCTACCCATTTGTATGGCAGCGACAATACTTTTAATGTGAGCCTGTATATCACCAATAGCCATGGTTGCAATAGTGATACCATTACCAAACCGTTTATCGTATATCCTTATCCAATGGTAAATGCCGGTCCTGACAGGGTGGTGCTGGAGGGCGGTTCCGTTATCCTGCAACCGGTGGTATCTGGCAACAACCTGCAATATTTATGGACACCCGCCCTATACCTTAGTTCCGTTACAAGTGCCAATCCTGTTGTGAATAACCTGGTCAACGATATTGTTTATACTTTAACGGTAACGGCAAGAGGCGGTTGCAGCGCATCCGACCAGGTGGAAGTAACCTTGCTGAAAGCGCCGAAAATACCCAACACTTTTTCACCCAACGGCGATGGTATCAATGAAAGATGGCTGATCAAATACTTGGAATCTTATCCCGGTTGCCGGATACAGGTATTTACCCGGGCGGGACAGCAGGTGTATGAATCAAAAGGGTATAGTGATGATACCGCCTGGAATGGGATTTTAAATGGCAAATCCCTGCCCATCGATACATACTATTATATCATTGAACCAGGCAGTGGCCGCAAACCCATCACAGGTTTTGTTACCATTGTAAAATAAGTAACCGGTAAAATATGATTGCTTACTTGTACAGAACGACAGTTTATCACAAAATGAACACATGAAAAAAATTGTTTTAATATCGGCTTGTTTTTTCATCACTATAATGGCATCATCTCAGGCGAAGCCCTTTTATACCCAGTATGTTTTAAACAATTACATACTAAATCCCGCGGTTACCGGGATAGAAAATTATACGGATGTAAAACTGAGCTACCGCAATCAATGGACCGGTATCAATGGCGCACCGGTTACCACCTATTTCAGTATTCACGGGCCTCTTGGCAAAACGGATTACAGAACCACCGCTACCTCATTTGAAGTGCCAGGCGAAAACCCGAGGGGAAAACAATATTCCGATAATTATACCGCACCGGATGCCCACCATGGAATTGGCTTTAACGCTGTTAATGATAAAGCGGGTTATATCAATCGCTGGTCCATGGTTGCTTCCTATGCTTACCATAAACCACTGGGTGTTAAAACCACTTTGTCTGCTGGCTTTAATGCCGGTATTACCAGTGTAAACCTCGACAGGACTAAGATTGATTTTGCCGACCTTGATCCCAATGATCCCGCTATTGGCTACAGCAACGGGGAACTGAAAAAGCTGAAGCCCGAAGTGGGGGTGGGGATGTGGTTGTATGGCGCTGATTATTATGCCGGCATTGCTATACAGAACATTGTACCCGGTAAAATAAAATTTGTTTCCAGCGGGGATTACGGTACTTATTATACACCCAATTATTTTTTAACCGGGGGGTACCGGTTCAATGTAAGCGATGAGGTAACGGCGCTGCCATCGGTAATGGTGCAATTTTGGCAGCCACAGTTATATGCAGTACACACCAATGTAAAGTTGCAATACCTCGATAAGGTTTGGGTTGGCGGCAGTTACCGCTTTGCCGACCTGGTGGCAGGTTATTCCGCTATGGCGGGAATCAATATTTCCAACACCTTTAACATCAGCTATGCATACGAAAATGCCACAACTTCCCGCCTGAGGACCTACACCCGTAATACCCACGAAATTGTATTGGGCTTTATGCTGGGTAATAAATATGGCGATACCTGCCCGAGGAATGTGTGGTAGTGATGGGCGAAACGATTAAACCTGTCTCCTGTCGGCTTATTCGGCTTTTCTTTTCAAGTCTGCTATTACTGGTTCTTTTGTTCTCTTGAATTCTGCTTCTAAAATTCTTTTAGCTCCTTCTATTGTAATACTGTCTTTTACAATAATTGAATCTTCGTGAATTTCTACACGCTGAATCAAATGTGCCCGGTCAGGATTATCAATTAAAAAGTAGTCGCCCTTGGGTTGTGGTTTTCCCGGCACTAAACAATATACCTTCGGCCCTACAGGCATATAAAAAACGGGTTTTAGCAAATAGTAAATAATAATACTCAATATTATAGGTTCTATATTTTCTTTATCGGGATTATCTTCTACTACAGCCGATACTTTTCTGTCTAAATTCTGCAATACAAATTCAGGCCGAATGTTTTTAAGCGTTGGATAATCCGGTTTTAAGTTTTCTAATTTCAAAAGGTTGCTGATACAACAGCACATCGCCAAATTCTCATCCAAATTCCTCTCTTAGTCTGAATATAATTGGCAAATCGGCAGATGAGATCTATTGATATTTTTACTCATTATTCGCCAAATATTTTACAAACCAGTTAGGTACTTTATCTGTATCAATGATTTTAACATCCAATCCATCAGTTACCTCTGCAATTAATAAACTGGCCGTTCCTGAGTTATCCCATATATATGCCCTGTTTGTTTTTTTTACTGCTTCTTTTAAGTGCTGTAAACTTTTGTAATACCTGTTTTTAATAACTTCCGGTGCTACATCATGGCCATGTTGCGCTACTCTTACATTTACCCTGCTGATATTAATTTCAGGGTCTTCTGTAGCCACAAAATATAAGTAAACCCGGTAGCCTTTCTCCCTTGCCTGATGTAAAAAAACTATTTTACTTTCATGGCTCATTACCGTTTCGTAAGTAAATGAAATATCATTGCTTAACAATTGTTGCCTGATAAATTCGGCCAAATCGGCCGCCAGGTAAGAATCTGTGTGGGTGTTTATATGAAGCACATTTTCTTTTACGCTTAATTTATTCCACAAATCCGGTTCGTTGCGTTTTATTGGGGCAAATTGGCTTTCTTTAAAAAAAGCCTGTAGTTCCGACTGGTGTACGCTTAATTGATAAGCATTAAAAAGCAACACATTGCTTTCTTTTAACAGGCTTTCTATATCATCCGCATTTACATATACACCAAAACCAATTTCGCCTTGTAAGCTTTTTATTATGGTCGTTTTGCCTGAGCCATTGGGGCCGGCAAAAACCCTCATCCTTTTTATGGCCATATTATTTCAACTTAAAGTGTTGCTGTAGTTCAACGGATGGTTTGTCAATTTTTCTGATGAACTTTTTTACGCCGCCAGGTTGTATCTGGTATAAGTTGCTATCCTCCACTACATATATGGGTAAATTGGTTTGCATGGCTTTTTCGTTGGCTTTAAAAGTAGCCAATATTGCAGCACCTGCTAATGTACCAAGGGTCGTTCCGTCTTCTTTATTTTTTGAAACCAATGCCCCCAATGCCTCTCCAATTAAACCACCCGCTATAAGCGACTCTAATATTTCTTCGTCATTTTTCATAATTCAAATTTAATCATTTTCAACTTCTTCAAATGCGGGTTGTGCAAACTCATATCCCCAAAAAATCCGTTAATATTAGATTGATTTTCTTTTAGGCTTCGGTTTATATTTTTACCACCGGCTTATACCCACGATGCAACCCACCACCACAATGTAATACCAATGATGCCGCCCAGTATCCCGGCAATGGCATCCAGGTTATCCGCATGGCCCTTACCGGTTACCAGTGAATACAATTCGAATCCATAACAGATAGCTGCCAATACAACGAAACTTGCGGCAATTGACCAAGCCGTTTCTGCAGGTAGCAAATACATCGACAAAAATTGCAGCAATGCACCTAATGGGATCCCTACCAAAAAATGCTTCTTTTTATCATTGCCTATTTTATACGCCATTACCGGGTATTTAATTTTATTAAAGATTAAATATATCATTTTAGACGCAGGCTTTAAAAACGAATTTGAAGTGGTTAAGCTGGTTGCTTTATCTATTACCTGCCTATACAGAAAAGCAACCGTTCCTTTCCGTTTCGCCGGCTCAATAGGTATAAACGGCCGTTAATAATGATGCCGCGTAAAATGCAGCAGGGCGTGCAAAAGCAATAATCCCGTTGTAACTGCGTTCAATGAATTACAACCTATTGAATATGATCCATTGAACTATGAAATTGAATTTTAAAAGGGTTAACCCGTCCTGCTTCTTTTTATTGCTG
>JANPIJ010000445.1:0-43905 GCA_031424955.1 Ferruginibacter sp. | reverse complement strand
CCATTGGCCGGGTATTCCCAATGGCGTTTTGCTCCAGTCAAAACTTATAATGGCCAGGGCCATTTCACTCCCACCTTTTAAAAATTCCGGGGTAATATTTTTTTTCATTACAATTACTATATAAATTCTTCTTGTGTTTTTCTAGACCCCACCACCCACGGCTCGGAGTGAGGATACGAACCACGGCTCGGAGTGAGGACACGAACTGCGGCTCGGAGTGAGGACACGAACCACGGCTCGGAAAGAGAACACGAACCACGGCTTGGAGTGAGAACAAGAACCACGACTTTGGAAATGCCCTCAATACATTTTAGTAAAGTTTAAACTTGCAGGTAAATTGAACAGGCGATTATTTCAAAAATTTATTACCCTTTTTTGCCGTTAACATAAAGTACATTTATATGATTGTAATCGTCTTCGGTTTGCCGGGTTCCGGAAAAAGCTACTTCGCTGCACATCTTGCGGATATGATCCACGCAGGGTATATAAACAGTGACAAACTGAGAAGGACGATGTTTGCCACAAGGACCTATACAACTGATGAGAAGCTGGCTGTGTATGATGAAATGACACAACAGCTCCGGGAAGCAATAGCACAGAATAAAAACCTGGTAATAGATGCTACATTTTACAAAAAGGCAATCAGGGACAGGTTTGTTGGGGAGGTTACACCTGGTAAAAACCTGCATTTTATTGAAGTAAGAGCGGAAGAATCCCTGGTAAGGGAAAGATTAAAAAGACCAAGGAAAGATAGTGAAGCTGATTTTGAAGTGTATCAAAAAATAAAACAGCAGTGGGAGCCAATGGAGGAAGACCATTTGACATTACAATCTACTGATGAAAATCTGAAGGAAATGCTACAAAAAACCGCAGATTACCTGCAGCTTTGAAATGACAAAAGAACAAATAAATAAATTGCTTTCAGATGGTGAAATTCCCGGCAGTTCCCAACGGCCGGAATTAATAGAAACCCATATTTCATGGGTACTGTTAACTGAACATTTTGTATATAAAATTAAGAAGCCGATTCAATATTCATTTCTTGATTTTTCTACTGCAGACAAGCGGAAATTTTATTGTGAAAGAGAGATTGAATTAAATAAAAGGCTAACCGAAGATATATACCTTGACGTACAAGCCGTAAGGGAATTAAAGGGTTGTTTCTTTATTGGTGGCGAAAAAGGTGAAACAGTTGACTACGCGGTAAAGATGCGAAAACTGGACAGGAACAAGCAAATGGATATCCTGTTGGTAAATAACCAGGTTACCCTGCCTGGCATTAAAGAATTAGCGAAGAAAATAGCCGGCTTCCATCAGCACACCACTATCATTTATCATAAAGATTTTTTAGATGTACAAAAACTATTTATTGACCTGGAAGGGGAAAGAGATTATTTGCGGGAGCATTTAAATACCAATAGCAGTATCATCATCAACCGTGCCATTGAAACTTCCAACCGGTTTATTGATAGTAGTAAAGAGTTGTTGGCAGACCGGCTCAAAGAAGGCTTTTTCAGGGATTGTCATGGAGATTTACATTCCCGTAATATTTTTTTGCTGCCATCCCCCCAACCCTTTGATTGTTTGGAATTCAATGATGATTACCGGCAGATTGATGTATTGAACGAAATCGCATTTCTTTGTATGGACCTGGATGCATTTGGGAGACCAGATTTGGCGGAATACTTTCTGAACTGTTACAATGATTTTTTCCCATGTATTAAAACGGAAGAAGAACGAAAACTTTTTGTTTACTATAAAAGTTACCGCTCTAATATACGGGCAAAGGTAAATAGCCTTAGAGCCAGGACGACGCAAATTGATAAGGATAAATTATTAAGCCTGGCGGAAGCCGATAAATACCTTCACTTAATGGATAGCTATATAAAAATTGTCGGTAGTAAATAGCACCGGTATTGTACCGCTTAATTTTCCGCTCTGTCACAACATGATTGATGTTCGAAAATGCTGCTATCCAGGTATCCCAGGGCCAGTCTGACCTGTGCAGTTAAACCCGCTCCAACCTGCTGATCTCCCCTTTCGGTTCATTTATTTTCTTAGGCTGCTGCCTTACTAAACGTTTTAATACTTTAATGGCCTCTTTGGTTGCAGCTTCAAAATTGTCAGATCTCGTATGGGTTGCAAGAACGTCGCCATTAATCGTAATCCTGATATCGCATATTTTGTTTTCAGGTAAGATTATTCCGGCATCCTTTCTCAGCCATACTTCCGCCCTGGAGATATTTTTGCTGAGGTGTGAAAGTTTCAATAACTCATTCCTGGTTTCCGTTACCAGGTTTTCGGGCACCATTTTGTATGGTGTATGAAATTCGAGGTTCATAACGAACAGTTTGATGTTTATAATTGGTGTCGTGTACCATTAAAAGTAATATGGTTTCTTATCAGCGCTCATGATGGTAATCAGTGAAAGAGTTGATATTGATTACCTGTGTTCCAATTTAAGTGAGCGGTAATCCACTGATCACAATCAATACTTTGTATTATCAGGATCATTTAACCAGCCGCCTGAATGTAATAATTTTGGCAATCCCGACTACATTTTAAAAAATATATAAGATGGAAAATGATGAGTTATATAACCCTATTTGTTTAATTTACCCGGGTGCGTATGTGCCGCTGGTAAAGGAGGAAGAAGTACAGGCCGCACTAAAACGTCCACATGAAGGGGAGATCGTAATTCCGCCTGTGAATGTATCGGAGCTGGGTGATTTATTTAAAGTGGAAGTGGCCGTACCGGGCGCAAGGAAGGAAGATTTCCTGATACATTCAGATGCAAATGTTTTATCCGTTTGTGTATTGCAAAAAGATGACGGTTCGCATGAAGGAGAAATATTCAAATTGCATGAATTCAATTATGAATGTTTTGACCGCCATATTATTTTACCGGGCAATGCGGATTCAGAATTTGCGAGTGCGGAATATAAAGAGGGTATCCTGCGTTTACTGATACCCAAATCAGAACAACCCGGAAAGAACATGCGCACAACAATCGTTGTTTATTAATGGCATCACTCAATGACTTTTTCCTTCACACATCCCTATACGATCAATCCTGCATTTAACAAAAGGGTTGCTTATTTCTGCATGGAATATGGTATCCATCAGCCGCTAAAAACCTATGCAGGCGGACTGGGGTTTTTAGCGGGTTCTCATATGCGAAGCGCTTATGAACTACAGCAGAATATGGTGGGCATCGGCATTTTGTGGAAGTATGGTTATTACGACCAGGTGCGGAAACAAGACCAGTCAATGGATGTGTTGTTCCAGGAAAAAGTGTACGGATTTCTTCAAAAAACGGATATTAAATTTACAATCCGGGTTTCCGGGCATGAGGTATTTGTAACCGCCTATTATTTACCGCCAGAAGTTTTTAAAACAGCCCCGGTATTTTTTCTTAGTACTGATATTCCTGAAAATGATTACCTGGCCAAAACAATCTGTCACAAATTATATGATTCCAATCCTGAAACAAAAATTGCCGCTGCCATTTTATTGGGAGATGGCGGCGCCACATTGCTGGAAAAATTAAACTGGTTGCCGGATACTTATCACCTGAATGAATCACATGCGTTACCGCTGGCATTTCACCTGTACAAAAGATACAATAGTTTGCAGGAAGTAAAGAAAAGAATGGTTTTCACCAATCACACACCGGAGCCGGGCGGTAATCAAAAAACGCATCTTTTGCTACTGGACAAATCTGGATTCTTTTGTGGTGTTCCATTGGATGAAATCAGAAGGCTGATCCCTGTTGAAAATGATGTATTGGACCATACCCTTACCGCAATCCGGTTTTCCCGAACGGCCAATGGCGTTTCAAAAATGCACCACCAATATTTATACAACATGTGGAAGGGCTTTGATGATTCATGCGGGCTAATCCCGATAACCAATGCCCAGAGTTATACCTACTGGTCAGATGCTGAAATGTACGAGGCTTTAAATAAAAATGAGGATACCGCATTGCTAAAAAGAAAAAAGCAATGCAAACAACTTTTATTTGAAGAAGTGGCCGATCAAAATGGAGAAATGTATGATGAAAACATATTGACCATCGTTTTTGCCAAACGTTTTGGCGGTTATAAAAGACCGGAGTTGCTGCTGCACAATATGGACCGTTTTCAGCAACTGGTTAGCAATATCAACAGGCCGGTCCAAATTATCTGGGCAGGAAAGCCCTACCCTATGGACTATACAGCCATCGCCGTGTTTGACAAGATTGTGAATGTATGTAAGACATACAGCAATTGCTCCATACTGGTGGGATACGAATTGAAATTATCCAAACTGCTCAAAAAAGGCGCAGATATATGGCTGAATGTTCCCCGCATTACACACGAAGCATCCGGAACCAGCGGCATGTCAGCAGCAATGAACGGAGCCGTGAATGTTTCCATACCGGATGGCTGGTTTCCTGAATTTGCAAAAGATAAAATAAATAGTTTTATTATTCCTGCGGCAGATGACCGCCTGCCGGATCATCTGCAGGATGAAGCAGACGCCAACAGTTTGTATGATCTTCTGGAAAATGAAGTGATTCCCCTGTACTATGATAACCCCACCGGGTGGCTATCCGTTATAAAAAACGGGATGAGGGATATTCTGCCTGCATTTGACAGCACCCGGATGGCAAAGGAATACTATGAAAACCTGTACCAGGAACAAGCCGGGGAAGCGTAAAAAAAATCATCAAAATGAACATGCCTGTTTCCGGGTATTTTTTGAGACAGTCCATGTTGTCGTACATGATACTGCCTGGAGATGATATTCATTTCATCCAATGATTGCGATCATTGAAAAGGCGCTGAAAGTAAAATAAATTGCAACCCTAAAAGCACCACATGAAACCTGCTGCAACAATGATCATTAAAGCATCCGGAAAGCGGGTTCCCTTCGAGGAAGAAAAACTGAGAACATCGCTTCATCGCTCCGGCGCAGCAGTTAAACTGATTGATTCCATTACGGAAGAAGTGAAAAACTATCTTTATGAGGGGATGCCCACAAAAGAAATTTACCAGATTGCCTTTGGGTTACTAAAGAAACACCCCAAACCATTTGCGGCAAAATACAAGCTGAAACCGGCCATTATGGAGCTGGGGCCATCGGGATATCCTTTTGAAAAATATATTGCTGAATTGCTGCGACACAATGGATTTATTGTAAAAGTGGGGGAAGTGGTAAAAGGATCCTGTGTGAATCACGAAATTGATGTGTTGGCTGAAAAAGATAATAAACACTATTTGATTGAGTGTAAATATCACAACACTCCGGGCATCATTTGTAACGTTAAAATACCACTGTATATTGAAGCCCGTTTTAGAGATGTGAAAAATGAATGGCAGAAAAACCCGGGCAGCGGCTCCAATTTCCACGAAGGCTGGGTTGTAACAAACACCAAATTCTCATCTGATGCCATTCAATACGGAACCTGCATGGGACTAAAGCTGATGGGATGGGATTACCCGGCCACCGGAAGTTTGAATCAACTGGTGGAAAATTCCGGTTTGTATCCGCTCACCTGCCTTACCACTTTAACTGCAAAAGAAAAACAAATTTTACTGGACAACAATGTAGTACTCTGCAGGGAGATATGCGATAAACCATCGGTATTAAATCCCGCCCATATCAATGAACCAAGAATTAAAAATATCCTGCTGGAAGCCCTTGCGCTTTGTAAGGATGCTCATAAATGACCAACGTTTAAAAAAGCAGGAATAATGAATACAAAATGAATTAAGTTGAATCATTCAATGTTATTCCGGTGGCACGTAAATGATATCATTGTAAACGACTTTGATTACGCAGTCACGAATCAAATTGTCCGTTTTCAAATTATATAAACATGGGTAAGTTTACCCATTCCGATACGCTCAAAGCATAATTTATACACATTCATTTTTTAACCGGTAAAATAAACGCCATGGAATATTATTTCAGCAAAACAATCGCCGGTAGTTTCAGCGATGCGATTCAAAAAGTTAAGGAAGCTCTCAAAAAAGAAGGTTTTGGAGTATTGACAGAAATTGATTTAAAAGCTACATTAAAAGAAAAGCTGGATGTTGACTTTTATAACTATACCATCCTGGGTGCCTGCAATCCTGCATTTGCCTACCAGGCATTAACCGCAGAAGATAAAATTGGAACCATGCTGCCTTGCAATGTGATTGTACAGGAAAAAACAGCGGGCCGGGTGGAGGTTTCCGCAGTGGATCCATCTGCCTCCATGCAGTCGGTGGAAAATAAAAAACTGGAGGAAATCGCTGCTGCAGTAAGAGCGAAATTACAAAGGGTCATTGACGGGCTATAGCATTTGAAGGCCGTTTCGGTAAACGGTGAATGAAAAGATTTTACCCCTTATTTATAAACATATCATTTTTCTATATAGGCTGACCATTCTCATTGTTTTTACTGACCATCGTCTTTGCTTTCGCCTTCACCATTCAATATTTTTGATTTGTAATTATATTCAAACTTTTAAAAACAAGGAGGTTATTATGGCAACTCAATCATTAGCAAAACTATCCGAAAGAATGCCCTTTGTATTTGATGAATTTTTCAAACCCTGGAATGAATGGTTTGATGGTGGCGTAACCGGTCGTACAATGAATGTACCAGCCGTGAACATTACAGAGCAAAAAAATGAATACCTGGTATCGCTGGCTGTACCCGGCTTGAAAAAAGAAGATTTCAAGATTGATGTAGATGGCAATATGCTTACCATCAGCAGCGAAAAAGAAGAAAAAAAGGAAGAAAAAGAAGAAAGGTACACCCGTAAAGAGTACAGCTATTCATCTTTCAGCCGTAGTTTCACATTGCCGGAAGAAATCAACCAGGAAAAAATTGATGCAAAGTATGAAGATGGCGTTCTGAAAATTTCACTTCCACGCAAGGAGGAAGCAAAAAAGATTTCAGCGAAACACATCGCTGTTAACTAAGCCAGCTACTGTATGGCCCGGTGCCCCGCCACATAGAATGGCGGGGCATTTTTTGTCATCCATTTCAAAAGCCCTCGCCAGTCCTTTGCCCGATGAACCAATCTTCCCGAATATGCTACCAGGCTGACTAAAATCAGCTTTATTATTGATGACCATTCTTACCCTGGTTTTATCACAACGGTACCTTTACAGTAAGAGTTGATATCAAAATACCCGGTTCAAAATAATATAACCCGTTACAGCCGTTTAATTCGGATCATATGCTATACCTGAAACTAAAACAATTGCAATTCGAGCATGATACCTGGAAACGACTGCTGGGTTTTATGATGGATGAGAATAATCATATTAAAAACAGGCTTACTGATTTACTTTCCAACTCACGGGAGAATAATTTTTCGGAAAAACTGGACCGCTTTCAAAAAAAAATTATCCGGCAGGATGAACAGATCCGGTTGCTGCACCAGGACCTCGTTGAATTGGAGCAGTTGCTCGTGAGAGAAATTTTCGAAAATGGCAATACGCCGGTTAAAGTTGAAAATAAATTAACTCAATTGCGAAATAATATTATTGCTGCCGAAATACAATTTGGAAACCTGCAATTATCCTTTAATAATTACTTGTCAGAAAATTACCATTAAGGTGAAAAAAATCAACCGGATATATGCAATGCTGGTTCTCATTACAACTACCTGTAGTTTTGAACTGACGGCTCAAATTACTCCCGGGCAGTTGCAGCAGTTTATGACAGAGAATAATCATTTCACTACCGCTGAGACCAGGTTCGTACCAGCCGTGAAGGAATTTTATACCCGGTTAAACTTTAAACCGGTTTGGATCGGAACAGAAAATGAAAACAACCTTACTATTTTATTGGACATCCTGAAACAGTCGGCCGAAAGGGGGCTCAGCGAAAAAGATTACCAGTTTAATTTTATGGAGCGGGTTCGTAATCATACCACTCGTTTGCAAAATACAGGTGACTCGCTGGAGGCAGAACTTCGTTTTGCGGATGCCGCTATTCATTTTTATAACGATATCGCTTATGGCAATACCAAAGCGGCTTTAGGATACAATGGGCTAAACTATACACCTTCCTGCTATAATATTCCCGCCTTGCTGGCAACGCACATTTCAGGAAATACATTGCAGGTATTGGCCAGCCTCCTCTCCCCTGCTTTACCGGAGATAAAGGCTTTGGAAAATAAAATCAGCTCATTTCAATTAGCCATGGCAGATCATGATTTCAGGGAAGTGATTATTGAATCCGGTAAAGTAACGGGAACCAATAAACCTTTGGTCTTAAAATTATACCAGTTAGGAGTGATTGATTCCATCCATAATAACTGGCCCGATAATGAACTGAAGGAGAAAGTAAAGGAAGCCCAACAGCAGTTTAACCTGCTGGCAGATGGGGTACTTCGGTCCACCATCCTGCAGGAACTAAATATAGCTTTGTCGGTAAGATTACAGCAACTCAATTTATCCATCAATTACTACCGGTGGCTTTATTGTCTTCTTCAAAACCAGTCTGTGATCGTGGTGAATATTCCTGCCGCCTGGTTAAAAGTATATCGCGACAGCAATGTGGTGCTGGAAATGCGGATGGTTGTAGGTAAAAAATCGACTCCTACGCCCACCCTGGCCAGCAGGGTAAATGAAGTGATATTGTATCCCTACTGGCATGTGCCATACAGTATCGCCACCAAAGAACTGCTCCCTGTACTCAAACGGTATCCCGGTTACATCGATGAAGGCAATTACCAGGTACTGAATAAGGCAGGTAAAATCATGGACCCTTATTCCATTAACTGGCATTCATACAGCACAAAATATTTCCCTTACCTTATCCGCCAGAGCACCGGCTGCGACAACTCCCTGGGATTGATAAAACTAAATTTTTATAGCCCGTTCGGCGTTTACCTGCACGATACGCCCAACAAGAATTCTTTTGGCCTCAACCTCCGTTACTTCAGTCATGGCTGCATGCGGATGCAAAAACCGATGGAACTGGGTTATCTCGTTTTAAAGAATAATGCCATCGCAATAGACAGCCTGGAACAGAAGGGATGTTTGCGAAACCAGTCGCCCATAACGATCCCTGCGGATGTACAGATGCCGGTAATTGTATGGTATAACCCGACCGGGATTGATTCAACGGGCCGGGTGGTATTTTATAATGATGTGTACCGGAAATTTGATTGGATGAAAACCAGGAAATAGCGTTCATTCTCCGCTGTTCAATGGATACCCTGTTTTCAATCAGTTCGAATATTGACAATGGTTAGTTTTTATAATGCATCCGGCGGTTATTTTTACATTGGTTTTTCATAGGATATAGGATCTTAACACGGGGCTGGATTTTTATCCCGGCCCCTTAATTTTAGTACATCATGATGCGTGAATTCAATCCAGACTTATACACTAAGCGGTATTGCTGGTATTTTCACCAGGCGCAAGCTCCCTGCCCTTTGCCGCAGCAGGCGCAGTACTCTGTCCTGTGCCTGCCTCGTTACTACTACATACCATTCTGTAGATTTAAACCGGACAAAGGATATCAACCACAAAAAAGAAACAGTAAAAAATAATTTGCTGCCGCTGGAAGACACTAAAAATGTAAGGCCATTAAATGTTGATTGATTTATAGACCAATATACTTCTGCAGCAGAAACGGGAAAGGGCTAATGTTTATCGGATCATACGCCGGCTTAGCCTGTTGAGGTATCTTTCAATTTTTAATCCAACATCAAATTACTCGGTAAACTCTTTTAATATCCGCCTGAATTCCGTTTGATCTTTATTGATCCTTTTCAGGGGATCATAGTGCGAAGCATTAATGACAACAAAATGGGTTGTTTGCTTCGCTTCACTCCACCCTGATTTGATGGCTTCCAGTGCAACGGCATCTTGTTGATGTAATTCCAGCAGCGCTGTTTGTAATTCTCTCCCAACAGCAGAACCAAAACGATTGTTGAATAATACCGGACCGAGTGGTATCTCCGGTGATAACCAAAGTAGTTTTATTCTCTTTTTATTGTTTGAATCTAGTTTCAAGAATTTATCATACTCACTGTTGCCCATAGCCGCCACGTCAGCCTTTCCGTTAAGTACAGCTTCCATGGCAGCGGCATGTGTTTGAGTGTATTCAAAGGAAGCAAATTCTTTGTCGGGTTGTTTTATACCTGCTCCTGATAAAGCCAGCCTTGGTACAAGGTTACCAGATGTAGAACCTTTATTTACCAATACCATTCTAAGTTTGGGTGCCTGTGTTTTTAAATCAGCCAGTTTTTTCGCTGTTAGTTTAGAAGAAATTACCAAGGCTGTTTTATAATTATCTTTTGCGGCTGTTTTTACCTCTAATGCTGCTACCGGATGCATGTGATATTGTTTACCGGAAGTTTCCAGCGACAGGTAAACAAAACTGTTGATGAAAGCAATGTCCACTTCGTTTTTCTGAATAGCATCAATAAAAGTATGTACCGTAGGATAACTCTTCACCTCTGTTTCATAGCCATACCTGCTTTTTAAATATCCGGCAAATGGCTGAATATTTTTGATGCGGTTATTATCAGCATACTGGTAAGTAGCTACCCGAATTACCTGCGCCTGTATCACAATGATCCCTAAAACCAATAATGACAATAAAAATATTTTCTTCATGCTGTAAAAAATAAAACCAAATCTCAATAATTTTGCTGATAAGTGTTACAAAATTTATATAAGCGTCCGAAAAAAGTTTTCACCGGCTAAACAATGTAATTTTTTGCAAAGGAGCCATGGATGTCATCGCCTCTTTTTATTATTTTGATAATATGCACCAACATTTATTGCTTCATAATTTCAGGCAATACATCAACCTTACTGCAGAAGAAGAGCAGGAGATATTGCAATATACCACAACGAGAATTTTTAAAAGGGGCGAATTTATTAATGTGGAAGGGGAAGTAAACCGGTTCACTAATTTTATTGCAGGTGGCAGTTGCAGGGTTTATTATATTGGCAACGACGGGCACGAACATGTAGTGCAATTAGGTATCAGCGGATGGTGGGTGGGGGATTTTCCGAGTTTTATTACGCAAACACCAGCAACTATGTACACAGAGGCGTTGGAAAAAACTTCGGTCTTATCTATTAATTACGAAAACCTTCAAATAGTGTATGAACGTGTCCCCAAAATGGAAAGGTTTTTCAGGTTACTCATTCAAAATGCTTATGCAGGTTTTCATAAAAGGACTTTACAGTCATTGAGCCTCGATGCTGAACAGCGATACCTTTCCTTTGCAAAGGCGTATCCCGAAATTGACCAGAAGGTATCACAAAAACACATTGCGTCTTATCTTGGCATGTCACCGGAATTTTTAAGCACCATCAAAAAAAGAATTGTAATCAAACAGCGGGAGCATAAAAGGGCCATCAAATAATTTCTTTTCGGATAAATATCCCGGTGTTAAAATATAGTTTTGATTCTTTACCATATTCATCCAAATTCATCGCCGCACCAAATTGTACCCCTTTTAAATTTATCCCCAATCTCAACCGCTGGTAACTGCGGTTATGCCGGAAGGCGCCATAGTTACTCATTACCTGTAAGCGGCTATAAAGTTTTACCGTTTTAGTAATAGCGGGTTGGTACTCCAGCATACTCATCATTTCAACAGAACCGCGGTGTTCTATATCTGCCCTGGGCACCGTAACAAACAAGCCGTTTTTAAAAGGCATAGCAAACTGAATACCCGCCGAAGCCCGGATGCCGGTTACATGATTGTAAAATATTCCGGTGAGCAATGTAAAATGTTTGTTTAAAGCTGATGTAATATACACCTGGTTCATTACCTCGTTTGGCCTCCCTCCCTTCTTAATATCTGTCTGGTAGCGGTTACTTACGTTGGCGATATGCATAAAACCAAACGGGGATTGTGCAGCGAATTTTTTAGCTATCAAATGCTGGTAAAACAAATAATCGTTACCCGCCATTACTTCCAGGTTGATGGGCTGTGCTACCGCCAGCTTAACAACAATTAAAATCAATGCTGTAAATAATATCCTTTTCATATTCAGTTTAATTTTTTTAAATAATACTGCCGGGGCTGCGCCCTTTTTGATTAACCCTTACATAAAATCATTTACATTAACTACAATGAACTTTTCTTTGCAAAAATGATTCGCCGCCGAAGCGAAAAAAATAAACTGGATTAAGAAAACCTCTTTCTTCAAAATTTATTGCCGCTTTGTTACGCAAAAACTTAATCTATCTTATTTTTTGTGGCCTTGCTTTGAACAAATTTTGTGTTCATAAAAATTATTTTAATTATGAAACTTACACAGGCTATTTTACACACAGAAAATCATGTAAACGGATTATTATTACGGCTTACATTAGGAATTGTTATCCTGCCACATGGCTTACAATTATTGTTGGGCTGGTTTGGTGGCTTTGGTTTTAACGGAAGCATGCAGTATTTCACCGGCAGCGTTGGCCTCCCCTGGCTGGTGGCTTTTCTCGTTATTGTGCTGCAGTCGTTGGGTGCCCTGCTTATACTGGCAGGTGTAGCCACAAGGGTAATGGCTTTCTCCACCATGATGTTATTTACCGGTATGATTGTTACTGCACATCTCGATCATGGCTTTTTTATGAACTGGGGCGGTAACCAGCAAGGGGAAGGTTATGAGTATCACATTCTGGTTATTGGTTTGGCCTTACTTTTACTCATCAATGGTGGAGGAAAATTTTCATTCGATTACTTTGCATCCAAAACCTGGTTAAAACTACCTGCAATAAAATAATTCAATATGATAAAAGGGTTGTATGAAACACATGTATATGTAAAAGACCTGGGAAGGGCGATTGATTTTTATAAAGCATTACCGGGCTTACAACATTGTTATAACGATGAACAACGAAGGATTGCATTCTTTTGGATAGGGGCTCCAAAAAAACATATGCTGGGGCTTTGGGAAATGCCGGAAGCAGCATGCATGCCGAGACATTTTGCTTTTGAATGTGAACGTGAATGGATTTTGAATGACTCAGTAAAATTTTTACAATCAAAAAATATCCGTTGCTATAATTTTTTAAAAGATGGAACCGAAAGGCCGATGGTATTTGGATGGATGCCCGCCCTTGCCATTTATTTTGACGATCCCGATGGCAACATACTGGAGTTTATCAACATACTGGATGGTGGAGGAAAACCCGGCCTGGGTGTTGTTTCGTACGATGATTGGTTGAGGGCTGTGGGTAAGCCATAATGTATCCGGGACATCACAAAGCAGGCGCAGAATCCGTTCTGTGTCTGCTCCGTTGCTAGTGCTTCAGTTAGATTAAACGTTTCATTTAATACAATAAGACATGCTTGTTAATTTGTTGGGATGTATACAGTAGTGCTGTTGATTATTTTACAGGTAAAAAAGTGATGTCCGATCTTTTATTTTTGGGTGTCGTTTGAAAGAGCCGGTTAGTAACCCCACAGGCACAGAACATAATCCTGTGCCTGTTGGGAAAATGAAGCAAAAAAGTTTTACGGCTAATTTTTTAGCAAGGATGTTACGATGTTTTTGCCGCCACTCTCAGCCCGAAGATAATATGTGCCCGCTGCGATGTTGCCGGTTGGCAGGGATATTGGCCCTGCTACATTTCTTATCTTCCAGCCCTGAACGATCCTACCCGACGCATCCATCAAAGTGAGGTTAACACCCGTGGTTGTTTCCCGGATGGAAAGCCGGATCTCATTTTGTACCGGGTTTCCCAGAAGCTGCACGGTAAATCCGGCTTTAGCTTTCAGGGTGAGGGCAAGCACTTTGCTGAAGGCTTCTTTTCCGTCGCGGTCCTTCATACGCAAGCGGTAATAAACCACGGGGCGGTTGCTGTTACCAATTCCTGCATCCCTGAACGAATAAGCCTGTTGTGTTGCCGTTCCGGCAGCTGCCACCTCTCCTATCCGGCTAAATATTACACCATCGTCGCTGCGCTCTACCAGGAACGCGAGGGTGTTTTCTTCACTCGCCGTGAGCCAGCGCAGTTGAGCATCATTGCCGGATAATGTCACCGTAAAGTCCTGCATCTTAACAGGCAGGGGCGCCAGGTTGCCGTCCAATCGGTACAGGTCCCGCATAAAGGCATTATCACCATCAGTTGCCGTAAACAGGTATGTACCGTTAACGGGGAAGGGAATAAAAGATATCTCACTGCCCTCATCCGTATTTGTATTCAAATCAATCAGCAGGGAAGTTCCACCCGCTGTGCCATCGCTCTTCCACAATTCATCCTTGTGTACACCATCATCTACGCTGAAATAAAGACCGGCTGTAGTGTAAACATAAGAGACATTGCCAAAATCGCTGTCAGTGGTTTTAATCACTTTCACTTTTACCGTACCTGCATCGGTACCATCGCTTTTCCAAAGTTCCACACCGCCGTCGGCAGGTAACCCAAACATAAAATAGAAGAACGGCCCCTGGTGTACCGGCCAGCCAGATGTACTGCTGAACTTAAAGTTGGGCATCAGGAAAGGGATGCCGCCGTCAGGGCCCGGCAAAATTTCTTTAAATATTTTGGTGCCGGATATTGTGCCATCCGTTTCCCACAACTCAGCTCCGGTACCCGCCTGGTATGCAGTGAAATACAGCTTGCCATTCAGCGCTATGCTGATGGGCAGTGTCACAAAGGAACGATCGATGCCCGGGTTAATGTCCTGCAGGCGGTAGGTACCATTGGTTGTGCCATCTGTAGTCCATATTTCTTCACCAGTGGCTCCGTCATCAGCCATAAACAGCATCCTGTTATTAAAAGGATAAAGGATCGAAACGTTCGGCATCGGAAGACCGGTAGTAATGGAAGACGCAGGGCCCGTACGGATGTCTTTCACCAGTTCTGTACCACCCGGCGTTCCGTCTGTACGCCAGAGTTCACGGCCTTCTGCGGCTGTTTCAGCCCAGAATAGTACCGATCCATTGTACACCTGGAAAGCCGATGGCGTAGAACCAGCGCTATTGGGATTAATGTCTTTTAAAAGATAAGTTCCTGCATCGGTACCATCGGAGCGCCAAAGTTCATACCCGGCAGAAGCCGTTACACTACTGAACAGCAAATAGCTGCCATTTGAAAAAAGGTCGTACTGGCCTTTGAGTGCACTGCCTGCCGGACCGGTAATAATATCTTTCAGCAACGATGTGCCTGCCGCCGTACCATCGGTATACCAAATTTCGCGTCCTTCATTTGCAGTGGTGGCAGAAAAATAGAGACGGCCGTTCAGCAGGGCAAAATCGTCCTGTGGTTCCGAACCGGTTAGACCGGGATAAATGTCTTTAACAAGCTTTGTTCCGGCGATGGTGCCGTCCGTGATCCACAATTCTGAACCAAGTGTAGGACTGGTTGCTGCAAACACATACCTGCCGTTTAACAGCCCACCCGCACCGCTATAAGTCACCGTGTCGGCAAGTTTAAAAGTACCGCCACTTGTTGCATCGGTTACCCAAAGGAGCTTAAAACCCGGTTCCTGCAAAAGCATCTTGCTATTTCCGATTGGTGCAATCTGTTCCAGGCTTTTGTTGGAAGATATTTGGGTGACCTGTGCCTGTACAAAACCGGAAAATGAAAAAATCAACAGTAGAAAAGTAAAAATCCGTTGCATAATGTATTGGTTTGAATGATTGAATTGTTCTCTTGGAAAGAACAATGATGATTTGTTCCAATAAAATTAGCAGGCAGCCTGGCGTTGCATTTTATAAAAAAGGATGAATTGATATTTTCGTTGGATGAACTGTACTATGGAGGTAATTAGGAAGATGAGCAGGAGAAGTATGGAGTATTGCGCCTGTTGTTACCTCAGCTGGTACGACTCCGTCCTGCGCCTGTTGGTACTCCTCGGGTAAGGCATATCTATTTCATAATTTATTTACTCAGCAACCGCCTTTTCGGGGGACATGTTTAAAAATTTCTTTACCATCTCGTTCTGCATATTCGCAGGACACTATTGGATATGCATACTTAGGCGCGTGCGATACGTTATGGCTTCTTATAATTATTTTGTCGTTAACTTTCAGGCTATGCAATTGGTGAAATTCATTAGACTTTTCGGGCCCAAAATTAAGAATATAATCGTCACCATTAATACTGACCATAACTCCGAAACCTAATCGTGAGCCTGGCGGAAGAGAAAGAGCGGTTACAACAGCCTCCATATTGGTAGAAGCACTTATCTGGTTACTTATTTTAGCAGCACCGGCAAGCACTTTTTTACCTTCGGGAGACGCTTCCCATTTTTTGAACTTTATACCATCAGGGGTAGCCTCCCATTTATTCAATTCGGCTTTCATTTCAGCAGCAGAGAGTGGCTTTGGGGTTGATTTAGAAGTTTCATTTTTGATTTCATGATTGGCAAATACTAGTCCGCTTATCACAACCAGCGGTAAGATCAGCGCATAAATAATTTTTTTCATATTTTCTGTAGGTTTAATTAACATAGAACTATCTCCGATAAATCAAATCCGTTTAAAGCATTTCTTTTATTTTTCTTATCCTCTTAAAGTTTGATACAGCTAAACTACTTTGATCCTTCCAGTTTGAAGGGGCAGGATTGTAAATTAAAATGTAAATTTTGTAAATTATTTCAAATAGTATGTTTAATACCGAAAAACTGTTGTTTTTAACATGCGCAAAACTCCGTCCGGCGCATGTTGAAAACAATTCCCTCCCCTGCCCTATTCATCCACCGTTATCTTCTCCAGTTTTTGTTCCGCACACAATTTATTAAACCCGCCAATATTGGTGCGGATGATGGATTGCAACTCCGTTTTTAATACAGCCCATTGAGCATTTAATTCCTTCAGCACTTCCTGCTGCCCATCGGTTACATAGGGAATATTGGAATCGGTCTCGCCACGCAGGAAGACATAGTCAGCGCTCAATTTATTTTCAAAATTGATGATATCATCATAGGATTGAGATTTGGGCTGCACCAGTTTTTCTTCCCAGGCGGTGATTATTTTTACCACTGCCTTGCCGGAATCCACCACCGTTTTCATAGCGGGTTGATCATCCACAATACCCATTAAGTAATTGATTTGCTCTCTCGCTTTGCGTATATCCGTAACTGAGTTGTGTATCAATTTTACACCTGCCTCAATATCGGTAAGGGTTTGATGCTGTAACGCATAATCGGCTGCAGTTGCCCTGATCCGTGGATCTGCCAATACAGTGAAGCTGACCTGCTTTTCCTGGCTACCCATTTTTAAACGGGCGGTATACTTGCCCGGCGCTGCTTTATGGCCCCGGTAGCTACCTTCAATATACACACCTGTTACACCCGGCAGAGTAGCATACCGCATATCCCATACAAAACGGTTCAACCCGGCTTTTACATTCAATACCGGGTCAGCAGTTGGCCCGCCCGGGTAGGAGGCAAATTTTTCATCGGGCTTATTACTGTATTTTCTTACCAGCTTATTATCAGCATCCAGTATTTCCAGTGTAAGTTCAGCAGCAGTGTCTGGCTTTGCAGACAACTGGTAATACATCACTACACCGGTTGCAGGATTGGTACCTGCCGTTCCGGTGGGTGCAGGGCCAATGGGTTCTTCATTGATTATTTTGTCCAACTGGCTGCCACCAGATACCCGGTAGGCGTCTTCGGGTTGATACAAATGCAGTTCGTTTTTTTGAGCAATCGCGGGATCATATTGGCGGATCAATCCAATCTCATCCAGTATCCAGAAGGAACGGCCACCGGTAGACGCAATCAAATCGCCCTGGTGCAATTTCAAATCAGTAATGGGTGTTACGGGCAGGTTCAATTGAAAAGGCATCCACTGGCTTCCTCCGTCATAAGAAATATACAATCCTGTTTCTGTACCGGCATACAACAGGTTCTTTCTTCCCGCATCTTCCCTTACCACCCTTGTGTAAGCACCATCTGCAATGCCGGTAATTATTTTTACCCATGATTTTCCGTAGTTGGAAGTTTTGTAAATAGCAGGCGAAAAATCATTGAACTTATAACGGGTAGTGGCAATATAGGCCGTTGCCTTATCATGAGGTGATACTTCAATGCTGTTGATCAAACATTCCGGTAAACCTGCTGGTGTGATATTGGTCCAGGTAGCGCCACCATCTTTTGTCAATTGTACCAAACCATCGTCACTACCGGTATAGATTACACCTTTCTCCAGGGGAGATTCAACAATGTAAGAAAGGGTACAATAGTTTTCTCCACCCGCTCCTTCATTGGTGTATGGCACACCGCTGATGCCCATCCTGCTGGTATCATGCCTGGTTAAATCCGGCGAAACCGGCTGCCATGTTTTACCCAGGTTGGTGGTTTTAAACAACACATTGCCGCCATGATAAAAAGTATTGGGTTCATGTGGTGAGCAGATGATGGGTGCATTCCAGTTAAATCGGTAACGCATATTCTTTGGCTGTAAAGACTGGTATTGCAAAGGCTTTTCCATAATGGGTTTGCCTTCCATTATTTGCTGGTCCACTACTTCAATAGTGCCCTGGTAACTTCCACCCATTACATACCGGGGATTGTTTGGATCGAATGCAAGGAATGCACTTTCTCCACCGGCAGAATAGGTCCAGTCCCTTTCTTCAATAGAACCGTTGTAGGTGGTACGACTGGCAATCTTTACCGAACTGTTATCCTGTTGTCCGCCATAAACATTGTAAGGAAAAAGATTATCGGCATTTATACGATATATCTGTGCGGTAGGCTGGTTGGCCTGTGTACTCCAGGTTTGCCCGCCGTTAAAACTGATCACGGCTCCGCCATCATCCGCCAGTATCATATTTTTACTGTTGGATGGATTGATCCACATGTTATGATGATCCCCGTGCATGGTGTTCATAAAGCCAAACGTTTTACCGCCATCAATAGATTTCAGCATGGGCGAGCTCATTACGTACACCACTTCTTCATTGAGCGGATCAGCGGCTATTTCAAGGTAATACCAGGCACGGTGTACGGTGTTGTGATCCTTGCTAACCCTGCTCCAGGATGCACCTGCATCCGATGAAGCAAAAACGCCCCCCTGTTCTTTTTGGGTATCCGATTCTATCACTGCATATACTTTATTGGAGTTGGCACCCGATACTGCAATGGCCATTTTTCCCAGTTCTTTTGGTAGGCCTTTTTCAAGCCTGGTCCATGTTTCGCCCCCATCTATTGATTTGTATAAACCGCTGCCCTTTCCACCGCTTCTTACCTGCCAGGGAAATCGCCGGTGATCCCACATGGCCGCATATAAAATCCGTGGATTGCTGATATCCATCGACAAATCTGCACAGCCGGTGTTTTCATCTACATACAATATTTTTTTCCAGTTCTTTCCACCATCGGTTGATTTGTAAATTCCACGGTCTTCACCCGGGCCGTACATGGCACCCTGGGCCGCAACAAAAACGATATCCGGGTTTTTAGGATCAATGCGGATGGCGGCGATATGCCGGGTAAGTTGAAGACCAAGGTGTGCCCACGTTTTACCGGCATCGGTAGATTTATACACCCCATCTCCATAAGATGACATTACACCACGAACGGCATGCTCCCCCATTCCTACATACACTATATTCGGATCGCTTTCAGCCACGGCAATGGCGCCTACAGAGGATGTTTTGAATTGACCATCAGAAATATTTTGCCAGCTTACCCCGGCATCCGTAGTTTTCCAAACCCCGCCTCCAACAGTACCCATATAATAGGTAAAAGGATAACCCACTACACCGGTTGCTGCAACGGAACGGCCACCCCGGTAAGGCCCGATATTGCGCCATTTAGCCGGGGCAAAATAAGTACCGGGAGATACAATACTAACAGGTGCCGGACCTGGTTGATTGTTCTTTTTTTGTGCAACAGCGAACGAAAGGATTAAAATAACAGGGATTGAAAGCAGTATTTTTCTCATACAATTATTTAACATTCAATGTAACAAATAATGTCTGATGTAAGATTTTTTGATACAGGATTTTTACCAAATAATTATCGTAGGATAATCAAGGGATGAAGATTTTCAGAAAGTTTTTCCAAAATACTGTTAGCCATTTCCTGCATTACTGGCCGCCGCCATCGGATGCCGGGCTGCATCAAGAGAAACGAACATCAATCCCATAATTCAATAATTCAATTTTATAATCCAGTCGTCATTTTTTCTAACCCGGTCAATCAGGATGCATGTTGCATTAAAATTTCATCATAATTGTTGTCCTGTAAAAATAGTCCCCGGCATTTTTGTTACGAAATTCTAAATATTGTGTATGAAACAAAAACTTTTTTTGATCGTGCTTCTTGCTGTAAACGGAATCATTGCAATGGCACAAAACCAGGTAATAAAAGGCCATGTTACCGACCAGGATAGCCGGCCGCTGGAAAGGGCAACGATCAATGTTGCAGGAACAAAAACTACAGTGATCAGTAACAGCGAAGGTGCATTCTCCATCTCCGTACCTGCCAATGCAAAAACACTCATCTTTTCATCTATAGGGTTCACTACTTTAGAAAAAGGAATCGATGGCAATAGCATGGTGAACGTAATGCTGGTTAAGAAGGATAAAAGCCTGGATGAAGTAGTGGTGGTTGGATATGGCCAGTCGCAGAAAAAAGCGGTGACAGGTTCCATCAGTAAAGTGGGTGCAAAGGAAATAGAAAACCAGCCGGTGCAAAGTTTTGAATCGGCGATACAGGGCAAGGCACCCGGTGTGGTAATTGAAAACAGCAGCGGTAAAGTGGGCCAGGGCATTAAGGTTCGTATACGGGGCACTTCATCGATCTCCGCGAGCAGCCAGCCTTTGTATGTTATTGATGGCGTGCCTTTAACTACCGCCAGCCAATCGGATATTAACAACGAACCAACCAATCCGCTCATTGATCTTAACCCCAATGATATTGAATCAATCGAGATATTAAAAGATGCTGCTTCTTCTGCGATCTACGGTGCAAGAGCTGCCAATGGAGTAGTATTGATTTCCACAAAGAAAGGAGCCCGTAATAGTAAGAGCGTGGTGGAATTAAACTCAACCGTCGGCTTTTCAAACCCTACCGTGCAACGTGAATTTTTAAACGCAACAGAATACGTACAGGCCATGCGTACCGCGGCGGCTAACGATGGCCGTTATGACTTTACGCATGATAATGGCGGCCCCGAAGGAACTACTCCTGCCTCAACGGAACAGGAGGCAAAGAATAACTTTATAAAATATTACGAGGATAATTTTATTGATCCCTATTCATTGGGTACTGACTGGAGAAATGCCAAAGTGAATACCAATTGGGTAGAAGAACAATTTCGTAAAAATGCCGTCTCCCGGCAATTGGATTTGTCTGTACGCGGTGGCAATGATAAAACAAGATTCTTTGCATCCGGGTTTTACAACGACCAGGAGGCAATCGTGGTGGTAAACCGTTTTAAACGTTTTGGCGGACGGTTAAACCTGGATCATACCATCAATGATAAATTATCCATTGGCATCAATATGTCCATCACCCGTTCGCAGTTGGACCGGATTACAAACGACAATGCATTTTCTACACCCGGGCAATTGCTGGCGCAGGTGCCTACCTCCCCATTGATAGATCCGGCAACAGGGGATATCAATGCAAATACCCTTTATCCCAATGGATTATTTGATGCCAAATACAACAGTGATAAACAGGTTACTTACCGCAACATCGGCAACCTCTTCGCTAACTATTCTTTACTTCCCTCACTCACTTTTCGCTCGGAGTTTGGAACGGATATACTAAACATGACAGAGGAAACTTTTGCGGATAAAAGAACACAGGATGGCAGTGGCATTGGAAAGGGGCAAAATTTTACGTCACAAAATACAACCTTTAATACCAATAATTATTTCACCTACTCGCCACGTATGGGTGATCAGTTTAAACTTACGGCATTGCTGGGTATGAGCTATTTACAAAATGATTTGCGAGTCACCAACCAGCAGGCGGAAAATTATCCATCTGCGGCAGTTAAGAATTTAACCGGTGCCACCAGTGTTACATTTGGCAATAGCGCCAATGCACGGTATAATTTTCTCTCGTATTTTATGCGTTCCAATTTCAGTTTTAAAGACAAATATTTATTGGGGTTTAGCATCCGGTCGGATGGCTCTTCGAGGTTTAGTAAACAAAACAGGTATGGATATTTTCCGGCGGTTTCACTGGGCTGGTTGTTGTCTGAGGAATCATTCCTGAAAGGTTCTGAAACAATTAATTACCTAAAGCTGAGAGGCAGCTATGGCCTTACCGGTAATGCGGAAATTGGCGAGCATCAATACCTCGAATTATTCAATGTTTCCAATTATCCAAACCTGCCCGGCTTTATTCCTTTCCAGTTGGGCGACCCCACTTTAAAATGGGAGAAGACCACCCAAACCGATATCGGGCTTGAATTTGGTTTATTCAGTAATCGTATCAGCGGTGAGATAGATGTGTACAACAAGCAAACAAAGGACTTGCTATTGGCAGTGAACGTACCCGCCACCAATGGCTATTTTGACAATATCAATTTCCTTAACCAGATATTGCAAAACCTCGGAAGCCTTGAAAATAAAGGCGTGGAAGTTTTACTAAATGGGAAAATTATTGACCAGCAAAATTTCAAATGGAGCAGCTCCTTCAACATTGGATTTAACCGGAATAAAATTAAGGATATAAAAGGCCAGGTAATACAGGGCAGCACCACCCAAAGAGCAGTGGAAGGCCAGCCAATCGGGGTATTTTATATGCCGAAGTATTTGGGCGTTGATCCTGCAACCGGCGATGCATTATATATGGGTGAAGACGGTAAATCAACCAGCGATTACAATGCGGCTAAAAGAATGGTAGTGGGAGATCCCAACCCTGATTTTACAGGCGGTTTCAACAATACCATTTCATACAACGGGTTTGATGCCAATATCTTTTTCACCTTCGTTTCAGGTAATGAAATTTATAACCTGGCTGGCAGGTTTATGACATCCGGTTTTGGAAATGGTTTTGATAACCAGACCAAAGACATTTTAAATGCATGGCAGAAGCCAGGTGATATCACCAATGTGCCGAGGTCAGGCGCATTTTTCTCAACAGGGCACCGTACCAGTTCGAGATGGATCTATGACGGTTCTTATATCCGGCTGCGGCAATTATCATTTGGCTATAATTTGCCCTCCACTATCACGAAAAGGTTGAACATCAATTCAGCAAGGCTGTTTGTGGCCGGGGCTAATTTATGGACCAGTACCAAATACATCAGCGACCCGGAAGTGAATTCATTGGGCACCCGGATATCCGGTGTTGCCAATATTACGGGTGGCGTAGACTTCTATTCTATCCCACAACCCAAAACATTTTCGGTGGGATTGAATGTGAAGTTTTGAATGAGTGATGAGTGATGAGTGAATAATGAGCGATGAATAATGAGTAATGAGTAATGAATAATGAGTGATGAATTAACATTCATCAAACCGGCAAAACGCAATCAACAGTAACCAATAAACTGTAAACCGAAAACAATAATCAACCGTAAACAATTTATTTATGAAATTCAACATACAAGTCTTCCTCCTCGCCTCGATATGCTTTATGCTTGCCTGTAATAAGAAGCTGGATGTTGCCCCGCAAAATACGCTCACACCATCAGAAATTGTTTCGGCGGATGATGTGAAGGCAGTATTATTTGGTGGCTATTCCACATTTCAAAATGGAAATGCTTTTGGTGAAAAGTACAATACTTTTTCAGAGTTACTGATCAACGACAATGATATCAACTGGGCAGGTACATTTTCAGATTACGATGACATCAATTCAAAAACAGAAACAACCGGGTCTGAAGTAATTTACCAGGTGTGGGCCAACAGTTACCACACCATCAATGTAGCCAACCTTGTTTTAAGTAAACTGGATGTTTTAACAGGAAGCGAAAAAACACAGGTAGAAGGGGAAGCTAAATTTTTAAGAGGGCTTACTTATTTTACCCTCGTTAACCTGTATGCAAAACCTTACTCGGCAGGTAGTATCACCACCAATCCAGGTGTGCCGCTGGTTTTACAACATGTGTCGGGGTACGATCCTGCCAGGGATAAATTACCAAGGGCTTCGGTAGCTGCAGTGTACACCCATGTGCTGGCCGACCTTACAGATGCAGCAGCGAAACTTCCGGCAGAAGCAGCAAATTTCCGGGCAACCAAATATTCCGCTATGGCCTTTCTTTCCAGGGTTTACCTGGCCCAGGGCAATTATGCAGCTGCCGCCACAGCAGCCAATGTGGTAATTGAATCCGGAAATTATTCGCTTACTTCTTCCATCGACAAAGCCTTTAATAATTCCGCCAATTCCACCGAAGATATTTTCGCCTTGCAGCAAACCAGCCAAAGTAACTCCGGCACGGTAGATTTCGGTATTACTTCATTCTATTCAGGCGACCCGGTTGGCCGTGGTGAAATTCAAATAACACCGGTTCACCTTTCCAAATATGAAGCAGGCGATGCCAGGAAAGATTTTTTCTATTCGGGCAGCAGCATATCAGGAGCGTCCGGCATGCTTACCGGCAAATGGAAAGATTTATACAAGGCGATCCCCATTATAAGATTGGCTGAAATGTATCTCACAAGGGCAGAAGCAAACTTCCGCAAAGGCGGCACACCAACAGGCCCGGCACCGGTGGAAGATGTAAACAAGATAAGAGAAAGAGCAGGCCTGCAACCCCTGGGTGCAGTCGCCAACGCAAACATCATTGTAAAAGAACGGTTTGCTGAACTGGCTTTTGAAGGGGAGCGTTTTTATACCGTCAAAAGATTACAATTAACCGTTGGAGGCCGGCCATACGATCATCCCAGGCTGATATTCCCCATCCCTCAAAGAGAAATTGATTTAGGCAATGCGTTGCCGCAGAACGAAGGATACTGATTAGATGCCGGATGCTGGGTGTGGGATGTCGGATACCGGATGCCGGATAATGGATGTTGGGTGCTGAATGTCGTTGGCGGATTTTTTATAGTGTGACCTATTCTTAAATAACAGGGCATTGGTACCAATGTCCCGTAGAGACAAAATATCGGTAGGAAAAAAATTATAAGTCTGAAAGTCCCGTAGGGACGAGATATACGACCAGTGAATTTAAAAAAACTGTAGTTGGCTTGTGGAGAAATTCTATAACTAAATGCCCGAATAATATCACGTCCCTATGGGACTTAGATTGATCCTTCATCAATTATGCTACCGATATGTTGTCCCTGACGGGACGGGGATTGCGATTTGATTATTGCAACACCGATGGCAATAAGATGTCGCAGGTGATAGTTAGGATGCCGCCGTTGTCAAGTAATTGCCGACGTTTTTTACACGATACGAATCCTGTATAAAATTCATTCTCATTTAAACTCCGGTCCGGAATATTCATCCCCGCGGGAATTCATCATGGCGGGCACCATGCATGCTTTTTAAGTGCTATTTTTACAGCACAACAATTTAGTTATGCCAGTACAAAAACTTGAAGTGTGGCAAAGAGGACCGCTGCCGGGAATACCCCCGTTATTACAACCTGTTGCACATGCCTTATTGCAGGCACGTGAAGAAGTAGATGAAATGATGCTGAACTTCCCGGACGAACTGCTTTGGGAACGCCCTTCGGGATTGGCTTCGCCCTGTTTTCACCTGCAGCACCTGAGTGGTGTGCTTGACCGGGTATTTACCTATGCACGCAACGAAAGCCTTACCCCGGTTCAGTTTGATGAACTGGCTGCCGAAGGTAAAAAAGCAAGCCACGAAATTACCACCAATGATTTGGTACAACGTTTTGATCAGCAGGTTGACAAAGCAATGGAACAACTAATGGTGACGGATGAAGCTACGCTGACGGACTATCGTGGGATCGGAAGGGCTGGCTTACCATCCACCGTTACCGGACTTTTGTTTCATGCCGCAGAACATACTATGCGGCATGTAGGCCAGTTGATGGTGACTGCAGCAGTGATACGAAATAATATATAAGTTTTAAAATAAACCGACATCGCTGTGCAAGTTTTTTTTTGCAACACATAACTTAGTTTTTACAAAAACTGGTTAACTTTAACTACAAATATTTGATTATGCAAACGCTATCGGAAAATAAACGAAATAATGATAGTAATGACACTAAGAAGCCTTCGTTACTAAGACAAATAGTTGACAAAGTGGATTTATTAACAGAAGTGGAGCAACACCAGTTGTTGCTTCAACTCAACAAGGATGAATTGTTAGCAAAAGCGGAGGAAATTGACAAGAAGTTTAAAGGGGCTTTTAAAAAAATGACAGAAGAAGAAGTTACATTGATGGTAAGCAAGGACAGAAAAAAAAACTATGAAAAACCATCTCATCATTGATACTTCAGTTTATTTCAACTATATTTTTTATAATAAAATGTACAGGCTAATCAATGCCATCATTCAGCATGAATTAACAGTATATATTAACCGTAATTTAGAACAGGAATTATATAGGAACATTCCCAAAGCATTAAAAAAGTCCGCCATTGATATTGACCCGATGGAAATTATTGACCTGATAAAGTCCGTGACTTTTTATATAGAAACAACTCCTTCTTTTAAAAGTAGCCCGGACCCTAAAGACAATTTCCTGTTCGATTTAGCTTTGCAAACGCAAAGTGACGCGATAGTTACAAAAGAAAAAGCTTTGCTGGAGTTTATTAACAGTCCGGTGGAGATCCATGATATCAAATGGTTTAAGGAAAGGTTTATCGTTGATTTGTAAATGTTATTGTTTTTTTCGCGTCTCTATGTTTTCCTACACTTTTCACGTCTATTTTTAATTTTAATTGATAGCTGGAAATTCTCTTAATTTGACCATACTACCACACAATCGGTCACTATTGTAAGGGCCAATGGAAAACAGTTGGACAATGTCACACTTTAAAATACGAAATAGACTGTCGCTCACAACAATGAACCATATCCCCTACCCTATATTCCCCTCAATAATTGATTTATCCACATCCGCTTCAATTTGTTTTTCGCTCTTCAGCCGTTTTAATTTTTTACTGTAAGATATTTTTGTGATGAGTACAAACAATACCGGTACCACAAAGATGGCCAGCGTAGTGGCAGATAACATACCGCCAAATACCGTCCAGCCTATGGTTTTACGTGATTCTGATGCAGCGCCGGTAGCAAAAGCCAGCGGCAGTACACCCAGGATAAATGCAAGGGAGGTCATAATGATCGGGCGTAAGCGAAGCTGTACTGCCTGCAGGGTGGCTGGTATAATTTCTATCCCGCGGTCTACCCTTTCCTTGGCAAATTCAACTATCAGGATGGCATTTTTTGCTGCCAGCCCAATCAGGGTAATTAAACCAATCTGGGCGTATACATTGTTGGTAAGATTAGGCAAGAATGTGAGCGTAAGAATGGAACCAAAGGCTCCAATGGGCACAGCAAATAAAACTGAAAATGGTACAGACCAGCTTTCGTACAGCGCCGCCAGGAAAAGGAATACGAAGATGATGGAGATGGCAAAGATGGTAATGGTACTATCTCCCGCCTTTATTTCCTCGCGACTGAGACCTGAAAATTCGTATCCATAACCAGAAGGTAAAGTTTGAGCAGCAACTTCCTTTAAAGCCTCAATAGCCTGGCCGCTACTTACCCCTGGCTTAGGTGAACCATTTATTTCAATAGACCGGTAAATATTATAATGAGAAATCAGTGACGGGCTCTCTACCACCCTGCTTGTAAGCAGGGAACCCAACGGAATCATACCTCCCAGGTTATTGCGTACATAATATTTACTAAGCTCATCAATAGAAGACCGATAGGTACTGTCACCCTGGGCCACTACCCTGAAGTTTCTGCCATAAAGGTTAAAATCATTTACATAACTACTACCTAACAAGGTGGACATAGTGCTGTACACATCCAATATAGATACCCCTAATTTTTTTGCTTTTTCCTTATCCACATCTACCTGGTAACTGGGCGTTCGGGTGGTAAAGAAAGTATATGCCAAACCAATTTCCGGACGCTTATTTAATTCAGTTAAAAATTTGCGTGACACTGCTTCAAACTGTTTTATATCATCAGTGCTGGTAGTTTGCTGTAGTTCGAAAGTAAAGCCGGCGGTTGCCCCCAGGCCAGGTATGGCAGGTGGCGATATGGCCAGTACCCTGGCCTCTTTTATGTCTGCGGTTCTTTTTTGAATTTCGGTGATGATATTCTTTATCTGTAACTCTTTCGATTTACGGTCATCCCAGGTTTGAAGGTTTACAAACATAGTACCTACATTGGATTTGCTTGAAAAACTGATGATATTCAACCCTGCTATACCACCCACCAACCTTACGCCGGGAATGGCTTCCACCCTTTTCATAATATTCAGCAGCATTTCTTTACTGCGGGTGGTAGACGTGGCTTCAGCCATTTCATAAGTCACAAACAACCGCCCCTCATCTTCGGAAGGAATAAATCCGGAAGGTTTGTTTTTAAACAGGAAAAATAAACCAACAAATAAGCAGATCAACATGATGATCACAATGGGCGTTGCCCTGATCCATTTACCAACGCCCTTTGTATAGGAAGCATTCATCCTGCCGAAGCCCCTGTTAAAGGAGGCAAAGAATTTATCCAGGAGGTTCTTTTTATCCTTCTCTGTTTTAGATGGCTTTAACATGATGGAACACAAAGCCGGCGTAAGCGATAATGCAACAAATGCCGATATCAGCACGGATACCGCAATGGTAATGGCAAACTGCTGGTAAAGGCGGCCAACAATACCCGGTACAAATCCAACCGGTACAAACACCGCCGCTAAAATCAATGCGATGGCGATAACGGGGCCGGATATATCTTTCATAGCCGCTTTTGTAGCTTCCTTTGCAGACAGTTTCGCATGGTCAATGTAATGCTGCACGGCTTCCACCACCACGATGGCATCATCTACCACAATGCCGATAGCCAGTACAAATGCAAAGAGTGTAAGCGTATTGATGGTAAAACCAAAGGGAATAAAAAATATAAAGGTACCAATGAGTGAAACCGGGATGGCCAGTACACAAATAAGTGTAGCCCGCCAGCTTTGTAAAAACAAAAATACCACCAGTACTACCAGCAGCAAAGCCTCACCCAGTGTATGCAATACTTCATTGATGGAAGATTTAACCACTGTAACCGTTTCCAGCGGTATAACATAATCCACATCTTTTGGAAAAGTTTTTTTAAGTTCTGTCAAGGCATTCGTAATCCCCTCATAAGTATCCAATGCATTGGCGCCGGGTGCCTGGTATATCAACACAAAAGCGGCTGGCTTGCCGCTGGCATAGGCGTTGCTGCCATAATCAAATTTCCCCAGCTCCACCCTGGCTACATCCCGCATATGAACAACGGTTCCTGTGGCAGGATTGGTTTTCACGATGATATTTTCAAACTGTTCCCTTGTATTGATACGGCTGTTGGTAAGCACACTGTACTCAAAAGTTTGTACGGAAGGCTGCGGATTGCCACCCACGGTACCAGCCGCCACCTGCAGGTTTTGTTCGGTTAATGCGGAGGTAATGTCGGTCGTAGTCATTCCAAGATTCGCCAGTTTTTCAGGACTAAGCCAAATCCTCATTCCGAAATCATCGGCCCGGGATACAATATCACCAACACCTTTTACCCTTTGCAGGGCATCTTTTAAATAGATATTGGCATAGTTGCCCAGGAAGTTGGCATCGTGTGTACCGTTGGGTGAGTACAAAGCCAATACAACCATAATACTCGGGTTACGCTTGCGAACAGTAAGCCCTAAACGCTTTACGGCATCCGGCAATGATGGCTGGGCTACACTTACACGATTCTGCACATCCAGTGCGGCTATGTTTACATCGGTACCAATCTCAAAATTCACATTGATACTGCTTTGGCCACTCGCTGTACTATTGCTTGAAATATAGGTCATGCCCGGTGTACCGTTCACCTGTGTTTCAATAGCCGTAGTAGTTGTTTGCTCCACCGTTTGGGCATCCGCCCCGGTAAAACTACCGTTGATGGTAACCGTTGGGGGAGTAATATCAGGGTACTGGGCCACCGGTAAAGTGGTTAAAGCAATCACACCCACCAGCACAATCACAATGGATATTACAATTGCCGTAACGGGCCTTTTTATAAAAGTATCTGCTATCATATTATTTCTTTAGCACTAAAATTTTTTCAATTAATCTTCCCCTGTTTTACTTCCCATTTTTGATCGTGTTTTTTCTGTTGGCCGGCGGTTTGTTTCCATTGCGACATCGTTGTGTTATGTTAATCCCGTTTTCGGGACTCACTTGTACTGAATACCGATGAGGGGCTTTAATTAATTAATTCGATGTTCATTAACCAACCGACATTTGATATGCCGCCCATCTTTCCAAACATAGGGCGTTGCCCTATGCTGAGGTATGGCCGCCCTTTCAGGGCTTTCACGCAAACAACCCTGTCACTCAAAAATCAAAATCTGATGGATTTATAAAGTATAAATCAACCACTCCACCTAATCAAGCTGAAACTTCCATCCGAAAGAAATCAGACATCAAAAAATCAGCCCCGTCCGAACGCCAGCCCGACAAGGTCATTCTGGCGGGGATTCATCCGGGCGGGCATCAGACATCAGCAATTTTATTTCTTCACCGGTGCTGCCGCGGGGTTCGCTGCTGTATTAATCAATGCCCCTTCCCTTAAATTCTGAACGCCTTCCACTACCACTTTCTCGCCGCTTTGCAATCCATCTTTGATGATAATGTTTTTTCCTATTTGTTTGCCCAACACTACTTTACGTTGCGATACCTTGCTGCTGTCGTTGGGTACATACACAAAAAATTCGCCCAGTTGTTCCGTTATTGCTTTGTATGGAATCAGAACCGATTGTGTGGAAGCATTATTTTTTACCCGAACGGTTCCATTCATGCCGGCAATCAGTAAATTTTTATTATTGGGAAAAATAAGCCTTGCTTTAATGGTTCCCGTTTGTGGATTCACGGAGCGGTCGAGCAATTCAATCTTACCGGGATAAGGATATACATCTCCGGAAAAAGCAAGTGTAAAAGTGGAATCACCTGGCTTTTGTTTTTCACTCAACAGTTTGGTAAAACGATAAATCTCCGCCTGGTCTATGTTAAAATCAACCGCCAGTTCCCTGTCTGATGAAATGGTATTAAGAAGAGTTTGCCCGGCAGTAACCGCAGCGCCGGATTTTACAGCTGAGATACCAATCACCCCATCAAAAGGTGCGTACACTTTGGTGTACCGTACACTGGTTTGTACCCCCTGTATATTGGCCCTGGCTGCATCTGCCTGTTTCTTTGCAACTTCCAATGCAGCATCCGCGTTATCCACCAACTGCTTTGCTACCGCATCATTTTTATCCAGTTCATGAAAACGGTCGGCATCCTTTTGCGCCTTGTTGATATTGGCTTCCTGTACTTTTAAATTGGCCACTGCCTGCTGGTAATTTGCGGAGTATAATTGTGCATCTACCGCATACAACAATTGTCCTTTTCGCACCCGGTCGCCATCTTTAAAATATAAGCCGGTAATAAAACCGCTTACCTGTGGGCGTAATTCTATTTGGTTGATGGCCGTTACGGTTGCCGGGTATTCATCATAGTAAACTGCATTGGTTACACTCACTTCCTGAACCGTAACCTTTGCCGGTGGCGGAGCCTGTTGGGCTGGTGGCTTTTTATCAGCGCAGGATGCCAGGAATAAAACAGCCCCGATGCAGCTATATTTCAACAGTGGTTTTAAAAACATACTATGAGTAATTTTAATTGTATTGATATCCATTAATAATATTTTATTTAGTAGTTGATTTGCCCCAGCGCTTTTTGAACATCTATCTTACTTGCCATCAACTGGTACATGGCGTTGTAAAAATTTATTTGTGATGTTCGCAGATCGGTTTCAGAAGTAACCACTTCCAGGTAGGTTTTTATACCGGAGCGATATTGCAACTGGATAACATCATATACTTCTTTTGCCAGTATGATATTGTCTTTTAAAGCCAGGTAGTTTTGCAGGTTGCTTTTGTATATTGCCAGGGCCTGTGAATACCCTGAGTATACCATGTTCTTTAAATTGATAATGTCCAGTTCGTTTCGTTGTAAGTCTAATTCGGCCACCCGTATATCAGCCTTTCGTTTACCGCCCTGGAAAATAGGAAACCCTAAAGTAAGAGCAGCAAAAGAACTGGGGTAATTGTTGGTGTAGAGTTTGCCAAAATTATTATTCTGATAATTCAAATTGTAAGCGCCATTGGCGGACACGGTAGGCAGGTAATCCCATTTATAATATTTTACATTGTACTGCAACAACCGCTTTTGTGTTTCCAGTAATTTATACTCAATCCTTGCCTTGTAATCCGGTGCCTGTAAAGTATCAAGCAGGATATCCCTTTCCAGTTGAGTGCTGTCATACACAATATTCAGGTTTTGAGATACGGGATACCCCATCAGCGATTTAAGGTATTCGAGTTTTGCTTTCAGCAATTCTTCATTGCTTCTTAAACCGGCTTTTGAATTATTCAATGTGATGGTTGCCCGTTTGTAATCAATCTTATCGGCAATCCCCGATTGATACTGGTTGTATGCATCTTTTAAACTACGTTCTATGCGCACGATATTTTCACGGGAAATATTTATTTGCTGCATAGAAGACAATACATCATAAAATGCTTTGGATACAGCAGCGGCGATATCAATTTTATTACTGCTGGTTGCCTGTTTTGCCTGCTGGCGTACATCCGTCCTGGTGCGGTTTGCCAGCAAAACATCCTTATCAAAAATTGATTGTGCGAAAGTGAACTGACCGGCGGAAGTATTGTTAACACCCAGCTTCACATTGTTGCCCCCGATAACCGCGGTTTGAATAATAAAATTATGCTGCAGGCTATAATTAAAATTAACCCTGGGATACATTTCAGACAATTTACTTTTTATAGTAGCTTCCACGATCTCCTGGTCTACCAGCGATTGCTGAATCTGCGGCTGGTGAAGTATGGCGTACTCAATCGCATTCTTTAGGGTTACCTCAGCAAGCACACTATCCTTTCCGCTTACCTGCGACAACAGCATGAGCGGGCATAAAAAGAAAGCAATTACCGCTGCTAATTTCACCAGGTGTGGCATTCCTTTTTTTTGTTGAGTCATAATTAAATACGGGTATTTACAAATATTTTTTAATAGTATCATTTGAAATTCAAATGATGCAGGCATTTCAACTGGTAAAGAATAAGGGTTGGTACCGACACCACATTAACCTTAGTAGCCTTGTTCAAATTAATTACCAGGGTAAATGGAAATCAATCATAAATTTTCAATAGTGCTGCAATCATTTCCCTACCAGTTCATCAAGCTGACCGATAAATTCCTTAATCAACACCTTATTTAGCAAGTAAGAATAATGACGGCCATCTTTTTCTGGTGTTATCAAACCGGCTTCCGTCAGCGATTTGATGTGGTGGCTCACAGAGGGTTGGGCCAATTGGGTAACATGCATTATCTGGGCGCATTGAATGGAGCCACCCGCTGCAGCCATATCTCCCAATATCCTGAGCCGGTTGGTGTCGCCCAAAGCCTTCAAAATTTTTTCCAGCTCTTTTAATTCCATGGATAATACATTGATGAATGCAAATGTATCAATCATCGATTAGCAATACAAATATTATTTTGCAGGAAATGGTCAATGACTGGTAAAAGGTTTAACAGGTAAAGGGATGCAGATACAAATAAATTTTAGAGATGATTGTAACCTTCATAATGAAGAGCAAATGAGATAGATCAATCTGATTCAACCTGCTTTTTTGTCAATGACTACAACTGACAGACAATACTCACAACCACATGTTAAGCGGTATTGCGTTCGTTACCTTGTGTCAACATATTTTTCTGATTATTTTGTTGTCCTTGCGCCAATTTTTTCACCAAGCTTTTCAAATTCAATGTCATTGGGCTCCCATAGTTCAATTTTATTGCCCTCTATGTCCATGATGTGAATGAATTTTCCATAGTCAGCCGTTTCAACTTTATCCACGATTGTTACACTGTCTTTTCTAAGCTGGTCAATCAATTTTTCCAGATTTTCAACCCTGTAATTAATCATAAAGTCTTTCGCTGAAGGCTCAAAGTATTTCGTTTTTTCAGAAAACGGGCTCCACTGGGTAAAGCCTTTTTTTGTTGTATCTGCACCTTGCCTCCACTCAAAAACTGCCCCATATTGGTTGGTATTTAATCCAAGATGAGTTTGATACCATTCTCTGACTTTTTTGGGATCCTTGCATTTGAAAAAGATGCCGCCAATGCCTGTTGCCTTCTTCAATGGTTGTTCAATATTAGAATTTGAAAGCAGAGATTTGAAAGCGAATCCAAGTGCGAATGTGGTGATAAGAGCGAGCGTGATTAATAATCTTTTTTTCATTTCTCAGATATTTAAACTGGTGATGGTTGCTAATTAGAATTACCGTTAACAGCCATGTCGGTTGATTGAGCTATTCGATTCATCTTATTCAAACAGGCATTCAAAATTTCCTGATCAACTGCCATTAGTATAAACAACCGCTGAAGGAGTTAAATATCTTCTATTAATTGAATGTAAAAAGTCAGTCATTAAAAAATGACTGACCTTTCTCAAAATGAATATTATCAATAAAATACTGTTAAGCTAATTTCATCTTCTCAGCATCCAATAAAAATTGCTTTAACCCCAGGTCAGTTAACGGATGTTTTAACAAAGCTAAGATAGAATTAAGCGGGCAGGTACATACATCTGCCCCGGCTTCGGCGCAGGCAATGATGTGATTGGCATTACGAATGGAGGCTGCTAAAATCTCGGTTTCAAAACCCTGTATGCTAAAGATATTGCTAATCTGCGAAATCAGTTGCACACCATCCCAGCCACTATCATCGATACGGCCGATAAACGGTGAAACATAGGTAGCACCGGCTTTTGCAGCCAGTATAGCCTGTCCTGCGCTAAATATCAATGTACAATTGGTTTTAATTCCATTGTCGGTAAACCACTTAATGGCTTTAACACCATCTTTAATCATGGGCACTTTTACAACAATGTTTGGATGGATAGCTGCCAGTTTTTTACCTTCTTCCACTATCACGGAAAATTCCGTTCCCAATACCTCGGCACTGATATCGCCATCTACTATTTCGCAAATGGTTTTATAATGGTTGGCAATAGCCGCTTCGCCTTTAATATTTTCTTTTGCCATCAATGATGGGTTGGTAGTAACCCCATCCAAAATTCCTAGTTCGTTGGCTTCCCTTATATCCGCAAGATTGGCCGTGTCAATAAAAAATTTCATGTTTATGATTTTATGTTTGTGTTAGCTTGTTAGTTATTTGAAAAATTTTAAAAATGCTTCAATGATGAAAACAGCACTCATCATTCCTCACTCATTATTCATCACTCATCACTCATTATTCATCACTCATCTACTTGCTCACAGAAAGTTTGTAAACAGTAACAGTGTGATACTTTTGGCCCGGCACCAACAACGTAGACGGAAATTTTGGCTGATTGGGCGAATCAGGGAAATGCTGGGTTTCCAAACAAAGCGCTGTATGCTGGTTGATCGCCTTGCCATCGGTTGTTTTGATGGTGCCATCTAAAAAATTACCCGTATAAAACTGTATGCCTGGTTCCATGGTAAATACTTCCAGCTTCCTTCCGCTTTTATCATCCGTTAAAGTGGCCACTTTTTGCAGGGTATTATCTTTTTTATTCAATACAAAATTGTGATCATAACCACCTTTCACGGAATCAATCCTTGCTCCAATTTTAGTTGCCTTTGTAAAATCAAAAGGACCTCCTTTTACCGGTGCAATTTCCCCGGTTGGAATCAACGTACTATCAACGGGTGTAAAGTTATCCGCATCAATCTCCAACTGGTGATCGAGTATGGTATTGGCAACATCGCCTGTTAAATTGAAATAGCTATGGTTGGTAAGATTAATGACCGTAGCTTTATCGGTAGTTGCATCATACTCAATTTTCAACTCATCGTCATCGGTCAACGTGTATTGAACCGCTACATTCAAATTTCCCGGGTAACCTTCCTCACCATCCCTGCTCAAATAAGAAAGTTTTAAAACAGGCGTAGAATCATTTTCAATGGCTGCATCCCATATTACTTTATCAAATCCTTTTAAACCGCCATGCAAATGATTGGCGCCATTATTTGTTGCCAATGTATAAACAGCCGTATCAATTTTAAATGTACCCTTCGCAATACGATTGCCATAGCGACCAATTAATGCACCAAAATACGGAGGCTTGGCCAGGTAGCCTGCAATACTATCAAACCCCAATACGATGCTTGATTTTACGCCACTCTTATCGGGAGATACCCATGAGGTAACAACGCCGCCATAAGTAGAAATTTTTACGACTGTACCTTTTGCGTTGGTCAGCGTATACAAAAACACTTCTTTACCATCCGCATTTCCAAAAGAGGCTTTGGTAATCCCTTTAGTCATTTCCATTGTGCTTTCACTTTTTTGATTATTACAGGATGTAATTGAAGTTGCAAAAATAGCTGCAATACATAAACCAGGCAATGTTATTCCTTTCATATTTCTTTTTTTTAATTTCTATCCCATCCGCTACCACTGTTAATGGTTGATTTAGCGTATTAAATAGATCAGATGATTGATGTTTAATTAATAATTGATTAATGGATAATTGACAATATTTAAGTCGATGCTGTTTAAAAAATAGCAGGGCGTTAAAGGTATTCAAAAACAGGTAATTACTGTTTACTTTATTTACCCGGTTGTTCTTTTAATTTAACCCGGCATCTTCTATCAAAAAATTTCTATCCGGTCCGCAATTGCAGATTACAATATTTACTTTTCTATTCTATTTACTTTGACTACTTTATTTACGCTATCTACCTTATTTACTGTATTTACCTTACCCACCATCTTTATCCTATCTAAAACTCTACACTACTCCCCCACCCCCTGGCCTACTCAGGTCCATACATCTGCCATTCCAGCAAGCTTGGTGCGGCTGCTTTATTCTCTACAATTAACCTGAAATACTGAGCGGTTATCGGTTTAAAATTTTGCACGTGCCCGATACCGCCGGTGGTTGCCTGGAAAACAGTCTTCCACTCTTCCCCGGATTTGTATTGCAAGGTTAACCCCTGCTTTTTGTCATCCCATGGATGCCATGGTTCATCTACAATGCTGGTAGCAATTGATGTGGGCGCTTTTAAATCAACTTCTATTACTGCTTTTCTCTCTGTTTCAGTTGCCGTCCAACGGGTAAGGCGGTTACCATCAAGTAAATTTTTACTTCCTTCGGCTTCCGATTTTTGAGAAGAGGCGGTTGCCTGCTTACCCAGCATGGGAGATGGACTGGTAACCGGTTCACCTTCAAACTCCACCACCACCACAGTATTTATTTTATCAGGAACTTTCAGCGGCAACCGGATTACAGAACGTTTATCTTCTTTTTTTACCAATAAAGATTTTGACGGAACAGCTAATAAATAGGCTTTTCTAATTTTATTTTCCATGGGTACATGCAATTCGCCGTTGGCCGGATAATCAAATACATGCAGGTACAACTTCTGATCTTTGCGGGTACTGCGGCCCCATGACAGGTATGGAAAGGGGCTGGCGGTGGTACCATAAATCGATTCCTTATTTACTTTTAACCATTTGCCTACCTGCGCCAACCGGTCAATGCTCGGTTTGGGAATTTCACCCAGTGAAGTTGGCCCAACATTTAATAAAAAATTGCCTCCCTTACTTACAATTTCAGCAAGATTCCTAACCAGGGTTTCCGTGCTTTTCCAGTTGGTATCATAAGATTTAAAACCCCAGGTATCATTCATGGTCATGCAGGCCTCCCAGTTTCTTCCCGGGAAACCCGTTGATGGAACAAATTGCTCGGGTGTTTCGGTATCGCCTTTAAAGCCCCCACCGAGGCGGTTATTGGTAATCAAATTGGGATGTAATTTTAGCAGTGGCTGAAACTTCTCTGCCCGTGCCGGTGTCATGTCTGTTGGCGTGTCCCACCATAAAATATCCAGCTCGCCATAGTTTGACAAAATTTCATTTACCTGCGGAACGGCAATTCTATCCAGGTAAACGTCCATGTCGCCATCCTGCGCCTTATCCCAATGGCCGCCGCTGGCAGCACCACCGGGATGGTTCCAATCCTGCGCCTGCGAGTAATAAAATCCTATCCGCATACCATATTTATGACAGGCTTCCACAAGTGGCAGCAACAGATCTTTGCCATACGGTGTGGCATCCACCACATCCCAATCGGTAACGGTGGAATTGAACAATGCAAAACCGTCGTGGTGTTTGGAGGTGATCACAATATATTTCATCCCGGCATCTTTGGCCATTTTAACCCAGGCCTCCGGGTTGTACTTTACCGGGTTGAATTGCTTTGCGTAAGGCTTGTATTTATCTACGGGTATTTTACCCCGGTTCATGATCCATTCCCCTATACCAGGTATCCTCTTTCCATCATAGTTTCCCGCCGGTACAGCATATACTCCCCAGTGGATAAACATCCCAAATTTGGCATCTTTCCACCAGGCCATCCTGCTGCTATCGCCGGATCCGGCAGACTGTGAATAAACAGACCCCATGGCAAAACTCATTAAAACGATGTGAAGTAATATTTTTTTCATAATGCAATTCGTTTTTAGATTATTATAAAACACAGCGAATATAACATGCGAATCAAAAATAAACTTCAATTTTTATTAAACTTTTTTGGTACATTTTAAAAGGTGGAAGGTGAAAGGTTTAAGGCAACTGGTCATAAAGCCGGTCTTCTCCCAACATAGGGCCAGCCATTTAGCCATACTATTTTTTGAATCTGCATTTTTTACCGGCGTAATCATTTGCATCGCAGGCGTTGATGGCAGATGGTTTATCGCTGATAGTTGGAAACCATCGTAGTTGTAGTTGTTCCTTTGCAATTGAAGGGTTATTCATACACCACCCCTGCCTCCTTTAATACCTCCCCGGTTATTTTGCTCATTAATAAACTTAACTGGTGTGGCAGTTTTTCACTTTGCAATAAACCATTGCCGAGGCAATGCATCACTTCCATTATTTCGTGCTCAAAACCATTGCTTAAATGCGGGATAGAAAAATTTTCGACTGATCCGTCATTTAAATGAACAGAAAAATCAGTGGCTTTAAACCAGGGATTCTCAATGTTGATCCTCCCCTTTGTTCCAATGATGGAAGCTTCAATATTGGTGTTAAAAACAATGGAGGAAAGCAACTGTGCTGTTTCACCTGTTGGATACTGTAATGCGATATTGATATATTCATCTATTCCTGTAGCCGCCAGCCTGGAGAGTACCTTTAGCTGTGATGGTGCTCCTAAAATAGCAGTGGCAAGGTATAAAGGGTAAACGCCTACATCCATCATGGCACCACCACCCAATGATTTATTGTACAACCTGCTTTCCAGATCTACCGGTGCAGTAAAACCAAAATCGGCTGACAAACACTGAATACTTCCGATTACATCCTCCATTATAAGTGACTGGATTTTTTCCATAAAGGGCATACAACCTGTCCACATCCCTTCCATCAAAAAAACCTTGTTTTCATTTGCGGCTTCAATCATCTGCTTTGTTTGCCCGTAACCAAGCGAACTTGGTTTTTCACACAGCACCGCTTTTTTATTTTGAAGGCAGGCAAGCGTTTGTTCATAGTGAAAAGCATGGGGTGTAGCGATGTATATAATATCGACCTGCTCATCATTTATAAGATCATTATAATTATCATAAAACCTGGCAGCATTGAATTTTTGAGCATAGGCTTTAGCCCTATCCACATCACGGGAAGCAACCGCATACACTTCTGACCCTTTAACAAAATTTAGTGCCGTACAAAATTTTTCCGCTATGCGGCCGGCACCCAGTATGCCCCAACGGTAGTTTTTATTCATTGTTAAGGTTAAATGTTATTACACGAATTTTTTGATTTATAACACGAATTTTTAAGGCACGAATTACACGAATTAAAATACTACTCTTCTTGATACAAATGATGGTTCTCCGAAGTTGGCTATAATCCCTAATTGCAATCCGGATGCTTTCAGGTAGTTGATTGTTTGTCGTACAAAATTATTAACTATCATATTTGATGCTTTTACTTCCAGGATAATTGATTGATGAACAATAAAGTCAGCATTGTAACGGCGTGGTAGTATGATCTCTTTGTATTTGATTTCATACTTTTTCTCGCGGGTGTACGGAATATTCCTTGTTTTGAATTCATACTCCAACGCATCCTTATAAATAATTTCCTTAAATCCCATACCCAACTCCCGATGCACTTCCATACAAATCCCTATCAACTCATATGATTCCTCCTTCAAAATAATATCTGGCATAGCGCTAATATTAATTCGTGTAATTCGTACCTAAAATTCGTGCTATTTTGCTAATAGCTATAATTTAAATTCGTTTTTGAAAATTCGTGTAATTCGTGCCTAAAAATTCGTGTTATCCTATGCCCTACATCTTCACCCGAATAACAGAAAATGAATAGGGCGCTAATGTAAGATTGATTTGCTTTCCTTTTATTGCAATGTCTGACTCAACCGGGGCTACATTTTTTGGTGTAGTAAATGAGTTTACATTAGCCAGGTTATTACTTTGCAAAACCGTCAGTAAACCTTTTGCAGGCAATTTCTTTATACCTTCCAGGGTGATCCCTTTCATTTGTTCGCTACCTGATGCGTTTACTACTTTGATGATTACATCGTTCGTGTTTTTGTCTATTACAGCCGATACATACAGGCTGTCCTGCCCCGTTAGTGGCTTACCATTCAGTAAGGCAGGCACCGTGTTAGTCCCCTTATTGAGTGAATATAATTTTTGTACATAGTAATTGGGAGTACCATACGATTCCAGGTTGTTTACCCAGATCAAATCGGGCGTCCATTGCCACCCTTCGCTATGTGCAAACAGGGGTGCATAAGATGCCAGGTTTACAACATCCGCATTGCGTTCGAGCCCGGTCATAAATGCGGCTTCGGCTATGGCAGTCTGTGCATTATTTTTATTGTAAATACTGACCGTTTTATCACTTTGTGCCGCATACTCACCTGCAAATATTTTTGCACCATTGCGTGGGTAATTATCATAGCGGGCGGCATTGGCGAGAAACCATTCAGGCCTGCGGTAATAGTGTTCATCAATAATATCCGCATTCATTTTTCTCAACCGGGTATTCAGGAAATCGAATCGCTCACCATCGGGGTCGGTACCCGAACTGTTTACTATTTTAAAATCAGGATATCTTGCTTTAATGGCTTTTGAAATGATAGCCAATCGTTCCAGGTATTGCGGGCCCCAGTTTTCATTGCCCACACCCATCATTTTTAAATTAAACGGAGCCGGATGCCCCATGCCTGCCCTTACTTTTCCCCATTGCGTGCTCATGTCACCGTTGGCAAATTCAATCAGGTCAAGCGCATCCTGTACATAGGGATCCAACTGGTCGATGGGCACTACTTCCGCAGTGTTAAACTGGCAGGCCATTCCGGCGTTGAGTATTGGTAAGGGAGCCGCACCGATATCTTCGGCGAGTTGAAAATACTCGAAGAAACCAAGGCCAAAGGTTTGAAAATAATCAGGTGCAGGCCGGTGTGCAAATTCAGCGTTCCATCGGTTAATGATCAGTTGGCGATCTTCCAAAGCACCCAGTGTTTTTTTCCATTGATACCTTACCGACAGGTCGTGACCTTCTACAATACATCCACCCGGAAAGCGGATAAACCCCGGCTTCATATCAGCAAGTAACTGAATCATATCCGCACGCATACCACCGGGCCGTTTCTTCCAGGTGTCTTCCGGAAATAAGGAGATCATATCCATATCAATTACACCGGCTCCTTCAAACCAGATTTTCATTTTGCCTTTGGCAGTGGAGTCAGTTGCGTTAAAACTTACGGACTGTTTTTTCCATTCCTTACCCGGAGCAGCAGACGGTGTAAGCGTTGATGCGCCGATTACTTTTTCCGCTGTATTTAATAGTTCGATGTGTAAGACAAGGCCCGGAGTTTGCTGCCGGTACATCATTGAAAAATCGTACCTTAATCCCTTCTTTATTCCCATGCCCCTGAATCCTTCATTGGTTATACTCAACTGATCTGAAGCATTTTCTTTGGTGATGCAAACATAGCGGGGATTGGCAATATTTGCTTCCTGCCTGTTTAACACCATCACACTGCCCTCATTTACTTTATTTTGCCTGACCGCCCAGCCCATCATTGGCTTATAAAATTCAAACGAACGGTTTTTTACCAACTCTGCATAAATACCTCCATCCGCACCCAGGTTAATATCTTCAAAGAATACCCCCCACATGGTAGGCTGCACCTGTGCAATGGGCTGATTGGCCTTTACAATAATATTATCTTTCTGCTGGGCAGATACAATAACGGGCAATATTAAACCCGAAGAAATCATCAAAGAGGCAAGCAATTTTGTTATTCGCATAAATTTATTTTTTGTAGAAAAGTTTTAAAAGAATAATGGCTTTTCAAATGCATGTTCGTATACATCAATACCAGTAATACATACTATTTCGGCTGGTAATTACTTTTTATTACCCGCCGGCTTTACTCCTTCTGTTGTCATAACGATTCGTTTGATCGTTCCGTCTTTGTTATAATACAGGTTGTCGATACATACCGACCGGCGGAAACTGCCACCATCCACATTCATCCCACCATTGTGATAAATAAAATAAGACTTCCCTTTAAAATCAATAATGGATTGATGATTGGTATTGGAGTTGCCTGCCAGTTCATTTAATATTCCTTTAAACTGCCATGGCCCGGTAACACTTCGGCTCATTGCATAGGCAATCTTTTCAGGAAACTGGTAAGCATAAGAAAGATAGTACCAGCCATTGTGTTTATGTATCCAGGGAGCTTCGGTGAAATTGGGTAATTCAGCCGCATCGATGGTATTGATGGGACCGTCCAGTTCAATCATATTTTCTTTTAACTTGGCATAATAACATTTGGTATTGCCCCAATACAACCAGGCCTGGCCATTATCATCAATGATTACGGATGGATCAATATCATCCCAGCTAATCTTGGCTTCGGTCGTCATGTCATTGGTAATAATTGCTGAACCCCTTGCATCTTTAAATGGCCCGGTAGGTTTATCGGATACGGCAACACCGATCGCCTTTCCGTGAATCGTACCATGCGTAATAGCCACGTACCAGTAGAATTTCCCGTTTCTTTCAATTACCTGCGAAGCCCAGGCGTCATCCTTTGCCCATTTAAAATCTTTTACGTTCAATGGCGACGGGTGCTCTATCCAGTTTACCATATCCGCTGATGAATAACAAAGCCATTCATGCATGATATAGGTTTCTCTCTTAGCCGGCGCTTCATCGTGACCGGTATATAAATAGACTGAATCGCCATAAACAAATGCCGCAGGGTCTGCTGTATACTTATCCTTAATAATTGGATTACCGGCGATCACAGTATTTACTTTTTGCTGAGCAGCTAACTGAGTATTTTGCAGCAGACAAACACACATCATAGTTCCTGTTGCAAGCAACTTACCTAAATGGTTTGTTCGGTCTTTCATCGGTGTCATCATCATTTACATATTTTTAAAACCCTATATAGAATACTTATTTTTTCTTCCCCCAAATAGCTGTTCCGGTATTATTTAACCCGGTAAATATAATAGTGCTTTTCCTGTTTTCCCAATCTCTTCCTTTTTGAACAAATACATTATCCGTAAATCCATTGCTCCATTTCAATTGAAGCCAGGGTGCAGCGTATGTCCAGGTGTTGGCGGTATTTCCGTTGATAGTACCAGCCCCATCAATGGTTATATTACCGGATACCTGGAAGTTGGGGTTTGTTTGTTCATTGGCATATCCCGGCACTACCGTATACCCTAAAATGATTTGCTCCCATGTACCGGTG